>MHCC01000001.1:0-105549 GCA_001816475.1 Candidatus Blackburnbacteria bacterium RIFCSPLOWO2_01_FULL_40_20
AATTAAAGTTGTCCCACCCATTATTCTTGACCGGGTATCTGTAGATTTAGGTCCCTGGAGTGGATACCATCTGCTGGCTCAGTACCGAAATTTTAGAAGGAAAAGTACCAAAGTGTATACGACTTGTTTGTCGTTACTTCAAGAAGTCAAATGGATTGAGCCTTGAGTTCCCCGCCCTAACCTCAAAATGAAGATGTATCCCCGTCGAGCGACCAGTTGTTCCCATCTTCCCTATTGCTTGACCTTTAGACACTTTATCTCCCGGTTGAACATAATATTGCACCAAGTGACCATACAGTGTTCTGTATCCGTTACCGTGATCAATAACCACTCTATTTCCATAACCTGAATTATCCGGCCAACCAGCAACCATAATCACTCCAGAATCAGCAGCCAAGATATCGGGGGAAGATGAGTTTGCAATGTCTATGGCCCCGTGGTACCAAGAATAACTTTGGGTTATGCGACCCGATGTTGGCCAGACAAATGCGCCAGACCCCGTAACTGCGCCCGCAATCGGCACTTCGCGTCGAGCAATGGACGCCGGAATTTCTTGAGGTTTTATTCCCTCAGGTACAATTAAAGTCTGCCCTACTGCCAATGCAAAAGTCTCGTCATTCATAAAAGTATTAAACGGAAAATCAACAATTGGCTGAGCCTCAGCTTGATACTTTTTAGCAATTGAGTAAATCGTCTCACCCTTTTGCACTGTATGAGAAACCCCGGTAACCGGTAGGATTTGTAACTTTTGACCGGCTTTTAATGTTGCCTTTTTTGGTAAATTGTTTTGCCAAACAATAGTGTCTTGCGAGATTCCATAAGTTTGAGCAATTGAAGATATAGTATCCCCTTCTTTTACCGTATAGTCATAAACCTTATCGCGCGGCTTGTCCGAAACAAAAGTTGAGATATCGGGATTTTCTGTCGCTGCAGACAATACTGCACTCGGCGCGGCAAGCTGCCAAGGGTTTTGGCCGCCTGGCAACTCTTGGGAAATAACTGGGGCAATCATGACTCCAACCACGCTTAGCGTGGCCATGCCCGAATGAACAAACGGACGAGCCAGTTTTCCTCGTTGTTTATATAAAGATTCTGCAAATTTACCCTTTGTACGTTCAAAATGCAAAAAAGCGTTCTTCGTCGGAACGGACAAAAACTTCCACCACTCCGCTATGAATTCCTTGAGGTCTTGAAAAATGGATGCCACTTGTGACTATTGGTAGCACAAAAGAAGAAAGAAGTCAAAGAGAATTTTCAATTTACAATTTTCAGTGAAGTGCCAATTTACAAATTCCAAAGAGTTTGAAAATTCATTGAAAATTGAAAATTTAGACATTAGCCTTTAGCTAAAGTTTGAAAAAAATCTTTATTACTCTTAGTCTTCCTCAACCTTTCCAAGAAGGTCTCTGTTCTCTCCCCGTCTGGGATCAAATCGAACATTCGTCTTAAGGTTACAACTAATGGCATAATCTCCGGTCCATACAAAATTTCTTCCTGGCGAGTTCCGGATCGCGTTACATCAATCGCGGGATAAACTCGCCGGTCCGCCAACCTGCGATCAAGATGCAGCTCCATGTTACCTGTACCCTTAAATTCCTCATAAATCAAGTCGTCCATTCGGGAACCTGTATCCACCAGGGCTGTACCAATAATCGTTAGTGAAGGACCAATGTCCCCCTTCGCTCGCGCTACGGTGGGAACTCCGATATTCATCGGAGCAAAATTCCGAGCCGCTCCGAAGAATTTCTTTGCAGGATACAGCGCAACCGGATCAAAACCTCCGGTCAGTGTTCGACCGGATGTCGGCAAAGCCAAGTTGTAAGCACGCGCCAAGCGCGTAATTGAATCAAGTAATACTACCACTCTCATGCCACGTTCAACTAACCTCTTTGCTCGCTCCAAAGCTAACTCTGCAACACGTGTTTGGTCATCCGGTGCCTCATCAAAGTTGGAAGCTGCTACTTCTCCTTTACCACCAGTTACCTCGTCAATATGCATTTCAATATCAGTTACTTCCTCTGGTCTCTCCCCAATTAAAACTGCCATCAAATGAACTCCACCCTTCTCTCCTTCCGGATAATTTAGGGCTATACCCGAGGCAATATCTTTAAGCATTATTGTTTTACCAGCCTTAGGAGGAGAAACAATAAGACCTCTTTGCCCAAACCCGACGGGTGCAACAAGGTCAATAACTCGAGTTGTCAGCTTCTCTGGATCAGTTTCAAGCTTAATTTGTTCTTGAGGATGGATTGGTTTTAAGTCCTCGAACCGTGGCCTGTCTGTTTGTTGGTCAACTGGATCACCATTTACTTTCTCCACTTTTAAAAGTCCCCAAAAGCGTTCATTTTCCTTGGGTGAGCGTGCTTGTCCCCCAATTAAATCTCCAGCCCTAAGATTAAACCTTCTTATTTGGCTGGAAGAAATGTATACGCTTCGGGCTTCCAAGTTCGACGTAAAAGGCCGAAGAAGTCCGGACCCTTCCTCAGCAATATCCAAAACTCCTTCCAAATATTCTGTCGGTAGTCCGGCGTCTGGAATTGACCTTTCGTCATATTGCCTATATGGACGTCGCTGAAATGAAGAGTCATATCCTGACCCTTGCTCTGAAAATGAATCTTCCTGGGACGAATTATTCTGCCCCTCAGCTAGAGCATCTTTAACTGGTTTTGTATTATCTTGGGAATCCATTGAAATTAGTATCGTCCAAAGGATGACCCCTTTGGCGGAAATAGTAAACGGCAAAAGTAAATATTTTAAATCTTACTGATAGCTTAGCTGTTCACTATTGAGGTTACATTAAACTTACAGGAAAACAAAATTGAAAAAAGCAAACGTGGCCCGCCAAAACGCGAGGTTCGCCAAAGGCGACTTAACCTTTCCTGAAACGTGACCGCCTTATGCGACTTTACGTTTTGAGTTTAACACCACTAATATAAAGATGTCAAGTGATTAAACTCAAAATCGGCTCCTCGAGTGAGAATGAGTCGAGGCGTTTTACGCCTCAAGCCTGCTGTTGTCTACCTGAAGAGAGATGAGTCGGGACGTAAAATACTTCTTCCCTAAAGAGGGAAATGAGTCGCCTGCCCTACAACTCATTCCCCACTTTAAGGCAGATTGGTATTAACGTCCCGAGCCTGCTTGGAACGTATCCCGCTGAGCGGGACTTGACGTTCCCCTACAACTCATCCCTCATTTAGAAAGACAACCTGGCCCTACTTGACCCGTATGACGGGTCAACTCATTCTCCTTGAAAAGCCGATTATTTTCCAAGCTGCATTACGACTAAGCTTTGCCCCAATCTTCCCATTTCCTTAACTTGGCTTGCAGCTGACTCCGCCAGTTTTGTCTTCCCTTTCCCAAAAATCTTCTTCATTGCGATAAAACCTGTCAGTTTTGCCATATATTTATGTTTAAAGCATTTTAACACTTTTGTCAAGTACTTGTCAAACCTATAGAAAATATCCCCGAAAATATCCTTAGTCCTAGAGTAATAACTCCCTTAAACTCGTGGCTATATTTCGCATTTACTTCGTATGAAACTGTTCTTTGTGGAAAACTTGTTAATACGCTGGGGAATAACTTGTTACCTTGCTATTTTTCTACCTTAATTAATAATGAAGAACTTATCCACGTGTTTGTGATAGGTATTTTTTGATCGCCTCAATCACTGTTTTTGCTTCCCTCGAGGTAACAAACGTCTTGAAACCTAATCTTTTTGCTTCTTTGACTCTTCTATCAAGCTGTACTACTTCTCTTACTTCTCCTAATAACCCTACTTCTCCTATCGCCACAAGGCTCGGCAAGGGTTTGTTGTAAAAGGAAGAGGCAATAGACAAGGCAACTGCCAAGTCGGTTGCGGGCTCTGCAACTTTGATCCCCCCAACTGCGTTAACGTAAATATCATATTCCCACAAAGGCAAGCCAACACGGCGGGTTAAAACAGCAATTATTACCTCCAGCCGCCTTAAATCCATACCCGAGGCTGAGCGTTTGGGAAAAGCAAGTTTGGTTGAAGCAGTTAGCGCCTGAACTTCAAGCAGTAAAGGCCGCGTTCCTTCTATAATAGTAGTAGTACAAGACCCTGGAACTCCTTTCGTATTGCCCAAGAAAAGTTCCGAGGGGTTTCCCACTTCAAACAGTCCTTCTTGACCCATCGAAAAGATCCCCACCTCATCTGTTGCCCCAAACCTGTTTTTAATAGATCGCAATACTCTGAGCATCTCTCTTCTATCTCCTTCAAACCAAATAACCGAGTCAACCATATGTTCAAGTACTCGCGGTCCGGCAATCGAGCCTTCTTTATTAACGTGTCCCACAAGAAGCAGGGGTAATCCTATCCTCTTACAATAAGAAGAAAGACGAGCGGCGCATTCCCTAACTTGCCCAATAGACCCGGCCCCACCTGTTAAATCATTCGTTGTTAACGTTTGAATGGAGTCAACAATCATAAGACCCATATGCCCCATTTGACTCATTTGACTCAATATTTCATCAACGTCCGTTTCTTCCAAGACTAAAATATTTTTCCCTTTTGCACCAATTCTTTCGGCCCTATTGGCAATTTGGCCCGACGACTCCTCCCCTGCTACATAAACCACCTGTCCGTCGATATTGTTGGCAACTTGAAGCAAAAGTGTAGACTTTCCGATCCCCGGCTCGCCGGCCACAAGCGCGACCATCCCGGGAACTAAACCACCGCCGAGAACGCGATCAAGTTCTGCAATTTTTGTGGAAAGCCGTCTGGAGTAATCTTCTTTTTTTATCTGAGATAATAATATTGGAGCACGAGAAGTTGAATGTCCGATCTTAGACTTAGACTTAAACTGTCCAACTTCCGTTTCCACAAAGCTGTTCCAACTTCCACAGTCCGGACATTGTCCCATCCATTTGGGAGACGAGTGCCCACATTGCTGACAAACAAAAGCTATCGAGGAACGAGGCATTGAAAATTTTTTACTTGTATCCTATTGGTTTCACTTTTAATACCAATCCCAATCCAATTTTTCTGTTTTTCTTGTCGATTTCTTCAATAAAGCACTCAACTGTTTGCCCATCTTTAAGAGACATTCCTGACGGAATTTTTGAAGTTCTAAGTAATCCTTCAACCCCTGGTTCAAGTTCAACAAAAGCACCTGACTCGTTTATCTTAACCACCTTTCCTGAAACCTTACCATCAACCTTATACCTCTCAACCGCTTTCTGCCAAGGATCAACTTGAGCTTTCTTTATAGAAAGTGCAAGTTTGCCCAATTCTTTACCTATTACAACAACTTCAACGACCTCACCTTCCTTGACAATTTTTGCCGGATCAACTACTTTTTGCCAAGAAAGTTCAGACAAATGAACAAGGCCATCTAATGTGACATCCTTGCCGTTTTTTCCCGGAATTTTAATTTGAACAAAGGCTCCAAAATTTGCAATTCCAACAACCTTACCTTTAAGTTTTTCCCCGCTTTCTATTAGCTTAAGCGCGTCTATCTGTTCTTTAATCATCTCGGACTCAGAAACAGCGCGCTCCGACAAAACCAGCTTATTGCTGGCGCGATCCGACTCAACAATCTTGCCTTTGTATGTTTTTCCAACAGAGTTGGCAATATTTTTAGCAATACTTGCACTCATTTGTGAGATAGGAACAAATCCTTCAACTCCGCGAGTAACAACTGATAAACCACCGCGAGAAAACCCCAATACTTTAAATTCTACTTGCGCGTTTTCTTTAAAAGCATTCTCTAGCTCCACCCAGCCCGTTTCTTGTGCTGTGTCTCGAAGTGAAAGAAGTGCTTGCCCGTGCATTGTTTCAGAAACGACAACTGTTGCCGTTACTTTGTCTCCCGCAGATAATGTTTTTATAAAGTCTCGTGCTTCGTCAAATTGATCCTCAACAACAAGGCCTTCGGCCTTTGACCCAATATCAAGAATAACCATTCTACCGGTCACCTCAACAACTTTACCTTCAACTTTTTGCCCTACAACTACCCCTCCACGGAATTGACCAGTTTTAACAAGAAGTTGACCCATTAAATCGGAACTTGAAGTATTATCTTGTGTAAGTTGTGTTAGTTTAGGAATTTTTGATCCTTTTGACACTTAGCATTTCCATCCCGCTTGGCGGGTAGGAACGTGGTCCCCCGATTTATCGGGGGGCTTTACGTTCCACCTTTCCTTTCATTATATTAGAACGATTATATCAAACCTCTTGAAGAAAAACCATACAGATTTCTCTTTGGTTTTTATTCGGCAAGAAAACTATGAAGAATGGATCTTTTTAAATGGGGATATATTATATTCATATAATGCGAACTGGGGTAATCAATATGCCTGTAATCATTCGTACTGAACTTATATTTTACCTGCATAAAGCAACCTGGATTTTACCTTTGAAGAATGAATATCTAATTCTGTGAGTTTTGCGCTCGAGTCCCCCGGCCTTGAGTTATTTTCGCGAAAGGTTGCCCAATCACTATCGTCGCCGCTGAAGTGTTTCACTTCTCTGTTCGGAATGGCCCGCTTCGCCGATTGCTCAGCGAGGCGAGAAAGAGGTGGTTCCACAACGCATTAAAGACCGAAAGGCTTGAACGCAAAACTTGTTAAACAATTGTACTCTTACAAGTGAAGAGAGTCAGGGTTAAATTTTTTTGTCTATCGACTAATTAGTATGGATTGGCTAAAACTCTTACGAGCCTTACACCTTCCACCTATCAACCCGTCTCGCCTTGCGGCTGACGAGGTTCGCCTTTACAGGCGACCTGGTGTTCTTCCAGGAGTCTGACTCGCGCGTAGCGCGAGAAAATCCGAAATTCTAAATTACAAATCCGAAACAATATTCAATGTTCAAAATTCCAAATTCAAAACTGTTTTGAATTTTGGTCATTTGAATTTATGATTTGTTTCGAATTTCGTGTTTTGATATTCGAATTTCCTTGTGCTACGCACAAGTGTTGGATTTCTAATCTTGGGGTGGGCTTCCCGCTTAGATGCTTTCAGCGGTTATCCCATGGGAATGTAGCTACCCAGCGATGCTCTTGATAGAACAACTGGTACACTAGGGATTCCCTCGGCCAGGTCCTCTCGTCAACATGATCTTTTGTTACCAAAAGGTTAGACTATACCTTCACCCCGACTTTTACGTCGGGGGCTAGCGTTATTAAGCAAGTTTTCTTTTACAGATATCTTACTTCTCTCCTTTACCAAAATTGGTATTGGATCAGTCGTTACGGGGGTATGTCTTTGTGACAAATATTCCTTTACGATCTTACTTGTATACCGCTTCTTAACAGTAACGTAGTTAAGTTGAGAAATACGATCTGAAATTTTTGCAACTTCAAGTATATTCTCAGAACTATCTTTTAGAAATGCTAAAGCCTTTAAAACAAGTTTAGCTTGTTTTTTCTTGAACCGGATATATGGAAGCATTTGTGAAAGGATATTTTCTACCTGTTTAAATCCTTCGATTTTCAACTCCGTAATGCCATCATTACGAGTGTAGATATATCCTATCTCTAATCTCTTCCTTATCCAGCCAAGCTCTTGGTGGTGTCCAGTCTTTTGAGCAAACGAAATGATTGCCCTAACACGGAAACCCTGCTTAGCATTTTTACGAGGTTGCAATTGCAACCTAACACTACCATCACCATCAAAGAAGCCAGCAATGTAAGCTGCTACAAATTTGTTCACAAAGAGACCTTCCCTCGGTATTGTCCTGTACTTATATAGGACCATCAGAAACTATACAGGATTTCACCGATTTTAGCTAGTGTGACCTCGATAGTTACCCATCGAGGCAGCAATTCTTACTGTGGCTAACTCCCCTCAAAAATCCTCCGTTTGCACCGGATAGAGTCCGACATTGTTGTTATCACAATCTTCTAATCAACTGTGAGCCAACTAGTTTTGTATTCCTGTTGGCTCCCCCAATCGCTTGGGGGGTCCGACCATATCTTGTCCGTAGTACTACGGACTCTGGCGTATGGCCTGTGAGGATTCCGGTTTAATAAACCTTCAAGATTTCTTTTTTGGATATCTTCCTTTTACGAGTATTCATCGAGTAAGCAATATCCAAAACCTCTCTCATTCCGTCAGGCGTTAAGTGTTGCCTTGTGACGACAAGCTCTATGACACGCTTAAACTTTTCAAAGTTGCGCCTTTTTATAACTAGCCTTTCGTCAAAGAACGGAATAACTTTATCTTTGAGGCTCGATATATCCCTGACAATATATGCCAAGGACTTATCTGTCAGATCGCGTCGACTACCGTTCCTTTTTATGTACCCGCAACCCAACCGCTCCTTTAACTGCTCCAAAACAATCTTGCCGCTTGGGTTTTGTGACACTTTAAAAAAGTAAATTACTTGCCATCCGCTTTTCGTTCTACTTGTTCCGCGTGAGGGAACAATGCTAACCAAAAAGGATCCTTCTCCTTCGACAAAGCCAATGAAGTAATCGTCACTGATCTGAAATTTCATTAAAACCGGCCTTTCCTGCTGATAATCTCACCCCGCCAATTGGCGGGTGGGTAATAATTTTTACTAGTATACTAAGTATATTACCATTTGCAAGACTTTCCAGCATATAGCCAGATTTATCTCTTGTTGGGTAACAAGAGTCCTCTTTTTTAATAACAGAACCTCGTGTGAATATTTAGTGCAAAACGACAGAGGAAATCAGCTCGTTGTCAGTCACCAAATGTTAGGCGACTCAACTGATTCACATCGTTCTGAACCCAGCTCACGTAGCGCTTTAATGGGCGAACAGACCAACCCTTGGGACCTTCTCCAGCCCCAGGATGCGCTGAGCCGACATCGAGGTAGCGAACCGCGCCGTCTATATGGACTATCGGGCGCGACTACTCTGTTATCCCCGGGGTAGCTTTTATCCGTTAAGCCCGGTCCGATACCATATCGGACTCGGGGATCACTAGGACCTGCTTTCGCATCTGTTCGACCTGTCGGTCTCACAGTTAAGCTGGCTTGTGCCCTTACACATTGAGCTCCCGTTTCCATCGGGAGTAAGCCAACCTTTGTGCTCCTGCGTTACTTTTTAGCAGGACGCCGCCCCAGCGAAACTGCCCACCAAACACTGTTCCCGGACCCGTCTTCAGGGCCCTTGGGTAAGATCTGAAATTCACCAAAGAGAGGTATTACACTGTCCCCTTTGATTGCTCTCAGGGTCCCTCCTATTCTAGACAATTGGTAAACACAGCTCAATGCCAAGTTGCAGTAAAGCTCCACGGGGTCTTTTTGTCCTGGTGCAAATAGGCCGCGTCTTCACAGCCATCGCAATTTCGCCGAGTAGAAGCTCAAGACAGTTGTCAACTCGTGACGCCTTTCGTGCGGGTCGTAACTTACACGACAAGGAACTTCGCTTGTTTCCGTTACCACTAGACTCCTTGCTATCTAGGTTCTGCATGTCGCCATGCAGACCGAACCATATCTTGTCCCGATCTGATCGGGACTTCTGCGTGTGGTCTCTGAGGATTCTAGAAACTTGCGAGATTTTTTGACGTTCATTCGACCAGCAATTGATGCAATTTGTTCAATCCCCTCCAAAGTTAGATGCTTTTTCTCTTTAACAAGACTCATTATTTCTGCAAAGCACTCAAAATCTTGGTGCTTAGCAGTCTCAAGAGAATGATTCCTAAAAAACGGAATCACTTTCTTGCTGAGATCGTCAAGAGAACGGATGCAAAATCGATAAAGATTTTCTGAATGATTATCGTATCTTCTGTTTACGAAGATATTTCCACATCCAAAAAAGTTCTTTAACTTTCCAAGAGCATCCAAGCTCTTTTCTCCTTGGGCTATCACAAATTCAGGCATCACTTGCCAGCCTGTGGAACTCGTTTTGTTGCGGATTATACTTACAGAGAAGCAACCTTCTCCGTCTGTAAACCCTACAACCCATCCCGCTGTTACTAGCCTTTCCTGCTGATAGTCTGCGCTCGAAGCATTTTTAATTGAAGCTGTGGGCATTAAATTCAGTATTATCCGAATTTTTCCCAAAGTCAATTAGCTCGAGATACTCAGATTTCCCAGCATATAGCAGAATTTTACTACGGCAACGAATTTTACCGTAGAACAGTTATAGTTACTGCTGCCGTTTACCGGAGCTTCGGTTCAAGGCTCCTCCAATTTACATGGTATCACCTATCCCGTTGACTTACCGGCACTGGGCAGGCGTCAGCCCCTATACTTCGCCTTGCGGCTTTGCAGGGACCTGTGTTTTTGATAAACAGTCGGTTGACAGTCTTTTGTTGTATCCCGTAGAACTACGGGAAGGACATCTTGCGAACTTACGTCCAGATTTTTTGCAGAGTTCCTTAAGCTTCTGTTGCTCGCTCGCCTTGGTACACTAATACCAGCCCACCTGTGTCGGTTTGCGGTACGGCTAACGCTGATTCTCACTACGAACCTTTTCTCGTGAACTGAAAGCGTCTGAATTGTATTCCGATTTCTCGAAACACTTTACATTGCTGCTCGATTAAGCATTCTAGCGGATTTTCCAGCTAGAACTGTCTAACAGCTTATACTCCGATATCGTTCGGAGCTCAGAACCTCCAACTCAGTCAGTCCCTAGTTGGTAACGACTCAACGCAAGTAACCGAATATTAACGGTTTATCCATCGACTACGCCTTTTGCGGCCTCGCCTTAGGAGCCGACTAACCCGTCGCCGACGAACGTTGCGACGGAAACCTTGGGCATACGGCGGTTCGGATTCTCACCGAACAACGCTACTCATACCGGCATTCTCACTTCCGATCGCTCCACGGTCGCTTACACTCCCGCTTCAAAGCAATCGGAACGCTCCCCTACCACAACTCGCACTCCGTGCGAGAATTTAAAATTTAAAATTCTTGTACGAAGTACAAGCGTCTCCAGCTTCGGCACCTGGCTTAATCCTCGATACATTTTCGGCGCTACCATCCGCTCTGCTGCTCCTTGCGGAACAGTAGAAACAGTCGACCAGTGAGCTATTACGCTTTCTTTAAAGGATGGCTGCTTCTGAGCCAACCTCCTGGGTGTCTGTGGATAATAACTTCCTTTACAACTTAGCCAGAATTTAGAGGCCTTAACTGAGAGTCTGGGTTGTTTCCCTTTCGACACACGAGCTTAGCCCCGCATGTCTGTCTCCTGTAACTTTGCGCAATTGTATTCGGAGTTTGATTGAGAAACCTCGCTTACGCTTGGCACCCCATTCAGTGCTCTACCCCAACTGCGTTATCTTACAAGACGGTCCCTTTAGACCTTTCGGGGAGAACCAGCTATCTCCAGGTTCGTTTAGCATATTACCACTATCCACAAGTCATCCCATGGTATTGCAGCACCAACGGGTTCGGCCTTCCTCGCGCCATTTCTGGCGGATTCACCCTGCTCATGGTTAGATCACCTGGTTTCGGGTCAGCCATCGCGCGCCATATTTCGGGCTGTTAACCCTCGCTTTCACTATGCCTTCGCTACAAAATAGCTTAGACGAAGCGCGCAAACGACTACTCGCCGGTTCATTCTTCAATAGGCACGATATCACTCGCGCCCTGCGCGAGAATTTAAAATTTGAAATTTAAAATTTTCAATCAAATCTTAATGTTTAAAAATAAAAACATTTTAAATTCAATGAAAATTGAAAATTGAAAATTGAAAATTCTTGTGCAAAGCACAAGCTCTATCGGTTTGTTCGCAAACAGTTTCAGGTTCTATTTCACTGGGTGTTCCACCCTTCTTTTCACCTTTCCCTCACGGTACTAGTTCACTATCGGTCGCAAGTTGTATTTAGCCTTACCCAATGGTCTGGGTAACTTCCCACAAGATTTCGCGTGTCTCATGGTACTCAGGAATCCAACCCAGCAGTTTTGAATTTAAAATACGGGACTATCACCCTCTTTGGTCACCTATTCCAAGATGTTCTTCTATTCGCAACTGATCTGTTGTGGCTGGTCCTATAACACCCACTCGTGCTTCGCACGAGCAGGTTTGGGCTCCTCCGTGTTCGCTCACCGCTACTAACGGAATACTTTTGGTATCTTTTCCACCGGCTACTTAGATGTTTCAGTTCACCGGGTTCCCTCCGCCGCGGTTAATATGCGCTCCGCGCAAGAAAGACTGCCGACTACTGACTACCGTCTACAGCAAATTGTTTTAGCTGTAGTCCGTAGACTGTAGACTGTAGACTTCCTTGTGCGAAGCACAACTTGGCTGCGGGGTCGTCCGATGTTAATCGGACTGGGTTTCCCCATTCGGAAACCGCCGGATCATAGGATATTGGCTCCTACCCGACGACTATCGTGGCCATTTACGTCCTTCTTCGGCAACTTGCACCAAGGCATCCCCTGTCTGCGTTCTTTAAGACAAAAAAATTAACCCCAGCCCCGTCAAATCGCTCCTTAAGCCGCAGTTCAAATGAACTAAGGCGAAAGGTAAGATTGTACGGGGCCTTTACTCATCCCGACAAATCGGGACAAGTATTCTCTCTTCACTTGTAAAAGTGCAATTTAATTTCGCTTCGCCCAGTCGCATTGTTTAGAACGTAGATCGCCTTAGGCGATTTTACGTTGTAAAAACTCTGCGAAAGAGCTCACGGCGTAGATCTCAACAAACTGGGATCTAACGCTGTGGACCCGAGCGGACTCGAACCGCTCACCTCTACATTGCAAATGTAGCGTTCTACCGGATGAACTACGGGCCCCTACTTATCAATTCTTCGGTGGGCCAGCACTTATGTAGTTCAATTTAGCGCTGCCCTCCAAAGCCACTTTTAAGGCGACTTTACCAGGAAGCTTGAGTCCTCTATTTAGTTGTTAAGTTATACAAAAAAACTGGTCCAGAGACCAGTTTAAACACTTTTGAGAAGTACCTACTTTCAGCCCACGACCTAAGGCCGCGAATTGCTTTGGGTAAGTTTAGAAAATATTCTCATTAGGAAAACCAAAACTCTTGACTAAAAATCCCTTGTCGGGATTACTGCGAGAATTATACAGTGTTACATCCTTAGTGTCAACGCTCAAAGTTAATTTGGGTGGAGTTCTCCCTTGTCCGCCAAAGGCGGATTTTGTTCAAACTCCACCCCTTCACCTCCTATCTCATCCGTTCGCTTGATATTTGCGCTTCAGACAACGATATGTTTCTACAGTCAGCGCAAACTACCATTCTCTCCTTAAGCCACGAATCTCCCTCCGGACCATCAAATGCTTGGACATAGTGTTCAACCACAGGTTGCCCAGAATGGCCAACAGGGCAACTTCCTCTCAGCACTTCCGACAGCGGAATGGCTCGATACCTAGGGGATACCAACTCAAGTGGTCTCCACCAACGTTCGGATGTGTCGTACTCTCTCCATTCCCGCCAGTCCTCAATGACCTTCGTCCCATCTGGAATTAGTTCTTTGACAACTGCCCATTTGCCTTCCTGATCCAGGAAAAAGTATGCATTGTCGCGTTTGCCAGGATCATGCTCCTTCCAGGATTTGCCTAAGGCAGTAAGCACTTGCCCAAAATTCTCCAGGCGAGCAACCTTATTCTCCTGTTCGGTTAAACATGCCCGTACCTGTGCGATCACTTGTTTTGCGGCTTTTGTCTCCGCAGTGCAGACCATAGCAAGCTCTGAAAGCCCTTGGGCGCCTGTTGGGAATCCCACTGTATCCTCCTGTTAGTCAAGGTGCTTGCGTGATTTTAATCCCAAATTAGACCTAAATGCAAATTTTCTACTTCCCCAACTTCCCCTAAGTTCCTTGTTTGGTTTTTGTAAAATAACTGAAGCTAATTTGAAGAAATGTATCAAACGACACCAACCACAACTAACTGTTCAAGACTTTCTTATCAACCTTTTTCAAATACTCTTCCCATTCTTGCCATTTGACCGGATTAAAAATTCCCATTTTTTCTCTTAGTTTAAGAAGCGACAAAATCATTCCAAAAAATTCTATTTCTACTTCCCGAGCAATATATTCTTGATGTGCTGCACAACTAATGAAAAACGTCCTTGTTTTTTCGTATGGACTTTCCTCCTTGTTTATTCCAGATTTATACTCGATCCCCGATTCAAAAACAACTTGGGTTTTAAAAAATGTTGAAACGGGTGACAAATCCATTATCCTTTCAAACCACTTCATGTATTCCATGCAGCCTTGGGATAATTTACCTGCTTTGTATTTTTGCCAAAATATTTGCGGGTCTAGATTCTTTTCGTCAAGCAAGATTACAACACCTTCAAATTCAGGTTTAGAAGACTCGGGAACAAATCGAATTGAACTTCTCTCAATCGTCATTTAGAGAAAATTGTTAAGTGAATAATAGCATATTTCTGAAAACCTACAACAGCTGAAAAATGGTAGTGTTGTACGAACGTACAACTTGACAACTTTTATGTAATAAGGTATCATTCAGTCATGAGAAGCGTTAATTCTTTTAATCTAAGAAATAATTTATCTGAATATCTGGATACTGTTGCAAAAACTGAAGCTTCTTTTGTCGTTAACCGTTTTGGCAAGTCTGTTGCCATACTTTCCCCTTACAAAGAAAGCGGGTTCAAAATTGAAGAATATTTTGGATTTTTAGGAAAAGGTGAAAGTGGAAAAAAATTTATAGATAGACTTAGAAGAAACTCGAAAGAAAGAGATCGGATTAAAAAACTTAGAGGAAAATGACAAAGATTTTCGTTGATACTGATGTTTTAATTGACTACTCCAAGGGCCGCAGTCGCTCCTTTGAAAAACTTCTAGATAAACAGCTTAAAGGAAAACTCGAATTGTTTATTAATCCCGTTGTTGTTGCAGAATTCATGACAGACAAAAATTTAAAAGATAAGGAAAAACTATCTAAAGCTTTAGAATTTCTTGGTTTATTTCAAACATTAGACCTGGGAAAAAACGCAGGCGTTATAGCAGGAGATCTCTTGCGTGAGCAAAAAACTTCATTTATCGGGGACGCTTTAATTGCAGCAAATTGTTTAAACTCAAAGCTCCAGCTTGCAACAAACAACAAAAAACACTTCTCGAAGATTACCCAGCTCGTCCTCTATCCTTCTTAATAAAACTTTCGAGGTCTAACATGACTAAACTAACCTTTTCGTGGTAAAATGTAAAAAATTGGGTCGTTGGCTCAGTGGTAGAGCGCGTTCCTGATGACAAACGAAGTTTGACATATCAAATATTTGCCAAATGGGCCGATGGCTCAGTGGTAGAGCGCCAAACTGATAATTTGGAGGTCCGTGGTTCGATCCCACGTCGGCCCACACATTAGGCAAATATTTGTTATAAGAACGAGGTCGATGGTTCGAGAATTGCGTAGCGTAAGCGAAGCATATTCCAAGGTTCTGCGAAGCAGGTTCTTATCCCATCAGCGCCCACTCGAATGGGGAAAGAGGCAAGTTGGATCAAAAGGAGACTAGCTAAGTTTAACAAAGTGCCTAAATCTCTCTTTGGAGCAAATCTTTTAGAAAGCGAGTGGCGGTTTAATCACCGTAGTGATATAGTAAAAGAAGTCAGAAAACTGGCGCGTTTTAGAATATGGCAAGAAAGAAAATCATTATCTTCACATTCATATTTGCTTCAATCCTGCTTGCGTTATACTTTATTTTCTTTTCAACTCCGTATTATAAAATCACAACTCCTGTCCGTAAAGACCTTTTTATTGTAAAATCAGAAAAGAACACTCAAAAACAACAATCTTCTGGTGTAAATTCTGGCATTTGTGCACCTCCTGGCTGTGGAAATCCTTATGGCAGCGAAGGTAGAGAAGATATTACTCTTTTATTAACTGACGAACAAATCACTTCGTTATTAAACCAATATAAACCAACTTCTGTTTTGCTTACCAATATAAAAGTAGAGTTTTCCGATCAAACCATTTTTGCTTCAGCAACAAGCCTGTACCTATTTATGCCTGGACAATTATCTATTTCAGCGAGATTATATATTAACCATTTCTATATGAACGATGCTTACATAGGGAACATCAAAGCTCCGGGGAAAATTGCTAATTTTATTGAAGCGAATGGAGACAAAATAATTAAAGATATATTTGCTAAGTATGGTATTTGGCTTGATCAGATGAAACTAGTCGACGGAAAGTTAAGTTTCAAGGCTAATGTGCCAAAGGGAATGATTACTGTTGACCAAAACGGAACGATATTGGTTAATTTACAAGAAATTTAAGAAAGCCAAAATAACGGGGCAGAGAAAAATTGATAAATTGGTCCACCTCCACCACCAGTCACAATATACTCCACCCCATCTGGGGAACACTCGTTGTTTCTAATCTTGCATGTTCTTTCGTAATTGTGTTCATGTCCTGAGGAATATGGAGGATATAGCTAAAAATCTTCTCATATACCAAAAAACCCGAGCTTGCGCCGGGTTTTTTCTGCGTGCCCCTAACGTACTCCGATCAGATCGGAGGAAGTGGGGACCTCAACACTCAAAATGTAACTGGGAACATTGTGATTCCGTTAGATTAGCGAGAAACGGTTTTCGTAGATCTCGGGGTGATGATTTTCCCCACATCCAAATAAATTGAATCTGGAGTTTCCAACATCTCCTTAGAAAGGAGGTGATCCATCCGCACCTTCCAGTACGGATACCTTGTTCATGTTCTTCCCCTATTACTAAGGGCATGGACTATATCTTCATCCGCAGAAAAATGACCTTTTCCGGATGACTGGATCCTATTGTTTTTGCAAAGTCCAAATAAGATTTTGCTCTAACAAAAAATCTCCAATAATTCGGGTCTGCTTTTTTGCTCGGATTATGCACCACTCCACAGCTTATACCCAACTTTTCTAAATAGTTTCTTACCTGAACTAGATCCTCAAATTTCTTTTGAGCAAAGTACAAGTAATAACGAACAGTTGGACTTCTTGAAATACCACCCTCTGTGTCAAAGTAGCCTCTTGTGTAATCAACCTTATCTTGCCTTGTTTTAACTTGAATTCCTTTAAGAAGTTTCTTGGAAAATTCCACAATCCAAAGATTGCGGTTTTTCCCTTCTTTGTAAATCCAAGCTTTAGATCCAAGACTGAGAATACCTTTTGCAAGATATTCGCAATAAGATCGACTTTTAGAAGCCACTCGATAAGTGGTTTTTCTTTCTGTGGAATCATGCAACGCTCCAAGTAAGTAAGCTTTAGTCATCTTGCGGCGTCAACGTGTAGTCTCTACGGGGTCAAGCCCTTCGATCCGCCTTTTGGCGGACTCAGGACCGACTTCCCTCGGTATTTTCCCTTTTGTGTAATACCTCTACTAGGTTGAATTTTAGCTCAACCAACTCAAGTAAGCAAAGCTTGCTTTATGCTTCGCTTCACTACGCAAAAGTAGGAGTTCACCGATACAGTTGAATTTATCTACACCATTACTAGTGTAGGTCGCAACAGATTCACGACTTGATGCTAGTTGCTGAACTTACCTTTGGGTCGCCGAGGGCGACACTTCAGGTACTTCCAACTCCTCTCATCTGACGGGCGGATTGCGATCCAATAAGGTTTTGGTCGCGTTCCCACCCGGCGAGCGGATTTCCCGCACCGGGCGAGACCCAAGATTCATCCTAGACTTCAATTGTAGAACGAGCTTCAATCCCCTCTTGTTGTTGTGCCTTTTATCTCTAACCAAAAGTGCGATCTTGCGAAAAATTTTATAATTTTCAACTTTTACACTTTGGAGATGATGAGCGTCAAAAAAGGGTATTAAAACTTTACGTATGTCCTCCTGAGAGTTAATCTCGTATCGATAACATTGGCTGTGATTTCGACGCTTTTCCTTTTGGTGGTATACTGCGCCACATCCAAAGAATTCCTCAACTTTCTTGAGCAAAGACAGTTCATCTTCCCTCATTTTTATATAAAAGTGAGTCATCACACCATGTTTTGAACGAGAATAACGTTTATCAGGAGGTCGGATGCCAACATAAAAACATCCTTCTCCATCCGTTAATCCTACAATGTAGTCTGGTGAAAGCATAGGTAACTCCCTTTATCACCGCTGCGTCAATAATTCCAGTATATTTCACCGAAATAAAATAATCAACAGCAGTAACTAATATGGAGTAGCTGACTTCTCTTAAGGCCTTAACCTTCATCCTTAAGAGATCTCCCTAGGTCACTATCGCTTCTGTTCCAAGCATCCAAGTTATGCCACTTCCCCAAAACACACCGCTTGGGTCGATTTGGCACCCCGATATCGATCGGAGCTTGGCTGCTTTTTGCCTCAGGCCCTCCAGCTGGTATCTCACGATAACCCAGCCTGCCAATTCTTTTTGGCTACTCCTCCTCATGTTTAGAGGAGGGAGTGGATTTAAACCACTTAGGAACAATAGCTGCTAGGCGCGCTTTAATTTTGTGTACAAAGAGCGAGAACGTATTCACCGCGGTATAGCTGACCCGCGATTACTACCAATTCCGCGTTCATGCAGGCGAATTTCAGCCTGCAATCCCCACTGAGACGCCTTTTGATGAGATTAGCTCCGCCTCGCGGCTTGGCAACTCATTGTAGGCGCCATTGTAGCATGTTTGTAGCCCCAGACATAAGGGCCATGCTGACTTGACGTCGTCCCCTCCTTCCTGTCCGATAAAATCGGACCTGTCCCGTATGAATATTTAACATACAGCAGGGGTTGCGCTCGTTACCTCACTTAAGAGAACACCCCACGGCACGAGCTGACGACAGCCATGCAACACCTGTCCTAACGCTCCGGTTTGCACCGGAGGGCTCTGACTTTCATCGGAGTTTCATTAGGATGTCAAGCCTGGGTAAGGTTCTTCGGTTCGTGTCGAATTAAACAACATGCTCCACTGGTTGTGCGCTCTCCCGTCAATTCCTTTGAGTTTTAGCCTTGCGGCCGTACTCCCCAGGCGGCTCGCTTAACGCGTTAGCTTGCGGAACAGATCTCGCAAAAAATACAACGTATTTTTTGCTCAAAACCCAAAATACGAAATCCTAAATTCGAAACAATATCTAAATTCTAAATTCAAATAATTAAACGTTTTGAATTTTAGGATTTTTAGATTTTGAATTTGTTTCGTGCTTCGATATTCGTGCTTTGAATTTCTCGCAAAGAATGTATTCTTTGCGAGACCTATCCCAAGCGAGCATAGTTTACGGCTAGGACTACAGGGGTCTCTAATCCCTTTCGCTACCCTAGCTTTCGTCTCTCAGCGTCAGAATCTTTCTAGATGTTCGCCTTCGCCGTCGGTGTTCCTCGTAATATCAACGGATTTAACCCCTACACTACGAGTTCCAACATCCCCGAAAGATCTCAAAGTTCACCCGTATTCTCCGATATCCCAGAGTTAAGCTCTGGACTTTAACAGAAAACGTGGCGGACCGCCTACAGACTCTTTACGCCCAATAAATCCGGACAACGCTTGCACCCTCCGTATTACCGAGGCTTCTGGCACGGAGTTAGCAGGTGCTTATTCTACAACCTGTATGATTGTCAAAAGGAGTTTAAGACCCGAAGGCCTTCTTCCTCCACGCGGCGTCGCGGGATCAGACTTGCGTCCATTGTCCACGATTCCCAGTTGCTGCCACCCGTAGGTGTATGAGCCGTGTCTCAGTCTCATTCTGGGGGGCCGTGCTCTAACACCCCCTACCCGTTATAGCCTTGGTAGGCCGTTACCCCACCAACTAGCTGATAGGCCGCCGGCTCTTTCTTCGGTGGACCGTTAAGTCCTTTGCTCTTGCGAGATTATGCGGTATTACCCCCGCTTTCGCGGGGCTATCCCCCACCAAAGAGTAGATTCCGACGTGTTACTCAGCCGTCTGCCGCTATCCCGACTTGCGTCGGAATCGCTCGACTTGCATGCTTAAAGCGCGCCGCTAGCGTTCGTCCTGGGCCAGGATCAAACCCTCAAAAAAAATTGACATGATCAACTCCGATTTACATCGGAGCAACCATGGGTTCCCAGTTACATTTTGAATGTCAAAGAGCAAATTGCAACGCAATTTACGATGCACCCACCGATAAATCTTGGCACGAGGCGTGTACGAATAGTACCCGCAAGCCGAGTGCGAAGATAAGGCGGGAAGGTACGCATGGTCTCTTTAAACCAAAAATCCACCACATGGCGGATTAAACAAGCTTTTTAGGCTTACTGGCTTACTCTTTTCCCATGTGTTTGAAAAGTATACTCGATTCCCTATCAATAGTCAACCATCCGTTTAGTGTAAACACATATTTGCAAATACATATATAATAGTGTTGAAATGGCCGAAAGAATAAAAGTTTTAACAGTAGAAAACGATAAAAGAATCGCAGAGGTAATAAAAGACATTTTAGCTTTTGAAGAAATCGAAACAGATCGTGTGACTTGGGTTAAAACAGCAGACGAAGCAATTGAGGCTTTAAAAAGCCCAGAAAAACCTTCAATAATCATATTAAATTTGGTTCTTGATAGTGGAATTGAAGAAAGTTGGCAATTTATAAGATATGTAAGGTCACCAACCTCCCCATTTCGCGATGTTCCAATACTGGTTATAACCGGCATGGACGCATCGGACGTAAAAATGACTTGCAAAACTTTGGGGGTAGAAGGATTTTTAGCCAAACCATTCGCCATTGAAGATCTCTTACAGAGTGTAAAAGAAGTATTAAAATGATGACTGAAGAAGAAACAGGTATCAAGACAATCCCAAAGTCTTCCACAGACTCCGCTGAACGTGAGTCCAAAGATCATTTGCGCGTGTTTGTTGCAGAAGCCGGAACCTCAGAAGTTGCGAACAGTGCATCGTTTGAGGTATTACGAAAAACCTTAGTTGCAATAAACGCGTGCGGTAGAATCTCAAGAGCATATCAAGAAAATCCTGTAAAAGACCAGTTTAGTTTATTATCGAGGACCGACGATATTGAGACGGACTCGAGAGTATTAAGAAATATTTGTCAGCTGGCAGTTCCTTCCGACAGTACCGCTTCTGAGCTTTTGTTACAACAACAAGAAGAACGGTTTAACGAGATTGCACATCAAGAAGAGTTAAGATATGGGAGACATTTCCCTACTGAAACTGCAGCACTAATAATTCCTGACGAAAAAACTTTAAAAGAGCTAACTCAAACACTTGCTGATTTAAGGCACGACTTGAAAAACGCAATGTGCACTCTTCTGCCAAGAGTACAAATGGCAAGACGCGGGATAAACATAGACATTGCACTTGAAAACATAAATTACTCATTTAATAAGGTTGGAGAGCTTACAGAAAGCGCTACAAGCTTGATCGAAAAATCTTACCCAAAAGAAAAATTGTCAACTTCAGACGTCGCAGCAGCCCTTAAAGAGTGTCTGAAAAAAAATAATCCTGCAGAAAAATCTTTAAGTATTAGCGTTATCGAGTCAGAAGAATCTCAAGATTCAATAGTGATCTGGTCGCAAAGTTGGATATCGCGTCTTGCAGCAAACATTGCCCAAAACACATTAAAGGCTTACGATGCCCGTGACGAGCTATCCCCTGAAAAAGCAAAAGGCCCAAGAATTCTTTTGGCCAGTATGCGAACAACCAAAAGTGAAAACGGGGCAAGATGTTTGAGAATTGAAGTTGATAACAGAGCCATAAAAATGCCAGATGAAATAATAAAAAATGGATTCCAAAGAGGTCTCTCGTTTTGGCCAGGAAGTTCTTTGTCGGGAGAAGGAAGGGGTATGGCCTCAGACAGTAAAACTCTTCAAGAGCAATATGGAGGAACAATTAAGGCTGAAAATATTGCTAACCAAGCGGGTGAAATAATAGGGGCAAGAATTATCATTGAAGTGCCGATCGTCAAAGATGCACCTGTGGCCTACCCATATTAAAATTAAGTCGAGAGAGGGGTCATGGAGGACGTGACCCCCCTCTCTTGTAGATTATTAGTCGACGACTTGTTGGGCGGGATAGATCGTGTAGGTATACCGGATCAATCCGGTTTTACCATAAATAACGGCAATGTCGATTTTGCCGGTAAGTGCCCCACCATCCTTCCCGTTGTGATTCCCAGGATCCCGTAGGCTTACGACCTGGCTGTTGAGCAGCTGAGCCAACTCGCCAACTGAAAGGTTGCTCCCATTCGGATTTTGGGTTACACCAGTCCACTGGTATCGCGGGCGAAGCGTAAGAACAACGTCATTGCCACCGTTTACAGGTGCAACCGGACCAATGACTACAACAAGGCTTGCCCTATCTTCCCCGGTCCCCTTTCCAACAAACGAGAACGTTTGGCCCGACGGGTCGGTGTATGATACGTCGCCTGTTGAGACAACGATCGAGTTCCCGTCTTCTGTCCAAAGGCCGTAAGGACTCGGGTCGGAACTCGCGTCAGGTGAACCAACCGACGAATAGTGGAATGTCGGAAATCCGCCTCCTGCCGAGGTCGTTGACGAGAAACCGACAAAAAGAGCCAGCACCATTGCAACGATCGAAACCAGAATCTTCACCTGCCACTCCTTAATTTAATGTTCTGAAAGTACCAGAGCGTGTGTCCCGATGAATCGGGGCTTTACGTTCTAAGTCCTCCAACAGTACTTTCATCACTATTATACTATGAGGCAAGAACATTTGCAACAATTTTCTTGTAGTAAGTTTACTATCAACTTACTTTATACTTACTAACAAAGAGTACATTAAATGTATGACTGAAAAATCAAGAAAAGGGGGTTATGCAAAAAGACCTCTTTGGCAATATATACTGATGTATCTGGTCATCGGTGGAATAATCTATGTTTTGATTTACTACTTTTTAATTCGAGGAAATTATTCGCCTTCTCTACTTTCTGCCCCTGCACCAGTCCAAAACGCTCCAGGACCAAGATATTAGACTGCTTGAGTAGTAACTCCATTTTTATGAGGAACTTGATAGCAGTAACCACCTTTTTTCCCATAAATTCTCCCCAAGCCATATTTGGCTACTTTTTCTCTTAAAATTGGCAATTCATCGCGCACCGAGTTTGCCGCTCCATTTATCGTAATCTTTCCGTCGCCGATTTCTTCCTTAAAAACAGCAAATGCCAAAGCAAGAACACTAATCACTCCACCGCCAATTGGCAAGTTTCCTAAAATTCTATTCTGAAAATCTGTTAAAGGATCTATTGGCATTTCCTTTTCCACTTTACGCGCCGTTTCAATAAGGAGTTGGGTTGGTTCGTTACCATTTTTATACAACACCACCGTCACATTGCTTTCTGGTCTTACCCAAGTCTCCCTTCTTTTTCGTTCTTCTTTGATTCTTAAAAGTTCGATCCCTCGCTCTAGACCCGGGTCTTTCCTTATCCTTTCAGCTTCTTCAAGATAAGCCTTCTCAAGTGAATCTAATGCAGTATCGCAATCGGGAGGAAGAATCCCCCGTTCAGCGTCCTCCCTCATTGCTTTAATTTTGCCACAAGACTCCATGGTGTGGGCGTATTGTTCTGCGAGTCTTACAAGTCCTTCTGAAAATATACGATCCGTTTTTCTTATACCCGCCTTTACTAATACTTTGCTTGTACATGAAGAACAAATTGTTTCTTCTGAGCGCTGGTTTGACTGAAGCGGCTTTAAAGGAAGAAGGCACTCAGGATCGTCATCACCCCAAAGACAGTATTTAACTACTTGAATCTGCTCTGGAGAACGTCCATTCTCAGTCCCGTTCTTAAACTTGGACATAGACTGTTCTGAAGAACTATGAATCTCACAAGTTATTGTGGAAAACTGTCCAATCCTTTCGTGAGGTTGGTACATGCGCCATTAAAGCAGATTTGTGCCTGTTTGTCAATTTTTAGCCTCAATTTTTCTTGAAAAGTTTCCTTAAAATTACTTTGGCCAATGTCCAAAGGAGTGACTCACTCATAAGCGAAGCTTGGGGCTTCGTCTTAGACTTATGCTGACCCTCCCAAACTAACCTTGACCAAACGGACAAAATGATCCACTCCTTTTTCTCATTTTGTTTTGCCACAACCTCAATTTTTTCACTTCCCAATGTTTTGTAATAAATCCAAGCTCCTTGAGCTGTAGCATATCGCGACTTGTCTGGACGGCGCCATGTTACCCATGCGTCTCCTTGTTTTATTCCCCGCTCGCGTAGTCTTTGTAAAGCATGATTTGTCCAAATAACACCTCCGTAATGTTGATCCATATTTATATCTACTTTGCTAAACCATCAAATATAAGTTTTTTAACAAGCGTTTGATAAGGCATGTCCGCCTTGTGAGCTGTAATTTTCAATCTCTCAATAAGACTTTCTGGCAACCGGATTGTAATGGGCCGGCTTGTTAATTTAAGATTCGGAAAGCGGGCCACCCTGGCCGTAGAGTAGTCTATAAATTCGGTTGAATCATGTGATTGCCAAAATTTTCTTTCCTGACTTTCCGTTTTGAAATGTGGAATTTTTTTAAGTTTTTTGTTCATATTGATTCCTTTCTTTTTTGTTCGCTTTTCTTGCAGAAATTATCCTTATTTTATCTTTTCTTATCGTAAATACTACAAACAATACTTTGTTTTGAGTAGTTAAGCCAACTGCAATATACCTTTCTTCGAGTTGTGAATGTCTAACATCGTCCACCAGTAATAAGTTTTCATCTAAAAATATTTCTTCTGTTTCCTTTGGTGTAATGCCATGCTTTTTATAGCTTTTATCAAGATTACCTTTGTCCCAAATAAAACCAACGATCTTTGAGAGATCTAGCATTGTACATATGATACATGTACAAATATTATTTGTCAAGATGGCTTTAGAGTTAAATCGTTGAACAAAAATTTCCCCCCTTGCAACTCCTATAGTTGTGTGGTATAAAGAAAAACCGCGTGCCCAGGCGGTGTCAAAAAATCATGAATAGTCAAGAACTATTAAATGTCATGTTACCCAAGAGATTGGGTTTTCGCCTCGTGGGCCAAAACTTAAGTTTTGCCGCGATCTTTGTGCACAAAGCACCTCTTCAGCTTTAGCGCACAAGCACCGCGACAAAACGCGGTGTAAGTTCCAAAGTTGATGCAATCACAGAACGCGAGATTCAAACAAAGATGAAGTGGATTGCCAGCGGCAAGACAGTTGTCATTATCGCCCACCGACTCTCGACAATCAGGAGTGCTGACAACATTATTGTCATGGACGAAGGGAGGAAAGTTGAGGAAGGAACTCACGCACAGTTGATGCAACAGCGGGGTTTGTACGCAAAAATGGTAGCGCTGCAAACTGCGGAAGTTGCAATCAGCTAGATATCTGGCACCAGGCCGTCACGACGCTAAGTCGGACGTAAGTCCTGGTGCTTTTTCATTAGCTATTTGTATACGCCTTGCCTGTGGCCAATTTCCACAATTATTACTGCATGGCTAGTGTTTATGACTACATAAATGATGCTGTATGGCCAAGCCCGAAGTTTGTACTGACCCTCAAATTCTCCTCTTAATCTTTCACCCGCAAGAGGGTTCTTGGATAATTTTTCAACCGCTCTTGATATTTTTTCTTTGTCTGAAGGTTTGAGTTTTGAAAATGATTTCTCGGCTTGCTTGGTAAAAATAATCTTAGCCACTTTACATTCCAAATTTTTTCTTTACATCTTTCCACTCGACCAGTCGACCTGCCTTGATGTCTTCCATTCCCTTTTTAATACCACGAACAAGTTTGGTGTCCGACATCACGTCTAATGTCGCCTCTAAAGAGGCTAACTCTTCTTGAGAAACAAGTACGGCTTTAGTCTCTCCTTTTTTAGTTATGCCAACCCTTTCCCCTGTTTGGGAAACCTCATCGAGTAAGTCGTAGAGCTTAGTTCTAGCTTGTGTTGCAGAAATCGTAGTCATAACGGTATCGTACGCTTTAGCGTACGTTTTGTCAATGCCCAATAGATCACTATTCAAACTCTAAAACCATAGGTAAATGATCTGAAACTTCAACAACCGGCACTTCAAAACTAACAACATTTATGTCTTTTGAAACAAACGTATAATCTGCGAACGGTTGAAATTCTGGTGTGCCTTGATAAGGGTCTAGCGAACTTCTTGTAGTTTTGATCTCATTCTTCTTAATAAGGTTTATGAAATCCTGTTCTATCATTTTTATACATTGTGTATAAGGCCTTAAATTAAAATCTCCACACAAAATTTTCGGCCCCGCGTGTTTCCTTGTAAACTCAAGAGTCTTTTCAGATTGTGCAATTCTATCGGAGTTGTCCAGTTTATCCCCAGGATGCCAAATGCCATGAATGTTGCAAATCAAGAAATTTTTACCATCTTTGTTAAAACTAACATAGGAAACGTTTGAAGGATTGTCAGTAAAATCAGGTTTCATTGGAGCAAAACGGGATCGGAAGGTAAAGAAGTCTCCTTGGTTGTCGATTATTATACTTTTTTTAACAAAAATTCCGAGACCGTATTTTAAATCAAAACCGATATGTCCTGTTGGATCTACACCTCTGCAAGTTGGGTAATAAAAGCCGTGATAATCAATAAAAAGATTTGAAAGCTCCTGATAAAGATTTGCCCTTGCCCCACCGGTTTCAACTACATTATCTGCAGTGTCAAATATTTCCTGAAAACAAAAAATGTCAACATCCCCGTTGTATTTTTCCAAAAACTCCATCAAGGAACCGTACGCTCTCCCACCCCATAAATTTAAAGATAAAAGTTTCACAAAACATGTTATCACACTTTTTTCTTACCAATTTATATCAGTTTTATCATTTCAAAAATTTAATGTAAAAGTATGAATAGAGTTTTGATATTAGTAATAATTGCGCTTTTAATTGGAGCATTCTTTGGAGGAGAAGTTGTAAAACCCGTAAAGGAAATCTTCGTCCTAAAAGAACAAACTTTTACAACCCAAGAAATTGATTTCAAAAATACATCACGCAAGCTTTGGGAGGATCACATTGTTTGGACTCGAGAATTCATAACAAGTGCTGCTAACAACTCCTCTGATCTAAACAACGTCGCCCAAAGGCTTTTGAAAAACCAGGAGGACATTGGAAATTCAATCAAGCCATATTATGGAGAAGAAGCCGGAAACAAATTAACAGATCTCTTAAAAACCCACACCCAAACAGCAGGAGACTTGGTAAAAACAACAAAAGCGGGAAGTAAAACGGCTGCAGATCAAGCAGAAAAAAAGTGGTATGGGAATGCTGATGACATTGCCTCCTTCTTTGCAAATGCAAATCCTGAATTTAGAAAAGGAGATTTAGTAAAGATGTTGAATGAACATCTTGCGCTAGCTAAACAAGAAGCTGTTGATATTTTAGGTAAAAAACCAGCAGAAAGCATTGGAACTCATGACGCGATCCAGGATCAAATCTTGAAAATGTCCGACTCCCTATCGAACGTAACAATCAACAAATTCCCCGATAAGTTTGGAAAGTAAAAATACGTTTGCCCAGGGACAAGGTTCGAAAAGCAAAATTACTTCTCTCACCCTGCCCCCAGGCGGTTGGATCCTATTAGCCTTCCTTTATCACCGACGGCTTGTCGATGTTTTTGAAAAAGGCTACCAGGACAAACAAGCCAACCGGGCCAAAAAGTCCAGTCAACAGGAACCAGTTAAAACCGCTCCTTCCCTTGCCTTGTGCGATTCCTGCCGCGATCGTGGCAATAATGAACCAGCCTACGAACAGATCAGCGCCTAAGTAACCCACCTTCACTCCTTTAGTTATCTAAATCTGCCAACTTCACTGTCAAAAGACAAGTTCCCAGACTGGGCAAATGATAGATCAAAGAGACAGAAAAGTCAAACTACAGGACGTTATGTTATATTTATCATAAGGAACAACGCAACAATTTAAAGTCGATATCTTGTATGGAGGACAGGAGCTTGGCGTTAAACCAGAAAACGTCCTTGATTGGAACGAACAGCATCTGCAACGGGAAGGCGCAGAACAAGTTCCTGTAAAGGGTGTTTTGTTTACTGCTTCCCAAACAACCGTTGACCAACAAAAAAACCAGACAAGATCATGTTCACATACGTTGACAAGTATGGACAAGCAAGAGAAAGCGAGGAGGCAATGAAAAAACTTTTAAGGTTTTATGAACTATTGGATTATTGTTATCAAGGGATGTTTGGTTCTGCTTTGGCTGAAACAAACCCCACCACTCACATCATGCCAATTCTTCAAGGAAGAAAATAATTTAGAATAACGGAACAAATCAAGAAGTTGAACAAAGTTGGTGTTGCAGTTGTTGCGGAGCTAGGATTCGAACCTAGAGTCGCACGGATTCAAAGTCCGGCGTGTTGCCATTACACCACTCCGCAAAAATCAAACATTGCCTGTGCGTTTGGGAAATTGGCAATATTTCATACATATTATACCCGATAAGGCTAGTATTTTTCTAGTCAGGCTTGGTATTCCTCGCACAATTACCTGTAACTGCCCCACATAGTTGGAATTAGTCCTTCTTTTAGAGACAACATTCTTTTTCCAAGTTAAATCAATGTATCCCACAGGTACAGATAGTTTCATTGCCCAGAAATTCTTAATCCTGCCAAGATCTTCTTTTCTGCTTTCGTGAACAAACAACCTATATTTGACCTCTTCTGTCCTACTAAGAAAAAAGTACTTTTCTAAAAAGTTCAAAAATAACTGAACCAAGCGATAGTCAGAGTTGGAAAACCTGCACTCATTCTTTTTTGTACCCTCTGCTTGGTAAAGCATAAGGCCTGCCACAAAAAATGGATCATTTATAAACGTCTTGTATCTCTGAATAAAACTTTCAAGTTCTTCATCAAACTTCTTTGCTCTAGTAAATTTTGCCGCTTCGGTCGCAGCTCTAATTTTTTCTACTCTTTTCTTGAGTTGAATTTCTAAATGTTCTTTTGTAAGCGTTAAGCCTGCAAATGTCAACCAGTTTTGGAGTGTAGATTTGGCAACTGGAACAATTTTTCTAATTTCTCCGTAACTTAACCCTTCTTTTCTCAATCTAACACATTCAACGAATTTCCCTTTGTTTTTCTTTCTTATCGAACTTTTATTAATCATACTTTATGTATGAACTATTGGTTCGAAAATGTCAAATACAAGATCTTGTTGAATATTTGGAATGCCTTGGTAGATTTTGGGCATAAATTAGGCTATAATTAGTTACCTATACACAATTAGGGCCCGTAGCTCAACGGCAGAGCATCTCCCTTTTAAGGAGTTGGTTGACAGTTCGAATCTGTCCGGGCTCACCCAATGATATTTGTGTTTTTAGAGACTTTTAGCTTCAAGAAATTGTGGAAAACTCTGGGATTGTCTTGATACCTGTTTCTTCTTCAGTCATCATTTTAATACTTCTTTTACACTCTGTAAGAGATCTTCAATGGCGAATATTATTTACTTCATGCTTTTATAAAGAAAAGTCAGAAAACACCTGCCAAAGAATTAAAGGTAGCCCTTGACAGAATGAGAAAATTAGTATAGCATATATGCTATATGATTAAACCTAAAGACAGACAACATTTAGATTTTGAAGTGTGGGAAAAGGAAGCTTTAAAAGATCCTAAACTAAGAGCGGAGTATGACAAACTACAGCCACAGTTTGCTATTCTAAGAGCAAGGATTGAAAAAAGATTAACCCAAAAAGAGTTGGCTCAAAGGATTGGGACCAAACAATCAGTTATCTCGAGACTTGAATCCGGCCGTGCTAATCCATCAGTTGCTTTTCTTAAGAAACTAGCTCAAGCCTTAAACTCTCATCTGGAAATTAGATTTACCAATTTTAAGTAATCTTGCTGTACTTTATTGTGCATTTTTTAGACCAAATGTATAGGCAAACTCAGAGTTTAGACCGTCAGCCCCGATTAAATCGGGGTCAGACAGGAATAATTCAAAGAATTCCCGCAGCTCGCCTCGCTGAAGCTCCGACGAAGCGGGTCTGTTTAAGGTACTAGGGGCTCACAGAAGCACAAGGTGTGCCAAATTAGAAGTTTATTATTTCCGGCATTTGGAGTCTTACGCTTTCTCCTCTTTTCTGCTCAAATTGGACCACCTGTGCTTGAGTAAGATTGCCATTGTCGTAAAAATACCTTATTTCAAAGCCGTCCATACTTTTAAACGTTTTCTTTTCGTAGACTAAGTAGCCTTCTGGTAAGTATTCATATCGATGAATATCTGATCCTTCTACCGCCATCAGCAATCTCCCGCTCTTATCATATTCGTAAACATATCGTTTGCCGCCTTTCATAAAATCCAAACGTAAGTTTGAACCAGATGAATATATCTCTACTTCTTCTGTCCCCCAAAAGATTGCAGGTCTTGTTAAAAGATTTTCTGCTGGAATGGGTTTTGCCAACCTTTCCTTTTGGTGAGCCTTCCAACTATCAACAGTGTCAAATGGGATGAAAAAACTAACAATATCTCTTCTTTGAGGAACCTCAGCAGTTAAAGTTGCCATATTTATGGGCTATAGTATGATTGAAAACTTAATGGAGACAGTTGTCAAGAGGATTTCTTATTGCAAAAAATACTCCTCGCTTTAAAATTGCATTCATGCGAGTTGAGAGAATGGAGGGTGAAGGCAATGTTCTTTATAGAATTGTCGGGATAAAAGATGATATGGGCCGTGGCGTTTCTATGACTTTGATACAACAATAAGATAAAGACATTATTGTCTCCTTGCAGGAGCAAATAACAGGAAAAATGCTAAGTGCTAAATTTTGTAGTTCACAAGGCGGAAGCTTAAACCCCAAGATTGCAAAAGCACTTCGAGCAGCAATCAAGGTACTTGTAGATGAGTGACGCCTGCGGGAATCGAACCCGCGATTCCTGGGATGAAAACCCAGTGTCCTAGGCCGCTAGACGAAGGCGCCAAGTCATACTTGGCTGGCACGTATGACGTGCCGCCGCGTTGAACTACTATATTTTACCATTTTGTGCTTGAAAATGCTAGAATATGGGCATGATCAAACTTGGCTCAAAAGAACTTCGAAAAAACAAACCTGAAGAGCATCAATTAAAAGAAATTAAAAGGAATCCAATTTATATTGTATTGGATCGGGTTTGGGATACTTATAACATTGGCTCTTTATTTCGTTTGGCTGACGCGGTTGCAGTTGAAAAAGTATATCTTTGCGGCGATATGGAATACCCTCCTTCTTCCCGAATCCACAAAGCTGCAGTGGGGACTGAAGAATGGGTTCCTTGGGAAAAAAGAGACACAACAATTGAAGTAATTGATGAATTGAAGAAGAAGGGTGTTCAAATAGTTGCAATTGAACAAGATAGTAGATCAACTCTCCTAAAAGAACTTGTACCAAGCTTCCCAGTTGCACTAATTGTTGGACATGAATCTGACGGTGTATCAAAAGAAGTATTGGATAAAGCAGACATTATTGTTGAGTTGCCGATGTTTGGAGTAAACAAATCGTTTAACGTTTGGGGCTCGGGCGCTGTCGTTGCCTACAAAGTCCTAGAATACACACAAAAATGTCATCCTGAACGCAAGTGAAGGATCTATGGGCATGAAGCACTATTACACTTATATTTTGACTAACATAACAAATAATGTTCTTTATACCGGGGTAACAGGCAACTTACTTAAAAGAGTATGGCAACACAAGAACAAGCTAATTCGTGGTTTCACTCAAAGATATAATGTCAATAAGCTTGTTTACTTTGAAAGTTTCAACAACCCGCATGAAGCAATTGCAGCCGAAAAGAAAATAAAAGGTTGGAACAGAGAGAAGAAAATTGCTTTGATTGAATCCAAAAATCACGAATGGAGAGATATGAGTGAAGAACTAGATCCTTCGCTTCGCTCAGGATGACAACCTAACCAGTGCTCAGGATGACAACCTAACCAGTGCTCAGAAAAAACAGCTCGTCGCCATAATAATTATTGTCCCCGCCCTGTCAGCAAATTTTCGTTCTCGATCTAAATCGGAACAAATTTCTGCTTGACAGGGCGAGGTTGCGGTAGTTATGACAGCTTGAGCGTAAAGTACCTGCTATCGTGGTCAAGTTCCTTGACTTCCCAGTCGCCCTCCTTCAAGCGCCGCAGTGTTTCTGCATCTATTCTTGCAGAACCATACCGACGCATTCGAACTTGAATAGTTTCCCCATTCCGGTATTCTCTGTCAATTTGGATATTGACCAGCCTGATTGTCTCTTCGACCCAGTCTTGTTGGCCCTCACCCAAATCTTGAACAGACTCCTTAGTGATTACGTCAAACCTCACTTCTTCCTCCTTTGTTGTTTCTCAAGGAAAAATCAAATGCCAACCGCCAAGCAGGAGTGGAACAATCCCCACGAGCGCAACAACAAAAAGACAACCGGCGGACGCTCCTATGTCTTCAAACTCAAACGGAACGCGAGGTTGCCTGTTGGGGTTGTAACCCTCCATCATCCTAATACCAAGCACAACGAAAAATCCAACCCACAGGAAGCCGAAAATTGCTTCGACAACTGAAAACACATCTCCTCCTTTTAGCCAGCCAACTTTCTTGCCGCATCAAGAACCAGAATCATACAAGCAAAGAAACTTACCGTGAGCGGTCCGAATGCAAGGAGTGTCCGCTTGTTGATTTCAGCGACAACCAGATCCTTTGCAACACCTGCTTCTTGCATTTGGAAAGATCTGTCCCCATCTGCAATACGCAGTGCAACAAGAAGAAACACGCCAAGCTGTGCGACGCCAACCAAAGCTTCAGTCAAAGAGCTCACAACTCCTCCTTCTTTTGATATGTCAAGGAAGATGCGATAGCGAGTACCGCAGATCCCCGTACACACGCATTTGCGACGCGAGGACGCGCAGCCCTCGGGAGCAATCAGGTGTTGTAGCGGGATAAATGTGCTGATGTGATAATACCACAAACGAAGTGAAATAATCAAAATTATGGGTTAAAACAAAAGTAGTAATATTGTTTTCTTTAATCTTCCTTTTTAAAGAAACACTAAAGAGAACCGCGATGGGGTCAACAAACTCAAAAGAGTCTGAAAACCCCATCGCGTGACTTCGCGGAACCTAGACTACTGACATCAGAGCACGTGCCCTGTTCATGAACTGCTCGGTTGTCACCGTTGATGACCGAAATTTCGGCCGGGCAATTCCTCGAACAAGGTCACCAAAGCCGATCGGCAACTGTTCCCTGATCCTGTCTGCAAGTTCAATGTCCGTACGACGCTTGACCTTGCGCGGATCTGGGCATTGCTGCCACTCCTCCTCGCCGCTGCGCTTGACCATCCAGCAGTGCTGTGTTTGGTTTCCTGCTCCCTGGAGAATCAGACGCCGAATCGGGTCGGATTTTGGATCCTCGCCGCGGTCCGGGATTGGAAACTCGTACTGCAACGCTTCGAGATTGACGCCTTCCCAAAGCAGCTCATGATCGAGCTTCTCGAACTTTACCGTTTTGATACGGTAAAGTCGGTATCTTGGCAATGCCGCAATCTTTGCAGCGATAGCTGCCTCGTAGGCCTTGTTTTCGTCGATCAACTTCTGGAGGTAGTCGTACTCGGTCTGAGTACTCCACGCACCGGTCCGCCAACGACGATCCACAGGCTGCTCCCGATCGAAAACGAGTTCGAAAACGAGTTCGTCCCCTCCTTTGGGATACACAAGACCAGGAAGGTTGTCGCCATACAGACCGGTCAAAAGGAATTCGGGCTCATCTTGACCTCTGACAAGCCGGTAGGCGTGCTTGATGTGCAAAAAGACCTTACCGTCCTCCAGGTTAACAAACCCGAACCCGCGATCCTCGGAAAAGAATTCTACCGTCCCTTTGTGCAACTTCATCTTATTTCCTTTCAGTCTAATTTGGCCAAATTACATTTTGCCCACGAACTTTTGCAAACCACAAAGGTGGTACGCAAAACGCCGCAGGCAAAATATCCGCGAAATATAAAAGTGCTAAAGTCTACAAAAGACAAAAATGAAGCTAATAATTAGCTTCTATTTGTCCTTTGCAATATGGCCTATATTATACACCTGAATAACCAAAAAGTCAAGAATATGGGATATTAAAATAGAAGATTAATTTGAACCCTTGATGCTCGTCTTCATGTATTGATATATGAAGAGAGAACCGCGATGGGGTTTGCAAACCTTTTGGGTCTGTAAACCCCATCGTCAAATCAGCCGTGAGCGGCCGAGCACCGCCGTTGCTCCTTGCCAGTTTATCTGCTGAAAACCGATGCAAGCGCACGTTCCACCATATCCGGATTCTTGGTATACAAAAACACAACTTGGATAGAACGAGGTCCACGAACCTTAGCTTGAACCCCACCTACGATCGGTATAAACTTCACATTGTAATCGCCAGCAGGAAGCCCCATCTTGATCGGTCCCAAGGAGATCTTATTCACTTCCGGCAGCTTTTGAGCAGCCTTCACAAACTTTTCAGCTGCATCAATAACTGTTGTGTGCGAACGGTTGACCTTGCCACCAGAAATGTGCTTCATTGCCTCCTCCACAACTGATATATCAAAGAACGATCTTGCCAAACAAACTCACGCCCTGTTGGCAAGTACAACAAGAAAAAAACAGACTGCAAATTGTCAGCCTTTTAAACGTAACAATAGCCTGCTTTTTTAACTTGCATTGTGCCCAATTGTACCACTAAAATGGCCAAAGTCAATAAATATAGGATATAACATACTCTACCCTCCTTTACATCTCCTTTAATAATTGCTAACCTGGATTCTGTGGAACAATTAATAGTTTTCTCTGCCAAGTACTTCTTTGCCCTTGCCCCATTTGTTGCAACTGTTTTCTTTTTCATGCTCAAAAAGAATCTCAAAATTAAATTCCTCGCGCTTTCTGCTTTATCTTTATCTTTATCTTTATCTCTTGCCAAACTCCTCAACAAGATAATTGTCGATCCTCGCCCCTTTGTTGTAAACCACATTCAACCCCTTATTCCCCATGCACCCGACAACGGTTTCCCATCAGACCACACACTTTTGGTTGCAACAATAGCTTCAATTGTCTTTGTGTTCAACAAAAAACTTGGGATCGTTATAATGGTGTTAGCAGTAATCGTTGGATATTCTCGTGTTCTTGCACAAATCCACCACCCGCTGGATATAGCAGGAAGCGTTCTAATCGCCGTTGTGGCGACTTGGGCATCGAGACTAATATTAACGAGGCTTAATTTTAAATCTAAATTTGAAAATTCAATGAAAATTGTAAATTGATTCCGATCCTATCGGAATTGAAAATTGAAAATTATTTCAAGGCTGCCTCCATTAACTGCGCCACGGTTAAGGACGATACTGCTCCACTTATTACCCAAGCATTACCCCGCTCGTCAAGCAAGAAATTTGCAGGAGTCCCGTTGACTTGAGCTTCTAAACCACCATCCGAATCTTCTTTTACCTTTTGGGTAGTTGCACCACTGTCCAAACATTTCTGGAAGGCAGTTTTGTTCAAGCCTAATTCAATTGCAATTTTAGGAAGTTGGCTTGCGTCAAGTCCGTTGTTTGCTGGCGTAACCTCAAAAACTTTATCAATGTATGACCAAAAGACATCTTCTCCGCCGAGCTGCGAAGCACACTCTGCCGCAGCTGCCTCAGGTCGAGCTTTTGAATGAAGTGAATCAAGTGGAAAATGACGATAAACCCAACGCACCTTTCCATCGTAATCAGCAAGCATTTTTTGCAAGACCGGGTGCATTTGCTTGCAAAACGGACATTCAAGATCTGAGTACTCAATCCAAGTTAACTTTGCGTCTTTTGAGCCTTTAATGTGATCTTTGTTGGTAATTGGCGGAAGATTTAGTGTATCTGCCTTAATCGGAGAAGGAATAGATGGCCGCGCAGGTGGATTTGCGGCGTTTGCACCTGCAACATCCCCACCGTTCTTGTTTTCAAGGTATTGTACGCGCTGCCAAAGAACACCCAAGAAAAAAGTGCCAACCAAAACACCTGCTATTCCAACTGGTATGAGTATGCTTTTAACAGTATTATTCATATACGATTTAATTTTCAATTTTCAATTCCGATCCTATCGGAATCAATAACCAATTTACAATGAATTTTCAAATTCTAATTTTCAAACTGTTTGGAACTTGATAATTGGGATTTGATTGAAAATTGAAAATTGTAAATTGAAAATTTATTTGTGTTCCATTAACCACTTCTCAACGTCTAAGGCTGCCATGCAACCAAAAGCAGCCGCCGTCACCGCCTGTTTGTAGTGGTAATCGTGAACATCTCCTGCAGCAAAAACCCCCTCAACGCTTGTCTTTGTACGATCAAAAACTTTGATATACCCTTTCTCGTCCAAATCAATTTCACCTTTGAAAATATTTGTTGCTGGAGTATGGCCTATCGCAACAAATATACCATCAATTGGAAACTCTACAACTTCTTTCGTTTTATTGTCCCTTATTTTTACCCCTACTACCCTTACTTCCCCTATCACATCCACTATCTCACGGTTTAATAACAGCTTAATTTTTGGGTCTTTTGAGACCTTTTCTTGCATTATTTTTGAAGCCCTAAATTCATCTCGTCTGTGAACTATTGCTACTTCGGCGGCAAACCTTGATAAGACCAATGCCTCCTCCATTGCAGAGTCTCCACCCCCAATAACAATAATGTTTTTATCCCTAAAAAATGGGGCATCGCAAGGAGCGCAAGAAGATACACCGCGACCTATCAACTTTTGCTCGTTGGGCAACCCAAGCCATGTGGTTTGGGCACCAGTTGCAATAATTACAGACCTTGCTTTGTATTCTTTGTTTCCAGCCCATGCAGAAAACTCGCCAACATTCTTAAAAGCAACTTTCTCAACGTCTTCAAGTACAATTATTGCGCCAAACCTTTCTGCTTGTTTGCGTATCTTGTCCATGAGCTTTGGCCCCATGATTCCCTCAGGAAACCCTGGGAAATTTTCAACTTCAGTTGTCAACATCAATTGCCCACCCCAAGAAGTACCTCCAATAACGACAGTAGAAAGAGCGGCTCGCGTTGTATAAATAGCAGAAGTTAACCCCGCGGGTCCCGATCCAATGATCAAAACATCAAAGACTTCGCCAGACCCACGAGTCATACTTGACCCATTAGACATACTCATCTCAAGTTTGCCCTCCAGTTTGTTCCCCTTCATTTGGCACTGTTGGATTAGCAGCCGGTTGCTCTGCAGGTGCTTGCCCTAAACCGCTCTGGTTCGGGGTAGCGGATGATGTCGGTTGAGTCACCGCTGGTGCAGATGGTATCTCAGTAATTGACGACACAGCAGGTTGTGCTGGTTGTGCTGGTTGTGCAGGTTGAGGCTGCGCAGCTGGTGCTTGTCCTGGGTTTACTGGTTGTTGATCTTGTGGATTCATTAAAACATATCACCCCCTAACTCACGAAATTTGAAATTTTAAATTTTAAATTTGAATTCAATTTGAAAATCACAATTTTAAATGTTTAAAAATTGAAAATTGAGATTTTGGATTTCATTGAAAATTTTAAATTGAAAATTGAAAATTGCAAAAGCTACGCTTTTGCTAAAAGGTCTTCAAATGGTTTTCTTCCTCCGAATCCGATTTGTCGCCCTACTTCTTTTCCGTCTTTGAATAAAATTGTTGTGGGAATAGACATAACTTGGAGGGCTTGTGCGCTTGCAGGATTTTTATCTACATCAATTTTAACAAAATCTATCTGGCCTTCATATTCTTTTGAGAGCTCCTCAAGAATGGGCCCTGCGAGTCGGCAAGGCCCGCACCAAACAGCATGCAAATCCACAAGCACCGGGGTCTTGTTTTCCGTCACTTTTTGCCTAAAATCTTGGTCTGTTACGTCAATTAAAGCCATCGCTCTTTACTGCTCGTCTAGCCTATCACAAAAGGGGGGATTGGAGTCAAGTAGTGTTTTCACGGATGCAATTTTCCAACACGCCAAAAAGAGGAAATTCCCTTACTTCCCTAATCCAACCCTTTTCAACAACAATGAATTTGAAACAACTGAAACTGAAGACATTGCCATGGCAGCTGAGGCAAAGATGGGGCTAAGCAGTATTTTTGCGAACGGATATAAGGCACCCATCGCCACAGGAATCAAAATAACGTTATATCCAAACGCCCAAATCAAGTTCATCCGAATTGTTCTCATTGTTTTCCGTGACAGTTCAATCGCCCGCGCAACAGAGCGCAAATCTTTGTTAACCAAGGTTATACTTGCTGCCTCAATTGCCACATCCGTTCCCGTTCCCATTGCAATCCCGATGTCAGCTGCCGCCAGCGCCGGTGCGTCGTTTATCCCGTCCCCCACCATTGCAACAACTTTCCTCTCGGCTTGAATTTTCCTAACTTCTGCTTCTTTCCCGTCCGGCAAAACTTCCGCTAAAACACGTTTAATCCCAACTTGCCCGGCAATAGCCTCAGCCGTCCTTTCGTTGTCTCCGGTTATCATCACAACTTCAATTCCCATTTTTTGCAAAGCTGCAACACCTTCTTTCGCGCTATCCTTAATTTGATCTGCAACCGCAATTAATCCTGTCAATTCCCCGCCAACTCCAAGCATCATAACTGTCTTTCCTTCCCGCTCAATTTTTACCAATCCCATTTCCTCTTCCTTCTCTATCTTTATCTTCTCTCTTTGCATTAGTTTTATATTTCCCAATACAACCCGTACGCCTCCAATCTCTCCTACGACCCCGAACCCCGCTATCGCCTTAAACCCTTCGACTCCGCTCAGAACAAGCCCTTCTTCCTCTGCCTTTTTGACAATAGCCTCGGCCAGCGAGTGCTCCGAACCCTTCTCCAAAGACGCTGCCATTTTCAAAACATACCCCTTATCTCCCTTAGCCTTAATTCCCACCACATCTGTTACCTCTGGTTTTCCTCGCGTTAAAGTTCCTGTCTTGTCAAAAATAACAGTATTGATTTTGAGTGCAGTCTCCAGACTCTCTGCGTCTTTTATCAAAATCCCGTTTTCTGCTCCCTTACCTGTTCCAACCATAATTGCAGTTGGCGTTGCCAGCCCCATTGCGCAAGGGCAAGCGATAATCAACACGGCAATCGCGTTTAGCATTGCAAAAAGAAAAGTAGGTGAAGGACCGAAGTTGTACCAAACAACAAAAGTTAAGATAGAAAGCATAATAACAACAGGAACGAAATATGAAGAAACTGAATCAACCAACTTTTGTATCGGTGCTTTGCTTGCTTGAGCATCAGCAACAAGCTTAATAATTTGAGCAAGCATAGTTTCCTGTCCAACTTTTGAGGCCTTAAAGGTAAATGTACCGGTCTTGTTAAGCGTCGCCCCAATCACAACATCGCCTTTTGTCTTGTCAATTGGCAGGCTTTCACCCGTTACCATAGACTCATCTATCGAGGATTCTCCATCTTCAATAATCCCGTCCGTTGGTATCTTCTCTCCTGGCCGCACGCGAACAATGTCGCCCGCCACTACTTGCCCGATAGGCACATCCATTTCTTTACCACTCTTTAAAACTCTGGCAGTTTTGGCTTGTAATCCAATAAGTTTTTTGATGGCCTCCGAAGTCCCTGCCTTTGCACGAGCTTCAAAATACCTGCCCAACAAAATTAAACCAATCACAACGGTTGAAACGTCAAAATATGGCATAACTTCAAAACCTGCTCTTTCTAAAAATTGTGGGAAAAGTGTTGCAACAACAGAAAATGAATAAGCAGCAGTCGTGCCAATGGCAATGAGTGTATCCATATTGGCAGTCCTGTGGCGAAGTGCGGGGATAGTGCCCTTGTAAAACTGTAACCCTGGCCAAAATTGAACAATGGTGGCCATTACGAGTTGAAAATAAAAGTCCTTCAAAAACAAAGGCGCTGTGTCCACCAAAACCGGAAAGCTTCCCCAAACAATCAATCCAGCAAATACTAAACTGACAATCACATCGCGAAGAAGCCTGCGAAGCTCTCTGGACTTTTCCTCTTTATCTTTATCTTTATCTGCCTCCATCTCTGTCTCTTGCTTTATCCCATACCCAATATTCGATACCGCTGAAAAAATTTGCTCATCCGTTGTCTTTTGGGGGTCAAACGCTACTGTTGCCCGTTCTGTAACTAAGCTAACCTGGGCCGAGAATACTCCATCCACCTTCTCCAAAGCCTTTTCAATAAGCCTCACACAAGATGCACAATGCATTCCTTTGACGGAATAAGTTCGATTAATTAGTTTTTTCTCCATGTTTTGATTGTTCTAACAGGCTCAATTTTTAATTTGAAATTTTAAACATTAAAAATTTATATTTCATTGAAAATTGATTCCGATAGGATCGGAATTGAAAATTATTTTACTATTATCTTCCCCCGGTACATATTCATGCCGCATGAATATGTATATTCGCCCGTCTTTTGAGGATTTATTTCAACAGTAACCTTTTCACCCAAGGGCAAATCGCGCTTTATCTTAAAATCTCCTAAAACAACTTCGCTCAAACAATCATTTTCATCCTTGCGAGTAAAGTTAATTATTGTAGTCTTGCCACGAGGAACGGTAATAATGTTTGGTGTATATCCACCATCTACTGTTATGTCAACAGATCCGGAAGCCTTGACTTCTTTTTCCTTTTTGCCAAGGAAAAACCAATAAACAAACCCAATTCCCATAACGCCAATAATGGTAACGACTAATTTATCAATACTCATAATCTCCTTGCCCCTAACGTACTCCGATCAGATCGGAGGAAGTGGGGTATCTATTTCTTGTTTATCTGCTTCCACAAATAAACTGACAAAAGAATAAGGGTTATTATCACCAGAATCCAAACCAAGGATCCAAGGAATGCAAAAAGCCCAAACCCTCCTCCCCAGTTCATCATGTTTCCCCAATTTCCATATCCCATCATATTGTCTCTCACCCCACTTTCTTGAATATCTCAACCATCTCATCAATTACTTCTTCCCTGCCTTTTTTAACTGCGTCAGTTGTGCAAGTTTTAAGGTGATTTTCTAAAATTAAATTATCAACTCCACGAAGTGCTTTTTGGACTGCTTGTGATTGGTGAAGTACGTCAACACAATACTCCCCCTCACCAACCATTTTTATAACCTTATTAAGATGTCCCCGGACGATTTTAAGTCGGTGCAATATTGTCCTTTTTACGGACGGGTCTCGCGGAATTCCTCTTGGCATGTTTTTCATCCCCTAGAGGGGGATTAAGTAATTATACCATTAAAGACAAGAAAATCAATATTATTGTCATCCTGAGGAATGAAACGACGAAGGATCTCTCGCAAATGCGAGATGAAATATATGCTAAACAACTACCAAGTAGAGCAGAGATTCCTCCTCCGCCGAGCGAGATCGGAACGACGAGGGATATATGAAAAAAACTTGGGGTAGGCCGAAATATTTGCTTCTAGCAAAATACTCCGGACTACCCCGAACGAAGTTTAGAACGTGGTCCCGATCAAATCGGGGCTTTACGTTCTAGGTCAGCGACAGCTGTCGCGAACGCCCTCGCGGCGGGTCATGCCGACTCTCAGGAAGCTGCTGCATTGCTTCCTGTCGTTTTGTTGTTTGGGCACATTCTTGCTCTTTAAGGACTCCGCGAAGGTCGTCGACCAACTTCTCTTCATTCTTGAACGAAAGCTCGGTTACTCGCTCAACCCCCGCTTTGTCAAGATGCCATTGTATGACTCTCGTCACATTCTCAATGATATCTCTTCTCAAGAACAAGCCACACCTCCTTTTTTTTGCAGACTACTTCAGAACGTCAGCCAAATCGTGTGCCATCTCCACTTTTTGCAGCGGACAAAGGTCGACCGGGCGCACTGTAGCAATGCAACGATTCCGTGCCTCACGATCCAAGTGCGACTGGATGACCTCGATCGCCTCGCGTGTCTTGTCCGAAACTGCCGGTGCGACTGGCGCAGCAGGCTCGGGCGGAGCAGCGACAGCGTGCAACACCTGATCCTGCCATCTGATCCCCCCACGGGGTTTGGTAACCGCAACCTTTTCCCGTGCCTTCTCGAGAACCGCTGTTGGTGACACTTTCTCCTCCTCGCGCGAAATATTTGGTTTATTAAAGATCCCTAGACCTAACCCAGAGTATAGCAAGTTAGACCAAAAAAGTAAAATTTATGGTAAAATTAAAGTTCATGGAATCCTTCTGGCTTGCCTTCCTTACCGGTCTTACAACAGGCGGGTTTTCCTGCCTTGCCGTGCAAGGCGGGCTTTTAGCCTCAGCAATCTCCGGAAAAGAAACACAATCAAAACAAATTGTAGGATTGTTTTTGATTGCAAAAATTATTGCCTATACCTTTTTGGGGGCTGGATTGGGACTTGTCGGATCTGCCTTGACCATTTCCGCTCAAACCCAAGGCTGGATGCAAATTTTTGCCGGAGTGTTTATGTTGTTAACTGCAGCAAGACTTCTAGACATCCATCCAATTTTTAGATATTTCGTTATCCAACCCCCACGCTTTGTATATAAATTTTTACGCAAAACCAGCAAAAGTGATGCATATTTCACGCCATTACTGCTCGGGTCGCTTACTGTTCTTATCCCCTGTGGAATCACCCAAGGCATGATGATTCTTGCAGTTTCATCTGGTAATCCTGTTACGGGCGCTTTAATAATGTTTTCATTTATCCTTGGTACTAGCCCAGTTTTCTTTGCCTTGGGCATTGCCACATCACAACTTTTAAAAAGAAAGATCTTTGCGATTTTTACAGCTGGTGTAATTGCCATACTTGGTGCAATGGCTATAAACAGTGGCCAGGTTTTGCGGGGTTCAATTTACACTTTTCAAAACTTCTATAAAGCTGCAACAACTGACGTGTATGGATCCGGGGGCAGTGTTGCCGGTGTAAACGCAGAAGGAAAACAAGAAGTTACAATTGATGTTTTGAACAACGGATACAATTCCTCAAGCGATGTCTTAAAAGCTGGCGTTCCAGTAAAACTAAGCCTAGTAACAAACGGCACAAGAAGTTGTACCCGCGCATTTACAATCCCAGCCTTGGGTGTTTCAAAAGTACTCCCGCAAACAGGTAGCGAAACAGTCGAATTTACGCCAGCAAAGGCGGGATCCTTGGCTTATTCTTGCGGGATGGGAATGTATGGAGGAACATTCCAGGTGATAAATTAACCCAATTTTCAATTTTTAATTCCGATAGGATCGGAATTGAAAATTTCAAATTTGTTATAGATCAACAAAAGCATGAACAACGGTCAAGATAATAAACCAAAAGTACTCAGATTTTCCATCAAGGGTATGCATTGTCCGTCTTGCGCCATATTAATCGAAAGCGATCTGGAAGACGCGGGTGTCAAAGTTTCTTGTAGTTACGCAAAACAACTCCTAGAAGTTGAGACCCCCTTTCGCTCGCAAGCTTCGGAGGGGCAAGCAGAAACAGAAAAAACTGTTAAGAAAGTTGTTGAAGATTTGGGATATAAGATAGAGGCTTTGTAAAACTACACCCCACAGCTTGATCCCCCGTTTGTTGCAGGAGGTAAAAAATTATTAGCAGACAACCAATCGTGAACTTTCTTCCACCCGGAAGATGAGGAATATTCTCGTCCTAACACTGTACGCGCAGGAACATCTTTCCAAGCCGTGCCTTCTTTCGCTTCAAAGTAGCCCGCAAGTTCGATATATTGGTTAGAAAACCAATAGGAGTTCATCGCTTTTAATGCGTCAAATATTTGGTCAGCGGTTGCGCCTTGTGAAACCATCAGCTCAGCCAAACCTAGAGCCGCCATACCGTGGTTGCAGTCAGGAAATGCAGTAGAGTTGTTGCAACACGGCCTGAAAACCCCATTTGCAACTTCCTCAACTATTTTTTGTTGATCTGCAGATATAGGAATAATTTGAAACTTTGAATAGTAATTAACAGCTTTTGTTTTTGAAACTGTCCAACCACCGGTTGATGCAAAATTCCCCACCTTTGCACGACCTCCCTCAACCATTACTCCTTCATCTAAAATTTTATTTTTATTTGCTAACCCCAATGCCCAAAAGAGGTTAAGTAAAAAGTGAGCGTTACCTGCGTTAACTGTTATTTCCTGGTCGCGCCCTAATGTTAATATTTCCAACTGCTCGTCCGTAAGAGCATTGGCGCCTTGATAAATTGCCTTAAATTTTTCCAGGTCTATCGTTCCTGATTGAATAAGTTTTGGCCCGATGTCGCCAAACTTAACACCCAGTTTCACTCCTTCTGCCGGGACAACTTGCTGCGCAAGAGCTTGCACGTCGTAAGTTGAAGTTTGGGTTTGTACTTGAGCTTTTTTCTTTACCGACACATTAATGTCCCAACTCTGAAGAAATTTTGGAATATAAAAACCTGCGGCAAAAACAAAAACGGCCACAAGCGCGATTGCAATAATTCCTTTTATGTTCATTTTAAAAATCGATTGTACACCTTAGCAAACGCCCAACCAGATACCCAAGTTACAACGGCCATGGTTATTGCGCCTAGAATTAACGACCCGCTGCTTGCATAAACATCCCAAACATTAGCTAAGTTTACACCATGGAACCAGCTTTGAAAAACTAATTTTGCAATGTCTGGAACCAAGATAATCGCAAGGTAACAAATAACGGAAACTCCAACACTTACGGCAGCTAAAGCATTTGCTAGAGCGACTTCGTTAAGTTTCATTAGACCACCCCATTTTATTTAATTTTCTCCAACTGATTAATCAATTGGTTATTTCTCACTCCCATTTTTGGATCATCCCACCAATATGCAACTTGCCCATCTTTGTTAACAATTACAAATGTGTGCCCCGGATATCCGCCTTTGTGCATCGAAGAAGGCGCATAAAGTGTTTCATAGGCAGCTGATGTGGATTTTGTGTTATCAAATAAAACCTTTGCTTTTGCCAACTCGGGCATTTTGTCCAATGCTTTCTTCCAGTTGTCCGGAACATCAACTATTACTGAGTACGTCTCAACTCCGTCTTTGCTAAACCTTTCATCCTCGCCCAATGCTTTCATCTGATCCCAACAAGCAGGATAACAAATCAATCCTTCATTAAAAAACAACAAAACAGTTTTTCCGCGAAGGTCGGATAATTTGACTGTATTCCCTTCATAGTCTTTAAGTTCAAAATCCGGGGCTTGTTTGCCAACCATACCACCTTCAACTGACTTTCGCCCCTCCGGGTTTGGACCAAACTTTTGTGCTCCAACAACAATGCCGCCAAGCAGGGCTATTGTTATTACAACTACAATAATTATAAATTTGTTATTCATCTTGCTCCCCCTGTTAATATATTTGTTACCCAAGCCGCATAAGTATTAACCATCACTTTGTAATCCGACCTTACCTGTAATCCCCCAGTTAATGCCAGGTAAGTAATTAAAGCGCTCATTGCTATGAAAATAATTCCTGACAATAGATTAGCAATTGTTATATTCACTTCTTTCCCAAATATTTTGTAGGTTATTCCACGCCTGACAAGCATAAACTTTTGAGTGATCTTTGTTTTGTCAATTGCCCAAGAAAGTATAAAAAGCGGAGCGACCATGCCAAGAACATAGGCAATCGCATAAAGCCCACCTAAAAGTGTTGAACCTGGCAATGCAGATAAGGCAACAATCCCCGCCAACACTGGTGCACAACAAGAGGTAGCAAATCCTGAAAACACACCCAGCATAAAGATAGAACCAAAGGTAAATTTACCGGGTGTCGTAACGCTTGTGTGCCAAGGAAGAGAAAAGCTTCTGCCTGTTAAAATCACAACGCCAAGTACAAAAAGGAATATTGCCCCAAGTATATATATTTGATCATGGTACATTTCAAATATCTCTCCTAAAAACCCAGCACCAAGCCCAATTGGTAAAAAGACAACGGCCAGCCCCAAAGAAAATACCCCAGTCATCCCCAAGACTGTTTTTCTTTGCGAAAAAATAGAACCCATGTAAGAAGGCAAAAGAACGGTAATGCAACAAGGCGCAAACAACGCCGCGATACCAGCAACGAATGAGGCTATAAACGAAGCAATGGGCAAAATAGTCATGTTCTTTTGTAAAGTTCTACTAACTCTTCCAACACCTTCTCTCCTTTTCCATCCTTTATATCCTTTACAACACAACCATAAAGATGGCCTTGAAGAACCATCCCGTCAACATTTTTTAAAGCAGACTGAACAGCTTTTGATTGATGAATTACGTTTGGGCAATAACAGCCTTCGCGAACCATAGCAATCACCTTTTTAAGATGTCCCTCAGCAATTGCCAACCGTTTTAGTGTAAGCTCTTGAACTTTTGAATCCATACCCCTACCCCCTGATGGGGATATTCAAATCATACCAAACAACTTTTAATTGTCAACAAGAAGATTATCTCAACTCCATCAAAAACCTTGCCACACTAACATGATCTTTAATGCGCAAATCTTTCCCGGCGTCTAAAATAAATGCAGACAAATATTGACACAAGGAATAAGAAGAAAAAGATGAGTTTCTTATAACTTCCGCCCTGTATGCCCTGGTAAAAGCATTAATTAACTGTTGAGGGTCAAGTGCCTTAGCGTGAGTATTGCGTTCGCATGCCAAATTAATTAATCGATAAACAAGCTCGCCAAACTCCCCCTTCTCTCTTCCCTCAAGCCGAATTTCGTTTCCAGAAAAGTAATTGTTCTTAACAGGCGTATACCAATAAACAGCCTTGCCACCCACCAATTCTGCCCCTAAAATGGCTTTTGAATCTGGCAATAAAAGTCTATATTCCCCTATAACAGAAGCAACAGCCTCCTTAAATCTTCCAACAATGCGAACATACAAACCAGGGAGATCAATTCCTTCATGGTTCATTCCCGATTTTGTCCTGATTTGTACAAATCTTTCAAATCCATCTTCAAATTTAGAATTACTGCGTACGAGATCCAATACGAGTGGCATAGCATTTTTCCCAACAGTTGAAACCAGGTACCTCTTAAATTCTACAAACTTGGTTTCCATCGCCAATTCTACAACTATAGTTGAAGCAAAATTACCACTTGTTTTAACTATCCGACGAATTTCTTCACTTGTTGGCAGCTCTTGTATGCTAACAATACTTTCTACTATCTGTCGAAATTTTTGAGCAGTACTAGTTTCTTTTGGGCCATTTCCATTTTGCAAAACTCTGCCGCTTTTTACCCACTGAGGGAAGGTCTTTGGGAAACTTCCAACAAGAAAATCCATGTATTTTTGGGCTTCCGGCCAATTTCGGTCTTTAACAAATTCGGCAACTGGCGTAATCAAACCTGTAAAACCAGATTGTCCGGGGATATATCTTTTCCTTGTACTCATCAGACTTTTCAATAGTTTGACTTGATCTTGCTTAAGACCAACGCCTTGTGCTACATCGTCCATTAAGCGCTGACAAAGCCTTAAGAACCCCTGATGGATCCTTAAGCGATCTATTTTTGGCCCTAAACGATCGTCAAAATACGCTGGAAATTTGCCTGCCTCAACACCTCCAAATATTAATGCGTACTCAGCAAGTTCTCGCGCAGAACCCAACGAGCTTTGGCCATCGCCCCAACGCGCGAAATTTCCTATTAAATGGTCTTTTGCGACTTCGATCAAACAAACAAGTGCCATTATTTTTGCCTCAGGCGAGTTTGTATCAATCTTCCCGGCTTCAACAATCTCAGTAAAAAGCTTGCTCAAGTCCAAGTATTTTTCGTGAATCGATATCGTTTTTTGTGGAACATAAAAACAAGGTAGATAAGGCAAAATACCTAAGTCTGGATTTATAAAATAAACTGCTTCAACCGCCTTGGGTACATGAACTAAACGGCCTCCAGGAGCTAAGTACATAATCTCGCCTTCTATCTTTTTTAAACGGCTTTCAGGAAGTGCTAGCTCTTTTTGTGACCTGATCCCCTCAATACCCTCATTGATTTCTTGAGCGTGTAAGGGTTGTTGCTGCAATAGCACTTCTTTTATTCGTTCCAGTGCTAAATCTTCGCATTCTTTGCAGTATTCAAAAACAGGATCTAGCGACTCGCTTGGTGCAAGATTTTTTCTGTGAAGTACTTGGAGCTGGTCTTTAAGCCCTTGCCGGGACAGAACATGCTCTTTTGTTATCATCGGCCACCGATTATACCCAGATCTTACTTTTTTAGCAATGTCCAGGCACATATTTCCAAATTTACGTGTTGGTTGTCTTTAAAAATCACACCTTCTTCAACTAATTTTCTTTTTTGCTCAACTTGTCCCCCAAAAGCATAACCTGTGGCAAGTTTCCCATCTTTGTTAACAACCCTATGGCATGGAATTTTTTTGGGATTTTTGTTTTTATGCAGTGCCCACCCAACCATATTGGCTGTGATTTTTTTACCCCTTACTTCCCCAATCTCCCCAACTTCCCTTACACCCACCATCCTTGCCACCTCCCCGTAAGCCATAACCTTACCTTTTGGTATTTTCTCTACAAACTTCCAAACTAATTCGTAATAACTCATTTTTTCTCTTTCAACAAAAACCTTAACTGTTTATCCTTCCAATCTCCCGCATAATTAATCCCAACTCTTGCAGTAGCAATTATTTCCTCCCCCTTACTTCCCCTACGCCCCAAACTTCCCCTATCCTCTACCCAAAATCTTTCCCCCTCCACAACATCCTCCCCATAAAAACTTCCGTCAATCTTAAAAAACTTTGTTACCTTTCCTGGACCCCTTACCTCCCCAACTCCCCCAATCTCCCTTACCCCCCTTATCAATACCCCTTGTGGATCACCAACTTTACTTGTAATTATATTCAACATCCAATGAACCCCGTAAGTAAAATAAACATATGCCACCCCCGATTTGCCAAACATCACTTCCGTCCTTTTTGTCCTTCTTCCGCCATATGAATGTGCAGCCTTATCCTCCACCCCCATGTAGGCCTCCGTCTCAATAATCACACCTTTTTTTGTTGACCCATCAGGGAATTTGCGCACCAAAACTTTCCCTAGAAGTTCTCGAGCGACAGCATCAGCACTCCTGTTAAAAAACTTTCTTTTAAGTCTCACGCGTAAATTATACGCTTTTGAAGCTAGAATACTTACCTAAATCTTACCTTTTTCTTGCCTCGTCATAACGTCAAAAACATATTATCAAATCAATAATTTAATAATTGACCAATGAGTAACGTCTGCCTTGATTCTACTACCCAAATCACCTACTTTCCGTACTCGACTTTGTCTTCAATAAAGGGTTCGGGTTCTCAATTTGTCAACAGCTTCAACAAAGAAACTGTAATGCCCGACCCGCTTTCTTTGGTAACCCAGAGCGTCAAAAAGGCCATGAAGAATACAATCTTTGAGCACATCTTTGTGCTCTTCACTGCACCAGTAAAATAGTTTACTTTTTCACCAATGACTGTAGAAGTGAGGCAATAAAGGCTAATACGATTCCGCCTGCAAGTGCGCTCAGAAATCCTTGAACCACAAACCCCGGAACGAGAAGGCTGGCAACCCACAAAACAAAAGCTGAAATTGCCCAAGAAAAAAGGCCAAAGGTTAAAAAGTTTACAGGGAGCGCCAATAATTCTAAAATTGGCTTGAGGATTGTATTTAATATCCCCAACACCAAAGCTGCTATTAAAGCAGTTGTGAAACTGCTTATTCTAATCCCCGGTATCAACCAGGCCGTTGCTAAAATGGCAACTGTGTTTATTAATAGTCTAAATAGTAAGTTCATATTGCTTGTCTCCAACAAAGCCTAGGCAAAGCGGGAACCTGTCCCCAACGTAGCCGCAGGCGAAGTGGGATTCCCGCACTTTTACCGCGTGATTACCGTAAGAATTTACAAATATTGTACATCATCTGATTTTTTACAACAACAATAATCACCACAAAAAGGCCATTGACAATAGGTAACATTTAATACACATTATTAATATGTCCAAAAGGGTATTAGCCCTTGTTTTTTTGTTTTTGGCCTTTTTAGCTCTTTTTATTACCCCTTCAGAATCCAAAGCTGCAAGAAGTTCTTATTATGATTACGGACCTTATTATGACCAAACCAAAGTATTAGGAATTTCGTTTTCTGCGCTCGAAAATTTGCCTGTACCGACTATTCCCGAGAATCTTGTTCCACAACAGGCTACCGGCATTATGCCAGGTAATCCACTTTATTTTTTTGAGCAAGTAGCCGAAAACCTCCAAATAGCCTTCACATCCAATCCCCAAGCACGAGAAGAGCTTAGGTTAAATTTTGCCGATGAAAGGCTTTCTGAAGCTAAAACATTGCTCGAACAAGGAAATACACAAGGAGCTCAAACAGCAATGGAGCACTATAAAGATAGTATGACGGGCGTTGCGCAAGGTCTTTTTGAATTGATCAACAACAACGACCCTGCCGCACAAAGTTTAACCGAGAAAGTTGAAGATGCAGCCAGTACACACACAATTGTTGCCCAAAATCTAAGTTTAAGCTCATCCCCCGTCCAAGCAGAAATCTGGACATACGCAGCGCAAGCTGGCAAGTCGGCTCTTGATCAAATCGCCGATGCTCAAAATGTACCTGCCATGCCAGAGGGACTATCAGTGAGCATTCAAAACTTGCGAAAACAGGGTATTTTGTCGGAAGAAGAAAGCAATAAGCTTTACAGCCTTGATAGCCGAAGCCAGCTTCGAGAAGAGCTGGACAAACTTACATCCTCCGGTATGTTTCCTCCGGGCGAGCTTGCAAAACTTGATGAAACTATTGCCAATCGCTATCCGGAAATTCACAGACAACAAACAGCAAACCTTGAAGTGATGGAGTTAAGAACTTACCAAACGCTCCCTCAACCATCTGAGGAAATATTGGAAAAAATCTCAAATTGGCAAAAAGATCCGGGCACCCCCCCATCAAGCGACATAAGACAATATTTGTGGTATGATCGCGCTCAGGATTTAGCTGGCAAAGTAGATTTATCAAATTATTCTACAGACCAACAAGAAGATCTGGTTCGTTCCTGGCAAACAGCAAAAGAGAATCCAACATATTCACCTGCTCCATCTCCTACACCAACATCATCTCCTACACCAACATCATCTCCTACACCAACATCATCTCCTACACCAGCACCATCTCCATCACCCGAACCGTCAACACCGGACGAAACTCCACCTTCTCCTGAGCCCTCATCCCAACCATCGCCCAGTCCAATACCCTATATAGATAGTACAAACGTCACCCTGCCAGGTACCACCCAGTATTTTTTCAATAATTTGGGAGAGCAAATATCGTATACATTCACATTTGATGCTGTTGAGCGCTCCAAACAAAAAATGAATCAGGCCGAACGCCGTTTGGCTGAGGCAAAAGCACTCGCTGGCGATCCAACAAAAGAATCTCTTTACCTATCCACTTTAAAACAATACCAGCAAGCGATGACTGACGCGTCTGCGCTTCTTAAAGACACTGATGGGCAATTTGCCAGTCGAGATGCAGCTGAAAGACTTGAGGCTCAAGCTGCGCGGCACGGCGTTGCACTTGAAAAAGGATACTTGCCAACTCCCGCTGCCGACACACAAATTATCGGCGAAGCAATCCAGGCTGTTGAAACCGCCATGGACAGAAGCGCTGATGCTCTTGGCCGCCCCGCACTACCTCCAACGCTTGCCAACCGTTTGGACGATCTTAAGGCCCAGGGGTTAATCCTGCCTGAAGAGGCAGAAAAGATTGTCAACTCTGCCTCACGTGAGGAAGCCCGCGACAAGATAAGAGAACTTGTTGAGATTGGGACCTTCCCTCTGGCTGATGCTAAAAAAATGGACGAGGCTCAAATATTAACCTCACCAACAGAATACAATCAATTAGTTGAAATAAGGAAAGTTGAAGAATTTCAAAGATTAAGAGCCGCTCAATCTGAATTTGCCCAAACCCAAACACTAAGAAACACAGCGTCAGTCTTAAGCCAGCAAGAGGCAGCGCTATTTAATAGTATTGACCCATCCTTGTTAAAACCTGAAGATTTTGGAGGAAGAGAAGATTTAGTCAAGGCATACGAAACACTTATTGCAACCGCTCGTCCAATTAATAGCGGCCAATTCGGACCAGACATCACGCCAGGTGCAACACCATCTCCTTCTCCTTCCACAACCCCGACGCGACAAGACGCGGTTTTGACAACTTGTCCGGCTGGCGCTATTTTCAAACAGTTTGAAGGTTGTGTTTGGGAAGACAACGGTAAAGCTATTAACGATTATGAACAATACAAATGCGAATCAAGACAATATTACTCCTTCGCAGCCAGAACGTGCGTATCTTACGAACCAGGTACAGGATTTAAAGATGACGCGCAACCTATCTGTCCTATTGGCTACGCATGGGAATGGCAAAATCAAAGTTGTCAAAAGGGAACAGGCGGAATTATTTTACCCACGCCCATTCCCCAACCGGAGCCAATTGACAAAGAGGAAGAAGAAAAAAGGTCCAAATCCTGTCCTCAGGGCGCAACATATAAAGCCCCTGATGGATGTGTATGGGACGAGACAGACAGGCCGATTTACGACTCAAGACAATACCGCTGTAGTGCAAGTGGTCAATATTATTCCTTCGAACAACTTAAGTGTGTGCCTGCGCCCAGCGAAGGAGAAGTGTATCCGAAGGATTCTGCCCCATCTTGTAAAGAAGAGGGGTCTTATTGGAGTTGGTCTGATGGAAAATGTATATCTTTGGCAGCACCTGACGAATCTGTCGAAAAAGGAGGCCAAGCAACCAACATTGGCGACCCTCGTCCATACCTTGTTCCCCCCGACAGTCCGTTTTATTTCGTAAAGCAATTTGGTGAAACTATACAAACTGCTACTGCGTTTACACCCGAGGCGCGAGAACAAGTTAGGATATCGCAGGCCGATGAAAGACTCACCGAGGGCTATTATTCACTAAAGCACGGCAATACAAAAGATTTTGAAAAATCACTTTCTACCTATACAACTACAATGCAGAATGTTTTTAATGACTTGGCTGCGTCGGAATATTCTCCCCAAGTAAAACAGGCAATTGCAGAAAGATTAGGAAAAGAAGCTCCGGAACAAAACCTGCTTTTGCAAAAAGCTGAAGCATTGGCAGAAGATGAACAGGCAACAGCTATCTCAGCTGCAGTCTCGTCGACAATCTTGGCCTCAGATAAGGCAGCCGATCTGGCAGGCAAACCGCCAATCCCCGATGAAATTAAAACCAAGATCGAAAACTTACCTGAAACGGTACTCAGTCAAGAAGATAAAAATAAACTTTTAGAAATCGATTCAAGGGTTGATGCCAGACTCAAACTAGGCGGACTTGCATCAACCGGTATATTAAGTACCCAGGACACATCTTTCCTGAATGAAGATTTTGAATCAGTCGATAAAGACGCCAAGATCAAAGTTGATGAACTTAAAAAATTAGAGCAAATTGCCAAAATTACGGAACAAAAGAACGAAGTTGTAGAAAAAGCTCAAAAGAATGAAAACATTGTAAATAAACTTACAGAATTTCAAAATACGTTCGAGCCGGGCCAGGAAGTCCCTGCTGAAATACGTCCATATGTGCGCCTTACACGAATTGAAGAGATCGGTCAAACAATAAGGCCTGATGTTGTTCGCGTGGAAGATTTCCAAAACCGGAAAGATGTTGTTTTGGCTGTTGCAGCGCTGCAGGATGAGTTCAGACCGACAAAAGAATCAATAAAGCAAGTTGCGGACTTTCGACGAAGAAATCCTGATAAATCCCTTCCGCCGGAGCTTGCAAGAATTGAGGCGCTCTCTTACGGCTTAGGTACAAGAGAACAAGCAGGTCAATGCTTCCTGCCTCCTCCATTCCCTGCAAATACCCCGTGTCCTGCTCCCGGGTCAACTGTTGCTGTAGCATCTTATTGGGGAGGTCAATGGTCAAGTCCTGCAGCTCCCGTTCAACCTGTTGCGTCCACAGACAAAGACGGCAAGCCTCTTGTTTACGGACAAGGTCCGCAGGCTGTAAGCTCTGGTTCCTGTCCGAGTGGTTATCATTGGATGTATGACTCAGGCGGCTGGTGTATGGCCAACAGTGGTAGCTACGGCTATTCTTCCAATTATAATTCACCTTCTTCCACCTACACGACCGCCTCTTATCCTATCGGGACCGCAACCAGCGAAACACCTCCTGCGGAAGGTTACAATTGTGGCAGCCAACCTTACGACCCGGCCACCAAAAAATGTAAGGATGGAGCCTGTCCTGGAGGGTTTGAGTGGGATGGATCAAAATGCGTAGCAAGAGGTTATTCTGGGCCAACATATCAAAGCAGCCCTTACTACTCACCCAACCTAACCCAATCCAGTTGTGGTCCCGGATATTATTGGGACGGCAAGGGTTGTATACCCAATTATAGTGGCGGTGGAAGTTATCCAGGTACCTCAAATTATTATTCTGGGGCTGCTGTCAACTGCGGTAGTGGATATTGGTGGAACGGCAACAGTTGTCAACCCTCATCCGGGCCAGGATCGTCGTGTAGTTATCCCTCCGGAGGATGCCCAGGCAACGGAGCGTGGTATGATTATTCCAGCTGCAGTTGTAAAACAACCAGCTATCCCTCTGGCTATTCCGGTCCAACAATCCAAAGCAGCCCCTATTACTCACCCAGTTCGTACGAACGTGGTTGTGCACCAGGCAACTACTGGGACGGCCGCAAGTGTGTGGCAGGAAGCTATGAAGGTCCTGGTTGGTCAGACACTACAGCCAGAGGCTGTACGCAGCAAAGCTGTGGTAGCAACCAGTGGTTTGACTGGGGAACTTGTTCCTGCAGACCCAATGGAAACACTTACACTCCTCCAACTTACAGTGGCGGTGGTGGCGGGACATCTAGTGGATCCTGCCCCTCAGGATCTCATTGGATGTCAGATAATGGTGGATACTGCATGTCAGATGCAGACAGATCGTCCTCATCGGGAGGATCCTCAAGTGGATCTTCTGGTGGATCACCTTCAGGGTCTTGTCCCTCAGGATCCCACTGGATGTCAGATAATGGTGGATACTGTATGTCAGACGGAGGTAGCTCGTCATCGGGTGGATCTTACACCCCACCTTCAACATCGACTTCCGGAAGTACCGGTTCTTATACCGCGCCTACTGAACCAGCTCCAGCTGCTCCAGCTCCTGCACCCGCTCCACCTCCAAGTGAGCCTGCACCAGCGCCACCTCCAAGTGAACCAGCTCCAGCTGCTCCAGCTCCTGCACCAGTTAGCGAACCAGCTCCTGCACCAGTCCAAGGAGCAAGCACTGAGAAAAATATACTGCAATTTATATTAGATATCCTCTTGGGTAAACTACGATAACGTTCTCTCTAGAAATGCTTGCACTGAGTCCTATTGAAGTGTAATAATCAAAGTGTGTTGAAGATCTTTGTTGCAATCACAACAAGCCTTGCGTTGCTGCTTTTGGTTGCGTCACCCTCACTTGCAGCACCATTAAAATCAAAATCCCCTTCAGTCTCTGCATCAGTTGCTAAAAATAGACGCTCAATGTCGGCAAGTTTCCTAAACATTAAAAACGTCAAGAAAATTTCTTACCAGTTAACATACGACTCAAACAAAGGTCCACAGGGCGCTGGAGGAACTATAAATGTGCCTAAAAACAAGAACTCACTTTCTCGCACACTTCTTTTTGGAACTTGTTCAAAGAATGTTTGTACCTACCACAAAAACCTCAAAAATATAAAACTTTCAGCAGACTTCACCCTCAAATCTGGAGGAGTTATTTCATACGAGAAGAAGTTGAAATAGTTAATAACTTGCTACCTTGCTACCTTGTTAACTTGTTAACATATTGTTGACACCAACAAAGTAACAAGCTAACTAGGTAACCAATTACATTATCGTTCTCTTCTCCACTCTCACTCCACCAACCTCAGCTTCCTCTACTAGCGTTGTGTCTTTACTCGCCTTCTCATACCACTTATCAAACTTTTCGGGGTCTCCACCGGGTTCAATAACTAAAAATATAATCTTCCCGCATCCAATTTGCGGCTTTGCGTAAAACGCCGATGATGGAACATAAGTATCCTTTAAAAATCCCGGCTCGATTGTATATTCACAAGGAACAAAACCATATTTATTCTTTCCTTGCCACCAAAAAAGATATTGCCAATTGTAGTCATAAACATGTGGTGTATAAACATAAACGTCAAACCCGTTCCCCTCATTTTTTGAGTAGACATAGTCAACGACCGACATTTCGTTTTTTAATACGCTTACATCGTTTGAGGGTTGAAGATATTGCAGGTATCGCGGGACAAAAACTAAAAGTTGGGAAATGATCACGCCACCCCATACGATAGCTGCCGCCTTCTTCGAAATTTTGGCCAACATTAACAAAAAGGAGACAAACAAGAGTGGATAAAGATAAACTGTGTGCCAATCACGCCAGGCGCTATTTAATGAAAATAGTAAATAGGAAATAATAAATAACACAATAACAAGCGATACAAACTTCCCTGCAAATTTGTCTTTAAATCCTCCGTTTTTCGCAAACAGATAAAAAATAAACACAAAAACAAGGATGCTTATTAACAAGCTTTGTGGAACTAAACTTATTGAAAAGATCTCCCCAAAGCGTGCACCCATCTCGCCAAAGGTAGTACTTGAGAAAAATCCCCTGCCCCCAGTTTGGGCAAAAATAAATTTGCTTTGAACAAACTCCACAAACAATCTCAAGGTAAGCGGCAAAAGCAAAATTGTGGGCAACACTACATCCAGTCCAAGCAAGAACTTAAGCGCTATTTTCTTTTTGATAACTTGATGCAAGCCAACTAAAAAATGAAAAACAAAGAGTGCGACGCTTCCGGCAATTTCTGTGTTAAACCCTAAGGCAATTGGAATTAAAGCGTAAACAAAGCTTCTCTTTTTGCCTTGCAAAAAATTAACCAAGAGAAAAACAAACCAAAAAGAAAGAAAAACTAACGGAAAAGGATTAAATGCCCAACGGGATGTATCGTAAAAAAACCAATAAAATTGCAAGCTTGTACCAATAAACAAAGCAACATATGGCGACACCCTACTTTTCAATTGCCACATTATAAAAGCTGTTGTGGCAACACCAAGAAGGATGGTGACAAACAACGCGCCATACGGATGTCCGTTAAAAAGTTTGTATCCGACGCCGATAAAGTAATACCACCCAGGGCCTGCATAAAGCCCGGCAATCCCCGTCTCTGGACCTTTGACAGGTAGTTGTCCCCTCTCGGTTAATTCGCGGACGTGGACCGCGTCATTCCCTTGATCCATCGTAAAGAAAAAATTATTGTTTTGAGGAGGGATAACCCGAATCAAAAATGCAAAAACTAAAATTGAAAAGAATAAAACCCAATACGGCTTGCTCTTCATCAAAACAAGATTACCACATCAGTCTAAGCGAATATAGATTTTTGACCTCCCAAATGATAAAATTGATCCTGTTCTTTAATATTCCCCGGTAGCTCAGTGGTAGAGCGGAGAGCTGTGTTAGCAGCCTTCGAAGGAAACTTCGGAGTGAAAAGTGGGTGAATTCAGGGAACGGTCCGACTTTGTTGGATTAATCCTGAGCCAATCCTCCATTAATAGTTAGGCATGTTTGCCGAATCTTTTAATGAAGGCAGGTGCAGAGACTAGGTGATTACACCAATTAGCGCCCACCACCCCACCCTACGCCCAGTATTAAAAATACAGGGCTTCGGAGCGGCAAGTAAAAACTTGTCCTTCCGCAGCTTAGGCGGAGAAGGGTGATGAGATAGTCCAAAAAGTAACTCTAAGGTCGTAGGTCCGAATCCTACCCGGGGAGCACGAAAAATTAGGCCTCATTTTTGAGGCTTTATTTTTTATTCTTGATAGGATGAGGAGTTTACTCTGAGCGAGCGAACCCATTAAATTGCACTCGGGTTTGTCCTGAGCATGTCGAAGAACGAAGCGAGTCGAACGAGAATCCTACCCGGGGAGCCGACAAATCTAATACTACTTAGGAGCCTTGCCGTATTTAAGAACAAAAATAATTAATATAATGGAAAAAATCCAACTAACTATTTCAACTGGTATAGAGTCAAATCCGTACGTTTTAGATAAGTAAACCAGTAATAAAAATACCGCAACAGTAAAGACTAAAATAACTACACCTAGTTTCTTATCAAAAGTAGGAAAAAAGAAAGGAACTGATCTCTCAAGCTTAGAAAATAGCTTATTCCCCAAAAGTAAATACTTTATTAGAAGAATGGTGATAAAGATAATTCCAAGAATTAACAGAAACAACTGGATAAACATAATTTGATTATAGCAAACTGTCCACATCCCTTGTGCAATAGGATTGAATTATAGAAATTCCGCTTTTCTAAGACTTAATTACTGTTCTTTGACGAGATGGGTTTACCTCTTCAAGCCTGATCCGATTCGGTCTGAGCCTCACAGTCGAAGACCTCAAAACCAAAGGCATGAGCGAAGCCGAAGGAAATCCTACCCGGGGAGCAAATTTAGTATAATCAACATATGTCTAAGAATCCTATTATCAATGCCCTTGGCGCGTCAGCTTACATAATCCTCATCGTCTCTGTTATGACCTTCGTGACACAACCTTTAAGGAACAAACCTGATACCTTTTTCGCCCCAATCACAGCATTATTTGTGCTCACTCTCTCTGTTACAGTAATGGCATTCCTGTTTTTTTACCAACCCCTTCAGTTTTTTGTTGAAGGAAAGAAAAAAGAAGCGGTTAATTTGTTTGTTAAAACTGTGGGCACATTCGCAGTTATTACAGTTGTGGTTTTAATTCTGCTTTTTTCTGGTCTAATTTAGTGTTAAAACAGTTTCTAAGACTCAACTCTCCAACTCCAAATTTTTAAAACACAATCCCCTTCGTAATAAATTCCAGTATAATTTGTACATGTTCTCAAAAATGCATAAGGGCACTATTGTTTTATCTCATTTTCAAGTAGCCTCTTTGTTGCAGTCCCAAAAAGAAGCAACTGTTTCAATATCTTTGGATTTAGGTTTAACTACAAGCAGGGTTCAGGTGGAGAATAGTGGAATTATCTTGCCTGATGGCCAAAGAATTAGTTGGAAGGATTTAGGAAAAATTTCCAAACATAAAAATAGATGTTACCTGGTTGAAAATAATACGGTTAGCCCGATTGTTGTCTATTCCGAGAAGACTGGCTGGGTTCGTACTCTTTACCCAACAAGTAGCGCTCCAACAACTTTAATTTCAGGAATACTAATGCACAGGATTAAAGATGTGGATCCAACAGAAGATACAGTAAGAAAAATTGGGACTCTTGGTTCTTTAAAAGGAGCTGTAGTTTTGGATACTGCCACAGGCTTGGGCTACACTGCAATTGAGGCTTCAAAACAAGCAAACAAGGTTGTAACAGTAGAACTTGATCCTACAGCACTGGAGATTGCTCAACTTAATCCTTGGTCACAAAAACTTTTTAACAATCCTAAAATTATTCAAATTGTTGGAGATATAGGAAAAGAAGTTAAAAAGTTTAAAAATGAGGATTTTACCCATATTGTCCATGACCCACCCACTTCAAGAATCACAGGAGAGCTTTATTCGGGAAATCTTTACAAAGAATTTTACAGAATATTAAAAAGTGGTGGAAAAATGTTCCATTATATAGGTGATCCCAACAGTGAACATGGTGCCCAAGTTACACCTGGTGTGATAAGAAGACTTCAAGAAGCAGGATTCCGCGATATTGAGAAAAGACCTGAAGCGTTTGGAGTAGTGGCTGTCAAATTTTGATATACTGTCCTCGTGTTTCTTTTCGCACAAAATGCAAAAATTGTCTTTGTTTTTCTTTTTGTCTTCGTTGTTGGTTTAATCCAAACTACTCCAGTTTTTGCACTTGAGGATAAAGAAAGCGGCACAAGCGGACAAATATCAACCCAAAAAGATGAAGTTTTAGAAGGAAACATAACCCAAATCCTGGAAGAAAAGCAAGTAATTCCAATGGGTCAAACAGAATTCCAGCTCAATCAAAAACTTGAGGTTTTAGTAACAAAAGGCTCTCTAGAAAACAAAAAAATTGAGGTTCAAAGTGGAAACTTGCCTGTTACCAATTTGCAAAAGTACAAAATTGGCGACGATGTAATCATAAACTTTAGCAAAGACTTTGAAGGAAAAGATAATTTTGTAATAACTGATTATGTAAGGCGGAACTCTTTGGCGTTGTTGTTTGTGATTTTTGTAGCAGTAGCTGTAGTCATCGGTCGAATTCAAGGTGCAACTTCGCTTTTAGGAATGGGTATTTCATTCCTGGTGATTTTTGTATTTATTCTGCCAAGGATATCCTCGGGTGACGATCCTGTTTTAACTGCAATCATCGGCTCACTTGTTATAATCCCAACAACATTTTTCTTGTCACACGGTGTAAATAAAAAAACTGGTGTGGCAATGGCTGGAACATTTTTTGCACTTGCTGTTACAGGTTTGTTGGCTGCCGTTTTTGTTGAAGCTTCAAAACTTACCGGGTTTGGCTCTGAAGAGGCAAGTTTTTTGCAATCAATCAAACCAGGGTTTATCAACATCAAGGGTTTACTTTTGGCTGGAATGATAATTAGTGTTTTGGGAATTTTAGACGATGTCACAGTGTCTCAAGCATCCATTGTAGAACAACTTAAAAAGGCCAACCCGAAATTCAGCACCCGAGAGCTTTATAGCAAAGCAATGGCTGTTGGAAAAGACCACATAGCCTCGGTTGTAAACACACTTGTATTGGTTTATACAGGCGCTTCCCTCCCCCTACTGCTTTTATTTATTGATAATCCGCAACCTTTTTCTCAAGTTGTAAACTACGAAATGATTGCTGACGAGATTGTTAAAACACTTGTTGGTAGTATTGGGTTAATGTTGGCTGTCCCCATTACAACCCTAATTGCCTCAATTATGTCCGAAAGAAACGCTTAATTATCTGGAGCTCTTTTTGACGAAGCCTTCAAACGCTCTCAATATCTCAAGTGGGGTTACGAACACTACGGTGTTATTTTTGTCTGCTGACAATTCAGAAAGTGTTTGAAGTGTCCTTAAGTGCAAACCCCCTGTTGTTTTTGTCAATTTTTCTGCCGCTGTTGCAATGTTTTCAGCAGCCGCCTTTTCACCTTCTGCTCGAATCACAATTGCCCTTCTTTCCCGCTCAGCTTCAGCTTGGCGAGCAATAACCCTCTTCATCTCGTCAGGTAAAATAATATCTTTTAGCTCTACTGCCTCAACCTTTACTCCCCAAGGATACGTTGCTTTGTCAATTATATGTTGTATCTTGTCTGCAACATCATTTCTTTTTGATAACAAATCATCAAGCGAGGTTTCTCCAATAACATTCCTCATTGTTGTTTGGGCAAGTTGGGAAACCGCGTAGTAAAAGTTTTCAACCTCCAAAACCGCCTTTTGTGCAACACTAATTCGGTAATAAATCACAGCATTCACCCGAGCAGAAACGTTGTCTTTTGTAATTGCCTCTTGGTCTGGCACATCAACCGCCTTAACTCTGATATCAATCCTTTGCCAGTTTTCAATAATCGGCCAAACTATTCTCCAACCAGGCACCATCTCGTCTTTATATTTCCCAAAACGAAAACGTACCCCACGTTCAAATTGATTGACCTGTTTGATTGAGATAAGAACAATAAACAAAAAGACAATAAGTGCAATTCCTGTGAAACTAAACAAAAATTCCATTTGAACTGATTTTACACCAATACAGTACCTTTGTCCAAATTGTTGTGGTAAACTAAAACGGAATGGCTATTGTTAACAATATTGACCAGAAAGTAAGAGAAAATACAGACTTTCGTCAAGTGCTTGAAACAGGCGCAAATACTCAAGTAGTGATTATGAGTATTCCTCAAAATGGCGAAATTGGAGAAGAAGTCCACGCCGACAATGATCAAGTTTTGCACTTGGTCGAAGGATTGGGAAAAGTCGTTTTAAACGGAGAAGAACAGCCTTGGGAAAAAGGTGATTTAGTTTTAGTTCCAGCAGGCACAAAACACAATTTTATCAACACAGGCTCTCAAGATTTGAAAATTATCACAACGTACTCTCCCCCACACCACCCCCAAGGTACAATCCACAAAACCAAAGAAGAAGCAGAAAAAGCAAACTACTAGCTTTTCTCCATTGTCCTGTAATATTGACTTTTTATCGTTAAAATGCTACATTTAGTGTCGCACCTTCAAAATTTTAACTTTTGTGGATAGTTTTTTGGGTGTTTGCAAACAATGCTCAAATAACTATCCAGCAAGGGTAGTACTTAAGATTGAAGATTTGAAATACTATGAAAATGTTTGGGGTACAACGTTGACACGAAAGAATTACTTAAACTTAATACTTAAGTTTTGCACAATAATTTCTTCTATAATATTGATTTTTACAAACATGGCAAACTGTGCTATACTACATTAGTCAATTAATTTTGACAAGAAAAGGATTCTCCATTAACACAAAGACACTAGTAAGTTTAACCTCTGCCTGTTTTGAAAATATTTCTATCCTTACCACTATTAATTCATGAGCAATCCTTGTACACGATGTGGAAATGAACGTATTGTTTCAAAAACCTGGCAACAGGTTATTGAATCCTACGGGAGAACCTCAACCGTTATACACACTGAGTATGTATGTATTGACTCTAAATGCCAAAAAATTGTCGAACAACAACTTGTCGCTCAAAAAGAAAAGCGTGAATCAATAGAAAACCAAAGAAAAATTGACAAGGAAAATAGAGCAAAACACGCAGCGGCTGCAAGAAGATAACACATCACTTTGTTTTAATCGGCTTAATTCCTCCGTGATTAACAACAACTGCCGGTCTTCCATGAACCAAGGCGATTCTACCAATTCTTAAGTTTTCTCCTTCTTTTTTGCAATTGGGACAATAAACATCTGTGCCGTTTGACAATCCCGAAACACCAATATAATCAATCCCTATCTCGTCAATGTAGCACTTCATCAAATTCCCAGCCTTTACCTTTCTATATTTTTCAAACAACAAGTGTCCTTTTTTACATTCAACGTCGATAATTTTTTGTTTGGCCATAGCACTATTGAACCCTAATAGGCATGATAAGGTGGAGATATGATTCGTCTGTTGAATCTTTAAAAACTCCCGAGGCTGTTGAGCCGTTTGTTGAAAACACAATTTCACTCCCCGTGGCACTATTTAAAAACTCAAGTAAATACTTATAATTGAAAGCAGTCTCCACTTCCCCACCTTCCACCTTTGCGTCCAGTGAGGCTTCTTGACACCCAAAACTCGGGTTTTCCGTAAATACAGTTAATTTATCCTTCTCAATCTTGAGCCGAACAACACCTGACGATTCCCGGGCAATAACCGAGGTAATCTTAACAGCCCGCACCAAATCGTCTTTTGAAAATCGGGCGGTGATTGTTGTGCTTTTAGGAATAATCCTTTTATAATCGGGAAAATCTCCTTCTATTAAGCGTCCTGTTAAGGTTGCAGTGGATGTTGTAAAAATTAACTGTTTCTCCCCGTCAAGAACTGAGACCCCTATTTCTTCTTCCGAGTTTGAAATCAACTTCGCAACTTCTTCGATCAGCCTTGCAGGCATCAAAACAGTTTGATCCATATCTATTTTTTTATTTTTTTGAATATCCTTGCAAGAAAGTCTAAACCCGTCTGTTGAAACCGCACGCAAGCCATCTTGATTAATTGAAAATAAAACACCACTCAAAATCGGCCGAGAGTCGTCTCTCGACGCCGAAAACACAACTTGCTTATTAATGGTATCTAAAATCTCCTTGTTGATTGTAAAATCGATCTTTTCTGCGGTTTCTGGAACCTCTGGAAATTCACTTGCTGAAATTCCACTAAGGTTGGCTGATGAAGAGTTGGAAGTAACCGTCAATTGCCCTTTGTCTGCTTTTAGCCTTACTTTACCTGCTGGCAAGTTAGACATGAGTTCGCTAATCACTTTTGAGGGTATTGTTATTGCGCCTTCTTCTTCTATTTTTGCTCCAAGTTTATATGAAATTCCCATCTCGAGGTTTGTTGCTGCAAGTCTAAGTGTGTTTTTATCAGCTACTATTAATATGTTGGATAAAATTGGAAGTTGTACTCGTGTTGATACAAAACGAGAAACGCTCATTAACCCTTTTAGAATGTCTTCTTGAAGTACAACAACTTCCATTAGAGTGAGTATACGTTCAAATTAAAAGCAGTGCAAGCTTTGTATTTTAAGGTGTGGAAATCTTCGTTTTCTTTTAATATTAATATATTGATGTTGTTGTAGAACTGGTGGATAAGTGTAAAACATGCTTAAAAAGGTAATTTTAATGTGGAAAACAAAGCTACTATTTTTCTTGATAATTTTGTTGATTAATTTGTACACGTTGTGGAAAAGAAAATACTAGACGGAAAGTTGTCCAGAAACTGATTGTTTTATCCCCAAAAGATCTCGCTTTAGTGCGTTATCTGTTGATATTCTTGTTGATATCTTTCCTACTGCGTGCATAACCGTTGTGTGGTCTCGTCCGCCGATCAGTCTTCCAACTTCTTGTAGTGGTAGGCCAAATTCAATTCTTAATAAGTACATTAAAATTTGTCGAGGATAAGCAACTGGTCGGACTCGGGAGTCACTTAACAGTTTTCTTCGGCTTATTGAATAGTATTCTGCAACAGCATCAATAACTGCCTGTGGTAAAATTGCTTTTGGGTTAAGATTGGTACTTTCCCTTTTAGGAGAAGTCTTGCCTAATATTTTTTCTGTTAATTCCATGGTAATTGGTTCATTTCTTCCTTTTGCTTCAGTCATCAATCTTGTCAAAAAACCTTCTATCCTCCTTGCGTTGTCAAAATTTGCTCCGATTGTTTGAGCAATTTCCATTGGTAGTTCAATACCTCTTTCTTGTGCTTTAATAAGAGTAATTGCTGATAGAAGTTCAAAATCAGGTGGAGAAATATCAATTATTAAACCCGCTTCAAATCTACTTCTCAATCTATCCTCAAGTTTTTCAATCTCAGTCGGTGGTCTGTCGGACGTTAAAACAACTTGTCCACCTTCTCTTAGTAGTGCGTTAAACGAGTGGAAGAACTCTTCCTGCACTTTTTCCTTACCTGCGATAAACTGAACATCGTCCAAAAGTAGCAACTTTAGTTTTCTATACCTTTTTTTGAACTCGTCAGTGTTTTTGTTTTTAATAGCCTCAACTATTTCGGTTGTAAATTCTTCACCTGTGGAGTATAGAACCTGCAATGTCGGATCAACTAATAATAGTTTATGGGCGATGGCCAACATCAAATGAGTCTTGCCTATACCCACTCCTCCCCACAAAAACAGTGGGTTGTATGCTTTACCTAAATCTTTTGAGACAGCCTCAGCTGCCGCCCAAGCCATTTGGTTTGAAGAGGAAACTGCGAAGTTTTCAAAAGTAAATCCTGGTCTGATCCTGTGCCTCTTAAGGACGTCGTTTATATTGCTTTGCTCTTCGAAAGATTGAGAAAACAATGAGTTTTCCTGAACCTGTTTTTTTTCTGTGGCAGGATTTTGTTTTACTGTAAAAGTGATATCGTTTTTGTAACCCGTTGTTCGGTTTAGTGAGTCAAGGATTAACCCAAAATATCTTTTCTCAATAGTGTCGGCAATAAAAGAAGAAGGACATCCTATTTCAATTAATTGTCTACCGTTGTCCAGCTCTCGTGTCGAGGTAATGAAGGTTTGGGAAAGCCAAGTTGAATAGTTACCAGAAGACACAGAGACTTTTAGTGTCGATAGTACTTCTTGCCAAATTTTATTTTTGTCCATGAATGTGGCTAATCATAATGAGTTATCCACAATTGCGTCAACCCCGAAAAATGCCGAACGGTGAATTGTAAAGTTACTTGGTTAATAAGCTACTGAGTTACTAAGATTGTGAAATACAAAATAATGATAGTTTGCAGAAAGCAGAAAAATTTAGTACACTTATACCAACAATTAACAACAATGCCAAAAAGAACTTACCAGCCAAGTAAAAGAAAAAGAGTTAGAAAATATGGGTTTATGGCCAGGAATGGTAGTGCATCCGGTCGTAAAGTTTTGAAACGAAGGATTGCCAAAGGTAGAGCCAAATTGACAATCTAAATTGATGCTTCGTAAAGAAAACAGGTTAACCAAGAGAGTAGATTTCCAAAAAGTCTTAAAGCAAGGAAAAATGGTTCAAGGAAGACTGTTTAGTCTTTCTTTTTTGAAATCCCCAGAAGACTTTCAACCCAAGTTTGGGATTATTGTTTCAAACAAGATTTCCAAAAGGGCTGTTGCCAGAAACAGGATAAGGAGGCTACTTCGCGAAGCAATTAGAAAAAGTTTAGTGCGCGCGCCTCGCGGATCAATATTTGTGCTTTTAACGAAAAAGAGTGCACTGGAGGCAAAAAGCAACCAAGTTGAAGATGATTTAAAATATATGTTCAGTAAATGTGGAATATGAGAAAAACTTTTGCAAATCTAATAAAAATTTACCAAAACTTTTTTTCTTTTGACCGAGGCTTGGGATTCTTTTTACCGTTTGGATCAGGAAGAACAAACTCTGGAAGTGTTTGCCGATTTTACCCCACTTGCTCAGAATACACAAAGCAATCTGTTGGAAAATATGGAATAATTGTAGGATCTGTTAAAGGATTACTAAGAATCTTAAGGTGTAATCCATTGTTTATTGGAGGATTTGACCCAGTAAAATAAAATACTATGAATTTTTGGGAAACACTTTTTATTCAACCATTAGTCAACGGACTCCTTGTTTTTAATGGAGTTTTTGGAAATTTGGGAGTTGCAATTATCGCGCTAACAGCTTTTATCCGAATTATTCTTCTTCCAGTTACTCTACCTTCCATGAGAGCAATGCAGAAAATGAAAGATTTGTCGCCAGAAATTGCAAAACTCAAGCAAAAACACAAAGATGATAAGGCGCGACTAATGCAAGCACAAGCTGATTTGTACAAAAGCAAAGGTGTTAATCCAGCCGCCGGATGTTTGCCGCAAATTGTTCAGCTTATTATACTTTTTGCCTTAGTTGGAGTTTTTAACCTTTTTGCAACCGGAAATCCGATCGAAAACGTAAACAAATTTGCCTACCCTGCCTTACGGTTAACAGATGGTCTAAATACTCAGTTTTTATACCTTGATCTAACAAAGCCTGATGTTTTCAGAATTCCTGAAATTCCCCTGCCAATTCCTGGCATTTTCCTAATTACAGCCGCTCTTACACAATTACTATCATCAAAAATGCTCATGCCCGCTGTTGAAGTTGAAGAAAAAGAAGCAAAAAAAACAAAAGAAAAAACAGACGACATGATGGCTTCCATGCAAAAACAAATGCTTTACCTTTTTCCCTTAATGACAATATTTATCGGATTTCAATTTGCATCAGGTTTAGTACTTTACTGGCTTGTTTTGTCAGGATTCCAAATGATTCAACAATATGCTATTTCTGGGTGGGGAGGACTCGTTTCGTGGCGAAACGGGCTCGCCTCTTGGCTAAATAAGCTTAATCTGGTAAAATCAAACTAATATGGCAAAAGAAGAGTTTGTAAACATTACAAAAGAAGTTGTTGAACAGCTTTTATCCTTGATGGGAATCGAGGCAAAAATTTCGGTTTCCGAGGAGGAAGAAAATATATTGGTCAATATTGAAACTGAGGACACAGGAATTTTAATTGGCAAACACGGCGAGACGCTAGAGGCTCTGCAATTCATTCTTGGTGTTGTTTTGCAAAAGCGAACTGGCGAGTGGAAAAGAGTTGCTGTTGACACAGGTGGATACCGCGACAAACAAAGTGAATCACTCCAAAGATTAGCAACGGAAACTGCCGCCAAAGTTAAAGAATCAGGACAACCCCATTCCCTTTTTGATCTTTCGCCCAATCAACGAAGAATAGTTCACACAATTTTGTCTGATGACCCCGGTGTTGTGACAGAATCTGAAGGTGAAGGTCGAGAAAGACACTTGGTGGTGAAACCTCGAGAGTAACCCCCTTTTCTTGCTAAAATCTAATCTTCCTCATACACTAGAGTTACCTGGAACTTATATGTTGAAAACAATTGCAAAAAACACTTTTGCCCAGGGCGTTGGCAAAATAATAACAATTCTTCTCTCTGTTGTTTCAACCGCTTTTCTTTCAAGATACCTACAGCCAGCTGGATATGGAGACTATACATTTATTATGTCATTTGTTCTTTTGTTTGGAAACATTTCCGACTGGGGAACAAATATTATTGCCGTTAGGGAAGCGTCACACGACAGTAAAAAGCACCCGGTCGTTTTTGGCAGCATTGCTATTTTTCGCATACTACTTGCCATCTTTTCAATACTGCTTTTAAATATTGCCGTTCGCGTTAACTCAAATTGGGAGAGTTTGGTTTTCCCAACAACAATTGCCTCCTTCGTGTTGTTTGGTCTTTCTCTAAAAACTTCTGCATCGATTGTATTTCAAACATTGTTAAAACTGGAAAATGGAATGATTGTTGAGATACTCTCTTCCGTAGTTTTTTTAATAGGTATTTTATTTTTAGCTTTTACCAACAAAGGAGGAATAAACGAAGCGATGGTTATTTGGGTTGGTTCAACTTTTATTGCAGCCGGTGTGGGGATGTTTTTGGCGATGCGACTCTCGCCTGTTGATTTGAAAATTAATTGGAACATTGTAAAAAATGTTATTTGGGAAGCCTTACCTACCGGCGCGTTTTTGATAGTGTTTACCATTTATAACCGAATTGACACGATTATTTTACAAAACTATCAAGGGTCCACAGCTGTTGGTATTTATGGCCTGTCTTACAAAATTCATGACAACTTGGTTTTGGGCGCTGTTTTTTTAATGAATTCTCTATTTCCCCTATACTCAAAGAAATTTTCATTGGACAGTAAAAAAGAAATAAGTAATTATTATCAAAAAACGTTTGACGTTTTGTTGCCCACAGCAATTTTTGTTTTTGTTATTACTTATCTTTTTGCGCCGGTAATGGTCAATGTTTTGGGTGGTCCGCAATATTTTCAATCAACTGAAGTATTACGAATTTTGGTTTTTGCAACTTTTATTGCTTACTTTAATCATTTGACAGGATTTTCCTTGATTGCTTTCAGGAAACAAAAAACACTATTGGTAGTTGGACTAACTGCACTTATTTTTAATGTCCTGGCGAATTTATTGTTTGTTCCAAAGTATTCATACAACGCATCGGCTATAATCACTATTGCAACAGAGGGTCTTGTTTTGCTACTATCCAGTATTGCCATTTGGAAAACCATAGGAATTGTTCCAACACCTTTTTCTTTTCTAAGAACAGCATCGGGGTTTTTAAAGGAAAAATTCAATGCACCAAATCCTAGTTAGAGCTTTGAATTTAGAATATTATGTATAAAATTTTTTGTGATGGTGGTAGTCGAGGAAATCCAGGACCGGCAGCTGGGGCATTTATTGTGTTTGATCAAAACGGAAAAATTGTAACAAAACACGGAGAGTATCTTGGTGTTGCAACAAACAATGTTGCAGAATATTCTGCTGTTTTGTTGGCAATGGAATGGTTGAGAGAAAATAAAATCAACCAAGAAGTAAAATTTTTTCTTGACTCACAATTGATAACAAACCAATTAATCGGGACTTACAAAATAAAAGACACAAAACTTGCAGTGCTTGCAACCAAAGTGAAAAATATTAAAAGAAATTTTCCGCAAAGAATTACCTATATAAACATCCCACGAGAACAAAATAAAATTGCCGATCTTTTAGTTAATGAAGTGCTTGATAAGAAAAGCCGCAGTGAAAAGTCAAACATCAAATCAATCTAATTTCACATCTTACAGCTTTTTTATAGGTTAATTACTATATTGCGGTGAAGATTTGTTTACTTCAGACCCCCGCTTTTTGCAGTTGAAATTACGCCACAACCAAGTACAATATAATATAGGAAAAAATGCCCATGTCTCTGCCGACTCATTTTTTTGATGGATCGCTTCCAATTGCATTGGTTGCAGGTGGCGCGGGTTTCGTTGGTTCTCATGTTTGTGAAGCACTTCTGGGTCGATCTGTAAAAGTAATTTGTGTTGATAATTGGCAAACAGGACTTAAAGAAAATATAAACCATCTTCTTTTAAACAAAAACTTTTTACTTCTTGAAGAAGATGTAACCGATGAAATTGCAACAAGAATCAAAAAGATTGATTATGTTTTTCACCTTGCAGGAGTTGAGTCTTACTTAAACGGGGAGGATGTTTCAATAGAAAGCCTGGAGTCAAATTCCATTGGATCAAGAAATCTTCTCGATTTGGCCCAAAAGTATAAAGCAAAGTTTTTATTAGCATCAACAATTTACATCTACTCAGCAAAACTGTCAAAAGATAATACAACTTCCTATTTTGGCGCAACACGAGAAGATGAAGGGGAGTTTTCTCATTTAGAGGCAAAGAGGTTCGCAGAGGCTTTGGTTTCTGAATATGGACAAAAAAGAAATGTTGACGTAAGGATTGTGCGTTTGGGAGACGTTTATGGTCCTCGAATGATGATCTCGACAAATAACATCTTGGCGCGACTTGTTAAACAAGCTGCGTATAAAGAACCTCTCACAGTTCACGGCGGTGAGGACATATATATTCACCCCGTTTTTATAGATGATGTGGTTGAGGGAATAGTAAAATCATTATTTATCGGAGGAACCCGCAACGCGATTATTGCTTTAACCGGTCCTAAAACAAGTTTGTTCTCGGTGGCCCAAGCGATCAAAAATTTAAAACCGGACGAGCTTGAGGTCGTCTTTAAAAACGAAAGTTTTCCTAAGTTGGGACAGGTTGAGGAGTCGGTGTTGTTTACCGGACGGGACACAATCTCGTGGAGTCAAGAGATTGGACCAGAAGAAGGGTTGCGACGAACTTTAGATTGGTTTACGTACCATCAAAAGTATTTACCAAAAAGCTATAAACCTGTAGAAAAATCCAAGGACCCAACAAAAGATCAAAAGATGGGAGTGTTAACAAGTGTTGGGGAGTGGGCAAAAAAAGTGAGGACAAGTCCGCATTTGGTTACAAAAGAAGAAAGTCGGGCATTAAAAGAAGATAGTTTTTGGGAAGAGAAAGAACAGGTTTCACCAAAGAGCCAAAAGAAAGTTAATGCAAAAAAAAATTGGGTAGCCCCCAAAGTTTTTTTGGCAGCAGTTGTTCTACTACTAGGATGGTTTTTTGCTATGCCAGTGTTCCTTTTTTACCTTGGACTGGGACAGCTTCATTTGTTTAAAAATTCAATTTCAAAAGGAGACACCACAAGCGCATCTCGTTGGGCAAATTTGGCTTTTTATAGTTTTGATAGTGCCCAAGCGGGCTTTAACCAGTGGTTGGTTGTTCCGGGCTTGAAAAATGAATCGGTTCGGTATGTTAATAAAAGTAAGACTTTTAGCAAACTCGCAGATGTGGCAATTTCTTCTTCTCAAGGCGCTTTGGCTTCTAAGACTTTTATGCAGGGCTTACTTTCAAGTCAAGGAGTAAACGAATACGCGTCAAAGTCTTTGGCTTTAGAGCTTAAAAAGTTAGGTCAAAAAATCGGTTTTCTTGAAGCGGATATTGAGGGTAACAAAGTCTTACTAACAGCTCCTTTATTAAGAACCAAACTAATTGAAGAGTCGGAGCTAAAAGACATTAGAGAATCGACCTTAACTTTTGCTAATTTGGTTGAGAAAAGTGGTAGCCTGTTTGGGGTTGACAAGAAAAAGACATATTTGGTTTTATTGCAAGACAACTCAATATTGCGCCCCGGAGGGGGACTGTTGCGATCTTATGCTCTTTTGTCTTTTGAAGGTGGAAAACTAGAAAACATTGATGTGCAAGATGTTGCGTTCGCAGATGAGCAGTTGAAGGGTCAGGTTGACCCACCTCAGACGATAAAAGATTATCTCGGAGAAACCAGCTGGTTTTTGAAAGATTCGAATTGGAGTCCCGATTTTGCTTCTTCTGCAGAACGCGCAGCTTGGTTTGTTAACAAGGAATTGGGCACAAACATCGATGGAGTTATTGCCTTAGATTTGGAGTTTATAAAAAGTTTTATTGACTACCTAGGTCCTGTTAAATTAGATGGCTTTGAGGCAATCGATTCAAATAATTTATTTGAATTGGCGCAAAATTCCAACAAAGACCAATCTGTCCAGAAAAGTTTCCCAACTTCTCTTTTGCGAGAAATATTAAAGGTTGCTACAGAATTGCCAGGCAGTAATTTAACTGCACTTACAAAGACAACGATTTCATCACTGCGCGAAAGACACCTTGCGCTTTGGATGAAGGATCAAGGCTTGGCACAAATTATGTCTGAAGCAGGATGGGATGGAGCGGCAAAGAGACCAAGTTGTCGCGGGGACTTTGACTGCACTATTGATTATCTACAAATTTCTGAAGCCAATTTAACACAATTAGGAAATCCTCTAAAATCATATTCTCTTGAGATTTTTCCGTCAAATGACACTATTTCTCACAGACTATTAATTTCTTACGACAACAAAAATGCTGATTATAAAGGATTTGTTCGAGTTTTGGTTCCAAGATTAGGAAAAATTGCCCAAGCAGCCGCTATTTTGCCAGACCAAGCAAAACAAGAAGAGCTGCAAGTTGAAGAAGGGTTTGAAAGCAAAAAAAAATCTTTTTCGTTTATATTAGATATTAAGGCTGGTGATAAAAAACAAATCGTGCTTTTATGGGACACACCGTTATCTGAAAACACATCAAAAGTGGCAGGGGATTCAACATTCAAGGGAAATAATCTGGTTTTCTTTTGGCAAAAGCAAATGGGGGTGTTAAACGACCCAGTTTCTTTGCGTATAAATCTTCCTGCCGGCACCCAAGAAATATCCAGCTTTCCTCGACCTTTATTGACGAGCGAGGGTTCAATAAGTTATAATACAAATCTATCACGTGATTTAACCACGCAAGTATCATGGCAAAAAAGGTAGTAGTACAAGAAACTAAAAAAGCGCTGTCTGGAAAGTATGTGCTTGAGGCTCAAAAAAGGGAGATGTTCGGTCGGAAGATCAAGACACTGCGCAGAGACGGTATTTTACCTGCAAATGTGTATGGCAAAAAAATGGAGTCTTTGGCAATCCAACTCAAGACCTCAGACTTTTTAAAAGTGTTTTCAGAGGCAGGGGAAACAGGGCTTGTTACATTAAATGTCGACGGCTCCTCATATCCAGTTTTGGTTCATAATCTTCAAGTCGATCCAGTGTTAGACAAACCATTACACGCAGACTTTTTACAAGTAAATCTTAAAGAAAAAGTTACAGCAACTGTTTCTGTTGAATTTGTAGGTGAGTCTCCAGCAGAAAAAGCTCAAGAGGGTATTGTCGTTCCTCAAGTAAGAGAAGTTGAGGTTGAAGCCTTACCCGCAGACCTTCCTGAACAAATTACAGTTGATGTGTCAACACTTGAAAAGGTAGATGACGCGATTAAGATATCGGACATTAAGGTTGATCGGGAGAAAGTTGAGATAAAAGAGGATCCAGAAAGAATAGTTGTTTCGGTTGCACCCCTTGCCAAAGAAGAAGTTGTTGAGGAAGCACCCACAAAAGGGGCAGAAGGTGAAGCTCCAACAGAAGGTGAAGTTCCAGCTGAGGGTGAAGAAGCCCCCCCAGAATTCCCACAAGGCGAGAAAAAAGAAGAGTAATTGTTGTAGATTGTTAATATGGCACGTCGCCAATATACCCAATCAACTCTTGAAATTTATGAAGAAGCTGTTCCCTCAAGGCTTAAAGAGGTATGTGAAGAAAAGTTGGTTTACATTCTCTAACGATTAAACAACTTCTGGCCATTTGGCAACAATTAGTGCTTCTTCTTCAAAAAAGCCCTCAACACCCTTTGTTTCTTTTAACGTTTGCCAAATTGTTTCTGTAACAAATGGCATGAAAGGGTGGAGGAGTTTTAATGATTCTTGTAAGGCAAAAAGTAGAGTTGGTTGAGCCTCGCTCTGGCGGTCTTTTGTTTTTTCAAGGTAGACGTCAGCAAGTTTGTGCCAAACAAAATCATAAATTTCCTCCGCTGCTTCATTGAGTCGATAGTCTTCAAGTAAAACTGTTGTCCTTTCGATTGTTTTTCCAAGCTCTTCTTTTATCCAGGCATCGTCTTGTTTAGATGTGTCCTTGGATTTTTCTATGCTCTTAGCTCTTGGCTCTATGCTCTGTGTTGTTATATACCTTGCCACATTCCATATCTTGTTTGCAAAGTTTCTTTGAGCGCGGATATTGTCTTCTGACAAAGATATATCGTTTTCAACCAACGCACCCCAAACTATCCCCATACGAAGCGCGTCAGATCCGTATTTTTCGGCCATTACGATAGGATCAATAACGTTCCCTTTTGATTTTGAAATTTTTTGACCTTGCTTGTCTCGCACCAATCCATGAATTAAAACTTCTTTAAATGGAACTTCACCTGTTGCGTAGAGCCCAAGCATAATCATGCGCATTACCCAAAACGGAAGAATGTCGTAGGCTGTTTCCATAACCGAGGTTGGGTAGAAGTACTCAAAATCACCAGGTTGTGTGGTTTGAAGAGTTGCAAATGGCCATTGGCCTGATGAAAACCAGGTGTCAAAAGTATAAGACTCCTGTTCAAGATCTGCGCTTTGGCAATTTGAACAAAATTCAGGCTTTTCTCCGTCGGTAACTATTGTTTGGCTACACGCCGAGCAGTACCAAACTGGCATTCTAATACCCCACACAATTTGGCGGCTTATGTTCCAGTCTCTTAAAATGTCCAACCAATGAAGATATGTCTTTTCAAAACGTTGAGCGGCAAATTTGATTTTCCCGGAAATAACTGCTTCACGAGCTGTTTTTACAAGAGGTTCTACTTTTAAAAACCATTGGGTGGATAACATGGGCTCGATTGTGTTCTTACAACGATAGCAAACTCCAACCACAGTTTTATAATTTTCATCAATCTTCTCTATTGATCCTTTTTCTTGAAGGTCTTTGACAACTTCTTCTCGTGCTTTTTTGACTGTTAGACCTGCGTACTTTTTCCCGATAGTAGTTATCTTTCCATCTTGGTTTATTGCGACAATAAAAGGGAGGTCGTGTTTTTGAGCTGCTTCAAAATCGTTAAAGTCGTGAGCTGGGGTAAGTTTAACTATTCCTGTGCCAAATTCGGGATCGACAAACTCATCGCCAATTATTTCCATTTCTTCGTTTGTTAATGGGTTTAAGACTTTAGTTCCGATTAGTTTACCTCTTTTCTTATCTTTTGGATTAACCGCAAGATGAGTATCAGCAAAAATAGTTTCTGGCCTTGTTGTTGCAACGGTGATAAATTCACCATCTGCATTGGAGTATTTTACGTAATAGAGTGGGATGTTTTTTTCTACCCTGTCTACTTCAAGTTCAGAGTACGCAGTGCCGCAATAAGTACAATAATTTACAAGCTTGTTGCCTTTGTAAACGAGCCCATTGTCGTAAAGCTTTTTAAAAGTTTTGTAAACAATTTTGACAATGTCTGGATCGAGAGTGAACTTTCCTCTTGTCCAATCGCAAGATGCGCCAAGTATTCTTAATTGCCCCTCCATTGTTTTTTTATTTTCTTGAACGTATTTCCAAATCATTTGGTATAGAGTATTTTGATCAAAATCAAAACGGCTTTTACCATCTTCTTTGAGTCTTTTTTCAAAAACAAATTGAGTTTCAATCCCTGCATGGTCTGCACCAGGCAGCCAAAGCGTTGAGTCGCCTTTCATTCGATGATATCTGATTAATACATCTTCAACCGCAACAAAGCGAGCGTGACCGATATGTAGGGGGTCGTTGGCGTTGGGTGGAGGCATAATAATTGTGAAAGGCTTTTTGTTCTTGTCAATTTTAGGTGTAAAATAGCCACCTTTTTCCCAAAGGGTATAAATTTTTTCTTCGTGCAATTTTGGATCGTATGTCTTGTCCACAGTTATGATATTTTAACTTGCAGGGGAGCTTAATACAAATTTTGTTTTGTTTTTAAGTTTTGGAAGTAAATTTTTCAAGGGTTGAGAATTCAACTTCTTTCCTTGTTGCCTTTAAATCTTTGAGAAAATTATATTATCTACATTGATATGTCTAGCGCTTTTTCAATTTGCTCTTTTATAATCGGTCCTTCGCGTAATATTTTGGGTGGGGTGCAGGTTAGATCAAGCAGGGTAGATGGAGGGAGACTAGGGAGTTTGCCAACATCGACTATTAAACTAATTTCCTCCTGTTTTTCGTCTGACATCTGGTTTAGTATTTCCTCAACAGAATAAGGGTTTTCTCTGCCTGAGATATTTGCCGAAGTTGTTGTATAAGGTTTGCCAAATTTTCGAGCAACAAGAAGATTAAGTGGTGTGTTGGGGATTCTTATTCCTAAAGTAGGCAAGCCAGAAGTAAGAATCTCTGGTAAAATGCCAAGTTTTTTGGGAAGTACTAAGGTCAGGGGGCCGGGTAAAAAGTGTTGTGCAAGAATCATAGCGGGCTTATTAACCTCGACATATTTTTCTGCATCTTTTATACTTGCGACAACAACATGCATGGGTTTAGAAAACTCTCTTCCTTTAAGTTTGTAAACTTTTTCTATGGCTTCTTTGTTGGTCGCGTCAACTGCAAATGTATAGACAGTTTCTGTGGGAAGGACAACAATTTTTCCAGTCCCCAGGTCTGAAACAATCTTGTTTAAACTTTCTTTTTGTGGATTTTGGGGATTAACCTTTATTGATTCCATAATATTCCATTGCTTCGTTTGCGTTTGGAATTGCTCTTATTTCTTTCCAGGGTCGGGGAGTGTAATTGTAAAATGCATATCCGGCAATAAAGCTTGCATTGTCTGTACAGAGACTGGGAAGGGGAACTCGAAAGTCTAAGTTCAAGTCTAAGTCTAAGATTCTCGATTGGAATTTTTCCCGAAGGCGCTGGTTTGCAGATACGCCGCCAGCTAAAAGCAATGTCGAGACATTATATTTTTCAACGGCTTTTAGTGTTTTTTCAACCAAAACATCAGAAATTGCCTCCTGAACCTCAAACGCCAAAAAATTTATTACTTCTTCGTCTAATCTGTTTTTGTTTTTAAGATTGTTTACTTCGCGCGACACAGCAGTTTTTAAGCCGCTAAATGAAAAATCAAAACCATCTTCTCCAATCATCGGCCTTGGCAGCCTTGTTTCGAATTTCGCCTGCCCGCCAGTGCCAGACTTTGGCGGGCGGGAATTTCGGATTTCGTGCTTTGCCGCAGCAGCGGCGATTGATGGTCCTCCAGGATAGGGAAGGCCCAAAAGTCTTGCGGCTTTATCAAACGCCTCACCTGCAGCATCATCTCGTGTCCCCCCAATCCATTTATAATCACCATGTTTTTCAGTATAAAACAAGTCTGTGTGTCCACCGGAGACTGTTAAAAAGAGTAGCGGAAACTGGGGTTCTGGCTCTGTTCCTAGCCAATTTGCATAAACATGACCGAGCAAGTGGACAACAGGTACAATTGGTTTGCTCCAAACAAAACTTAGTGTTTTTGCGGTCTCAACCCCTACCAACATCGAGCCAACAAGCCCCGGACCGCCTGCAGTTACTGCAATTGCACCAATAGGTGGAACACTCTTTTCTTTTGGTGACCACCCAACTCCTTTCCCAAGCGCTTCCTCAATAACTGGAATAATAGATTTTATTTGCTCTCGTGCTGCGCGTTCTGGAATAATTCCACCAGTCTGAATGTGCATTTGTGCCGATGAGGCAACAACGTGCGACAATATTTCCCGTTCGTCTTTAACAACTGACGCAGCCGTCTCGTCGCAACTTGTTTCAATTCCCAAAATTAACATATTATGTATTTTACCTTACTTGACAATGAAATTGGCAATTGTATCATTAGTTGGTGACGGGCAAAGAACTGCCTACAAAACTTAAACCATGTGTGCCAGAAGCCGCGCTCACACTTCTTGAAATGCTTTACAACTTGATTGGCCAGTTGAAGGAAATAGCCCGTTACACATTGGAAGGATTCCCGGGTATCATTGTTACCCGTGCGGATTAACCCACTTCCAGAAAAACACTTACGACTTGGTTGTTTTGTATGCGCAGAATTGTTGTTTTAGTATCCTGATTTTTGTTCGGGTTCTATGCTTAACCCCTTTCCCCAAGTTGATAAAAATACTTGAAGTGTTGTGGGTTGAAAATACCAGACTTCAAAAATCACACCTTCTTTTTCGTGCGCGACAACAGCTACGCCATCTTTTGCCCAAACATATGTTTTAAAGCCAACTGATTGGTGTTCTCCAAAGTATTCGCCTTCAGGTTCACCATAATTATTCTTAAACGTACTGATGTTTCCAGAAAGGACTCGATCTTTGACCAACTCAACTGTGTTGTTTTGAGTTATTACCTCGTGAGGCGGTCCGCCACCCTTTCTTTCAACCTCATATGTAGTTTGACCATTCTGGTTTAGGGTAGCTTCAGATTTGCCAATTGACTCCGGTAAATTTTGAATTGTAGTTTGGCCTGGAACAACACCATTCCAAGATTGTGCTTTTGGGATTGGGGAGGGGGTTGAGGAAACTGTTGTTGGTGCGGGAACAAGAATTTTTATGGCAACCAAAATAGAAGCAACAAAGGCCAGGGAAATGATTACGAAATGTTTTTTTATAAATTGCATTTAAAATCCATCAAAATCAGAAAAAATATTAGTTTTTGCAAAGTTGTAGTGTTTAGGCCACTTAGCTTCCATATTAATAATGTCAACTCCGCTTAAGTTTGGAACTTCTTTTCTTACAATGTACACTGCGATCGTTTCGGCAAAGTCTTCGTCTAGTGTTTGTTTGAGCGTGTATGTTGGCAAGAAAGGTTCGTCATGGGTTGAAATAGAGAATGCATTATAAGAAGTTCCGTTTCTGTGGCCGTAAACGTGCCCGGTTTCGTGTGCAAATGTATAAAAGAGTGACGGTTTGTTTCGGAATGCCCGATTATACATTGTAATTGTATTTCCATCAGTAACTTCTCCACCATAATCCATATCCCCACCTCTTTGAATAAAAACTGGCCCACCCGAGCAGAGGAATGAAGAGTATGCAGTGGATTTCGAAATTTTGCCGATAGATTCCATGATCATGCCCTTGTCTCCTTCTGTCCAATTGCCAGTGAATGTGAAGCAAAAAGTTGGAGGATTACCAATAATTACTGATACACTGCGTGTTGTTGACTCCTTTACAGGGCCACTTTCAACGTCAGCAGTTACTGTAATTGTATTTGTAACAACAGAATCTTTAAATTCTTTTCCAAGGTTAATTGCAAATGTGATTGTGTGAGTTTTTCCTTCTTCAAGTGTTGAAGGTATGGCAGGCAAGGTGGGACTAGTAATGGATGGGTTGCCTTTTGAGGTAAAACTTGTGAACTTTTCACTAACTTGGATGTTTGTTAAGTTTCCTTCTTTAGCAGTAATCGCTACTGTGTATTTAACTTGCAGAGGGGGTTCTCCAGGAAAAACCGATGGGTCGGCTGTCTTGGTAACTGAAATGTATTTTGAATCGGGGACGACATTGATTGGCGATACAGCTTGTGGCAAAAACGTGCTTTGAGAATTGCTTATTCCATTGAAAGTAAACAAAATTAACGATAAAGGGATTGCAACAATGGCAGCGATTAGCCCGCCAGCCATCTTGTTTTTACCCATACCCATGAGTGCACCAAGTGGAGACCCGTTTCCACGACTACTAGGCATTGAAAGTCGGTTTAAAAAGTCGAATGAGGCAGAAATTGCTTTTGGTGAATGGCCAATTTGTACTACTCCAAGCCCAAGTCCGCCAAAGCCCATGAAGATTCTCAAAAAACCCGGGATTGGGAAGCTAATGGATCCAATTCCAAGACCTATTGCAGCCGACGTTCTAAGCCAACCCAAGCTCGGATCAGTCAAGAAGCGTTTAAATTTAATACTTGCTTGGTTTCCGGCGTCAGCTATGAATGATCCAGCTTGTGCTTTAACTTCGTTTTTAATTGCCGACTCTCCGCCTTTTTCTAAATTTACTTTTTTCCCGACGATACCGTTTTCTCCAAAAATCAGTTTCATCGATTGGGTTGATCCACCTGACCAATAATAATTTCTTAAAGCTTCTTCGATTTTGTGTTGTGGTACAAACTGGGCGTTGTCGATTTTTCCCTGCGTTGCTATTAGATTCACAATACCTTGACGAAGTAGACGCATCTCAAGCGAGTTATCTGTGTAAAGTTGCGGATTCTCAATAATTAGCCTTTGCAGTGCTGCTTCAAGAACTTGCTTATTGTTCGTTCCTCCAAAAAGAAATCCGAATTGCCCACCAAGCCGTTGAAGATAAGATTGTGGTTTGTATAGAAGATAAACATAATCTTCTTTAATCTTCTTTTCATTTTTGCTTGTCCCTAACGTAGTCTCGCTCGCCTCGCTGAGTCGAAGCGGGTCAGAGGTGGACGAAGTGGGGTTTCTTTTCGGCCTATATGGCCTTGCCACTTTAAAAGAAGAACTTAAAGTTTGCGATTGGGCAGAGACACCAAATTTTTCTGAAATATTTTCAAAGACTGCGTGTTCTTGTTCTGGGGATATTATTACTTGCTGGTTTTCCAGTATACCCTGGATTATTTTTTCGAGTTCTACCTCGTCAATCTTAATGCCTGCATCTTTAAGTCTTTCAGCAATAAGAGGTGCGGCTTTTTTAGCATCGGCTATAGGAATTCCACCCATTACAAGCGCGGCAACAATTTCTATTGTTCTTGCTTGCTCTACCCATTCATCAAGATTGTCTTTTGTGGTTTTTTCTGTTTGTGTTGTTTCCCCACCTTTTTTTTCTGCTTGATAAACTAATTTTGCTATCTTTGGCTGAGAAACCTTGGCTACTGAGATTGCACCTGACAATTTTTCTGCTTGTTGATAAACCTGGACATCACTTGCTTTCTTGAGCACTTTTTCGCGTCTTAAAGATTCCCATTTTTCGTACTCTTCGATTAGATCTTTAAGGTTAACAGGGATCGCGGCATGGGTTGGAATTACATTTTTATTGTTTGCAATATTTTCAAGAATCTTAACAACCTGCTCAAGATTCTCAACATCAAACAAAGTTCCGATTGAAGCAACAAGAAACAAGAAATCTTTCCTTGATAAGCCTTCGTAGGAATATTTATCTGGATTTTGCAAAAACCACTGGTAAATTTCAACTAACTCTCTTGCTTTTTGTGGATTTAAAAAATCATTTTCCATATTAAATTTCCTCAACTACCATTCCTTGACGATTTTGGGTTGTTTCTTCTTTGGTCTGCGGGCCAATATTTTTAAAACTTTGATCAAGACTTTGTCTTCGCGCCGCCAACACGTCCTCAGGCTTGGTAGTTATCAACTTATATTCCTTTTCTGATGCAACAACTCTTATGGCAACGTGGTTTGGCCCTGCAAAGAAAATTCCTTCTCCAACGTCAGCTGCTAGAAGTAATTGTTTTTCACCTTCTGATAATTTAAACACGTCTCCAACTTTATCAATTGCGGCAGGGGATTGTTTCAAAAGAAATTTGAGGGCAGAGTTTGTAACGATTGCTTTACCAATGTCTTGAGCCAAGAAATCTTCTACGTCTTGGGTGATAGTAATCAACCCAAGATAATACTTTCTTGAACGTTTCGCAACTGAATATAAAAACTGGGCTGTGTCGGGATATTTCATCATGTGCCAAGCCTCGTCAACTATGAGTATCCTTTTTTTAAGATCGCGTTTTACTCGGGTCCAAATAAAATCAAGAACGACAAACATAGCAATGGGGCGAAGTTGTTCCTCCATTTCTTGAACAGAGAAAACAGTCAGCGGGTTTTTGATATCAATGTTGGTGTGTTGGTCAAAAATTCCTTGAAAAGATCCTCGTACAAATTTTTCAATTCGGTCAGCAAGAGAGCGGGCGATTGGATCCTCCATCCCCAATAGCGTTTTATACAAGTCTTCCATTAAAGGTGGAATTTTAGTTTGAGTTTCAGGGTCTTGGGTAATCCCCTTGTCTCTGTATGTTGAAATAAACGCACGGTCAAGGAGAGCTTGTTCGGTGGGCGTAAGTTGTCCCATGATGATTCCAAAAAGTGAATGCAAAGATAATATTTTTAAACCAAGCTGGTTTTCATCTTTTTCGACAACCCCCGAAAGGTCAAACGGATTTATCTTTGATGGGGAATTAAAAGAAAAAGTAATAAACTCGCCTCCTGAGGCGTCAGCTAGTGGTTTGTATTCTGCCTCAGGGTCAATAATGAATACTTCTGTACCCAACATTAAACTTCGCAGTGCTTCAAGCTTTACACTAAAGGATTTTCCTCCTCCGGCTGTAGATAGAATTATGCTGTTATAATTTTCCAATCTGAACCTGTCAAAGATTACCAACGAGTCATTATCCTCGTTTATCCCGTAAAGGATGCCTTTGTCGGATGACAACTCAGCAGACACGAAAGGAAAAGTTGTTGCAAGTGAAGTTGTATCCATATTGCGTGTAAATGTTAGCTTGTCTGCTGAAAGCGGAATACTCGAGTACAGTCCATCTTCCATTTGAAGAGTTGTTGAGCTTGAAACAATTAGAAGAGACCCGAGGGTTGATTGGACTTGTTGGGTTATGTGGTCTAGTTCTTCGACCGAGTCTGCAGGTATTGTTACATAAAAAGAAAACTGAAAAAACCGCTCAGCTCCTTTTACTAACTGCTCTTGTAGGACTCTGGAATCTTCAAGTTTAGCTTGCGTACTTGGGTTTACAACTCGTCCGCGTTGTAAATCTGTTGCAATTTCTGCTTCCATTAAAGCAATTTTTCGTCTAAGGTCATCCAAGACGGTTTTCCCTTCAACGGGGTAAATAAAGAATGATAAATCAAGCGAGTGGTCAAAATTAATAATTGGATCAAGCCACCCGGGGGAAACAAACCTTGGGTAGCCGGCAACAAACAAGGTTCTCAAATACTTTTTGTTTATTCTTATGAACTCCCGATCAATCTCAATTTCTTTGGGAGCAATCACGTCTTGAATTGATATGCCCCTTTTTTTAGGTGCTGAAACTTGAGCAATTTGAGGCTCAAGAGTGTTATGTTTTTTAGAAAATGGTAATACTGTTAGGTTGAACATTGGTTATTGTTTACCGTCTACGGACCCGCTTCGCCAACCAGCCTCGCCAAGCCTAGGCGGGAGCTTCAGAGAGGCGAGCTACTGACTACTGCTGTGCGGAACTGTTATTTTCAGTAGTCGGTAGGTCGTAGTCTGTAGACTTTATCTCAAATCTCTCTCCTTCTTTGTAGATTGCGAAGAATAACTGAGCAAGTTGTTCTGTGTTGAGCTGCTTTAGTTTAATGCTTAATCTTCCAGACTGTCTTATTAAGTGGTCTCGTCGCGGGTAAAGGGCAGTTTTTGACTTTTTGACAACGTATTCTTTTGTATAGGGGATAGACTTTCTTTTTCTGACAATTGAGTTTAAGAGGTTGGCCGCCGACAACCCAAGCTCAAATGGCAAAAAGGGGATGATGATAAAAAATTGCTTTTCTAAAACATTTCTTTTCTTAACGATTTGGGCAACAAAATTCTCATATGATTGCATTAACTCTTTCAGAAGCGGGTTTTGAATTTTTTCTTCGTTTTCGCGCAAAAAGCTTAAATAATTTGACACATCCTTTTGTTGGGAACGGATCATGATTTGGATGGGAAAAGATAAAGAATTTAAAAAAGCTGCGTAGGCATATGTGATTGCTTCTTGCTCTCGCTCTGAAAGTAAAGAAAAGTTTAGAGCGGTTGCTTCAAGAACTAACCCAGCCCCTCCATCCTTAGTAAGAATTATGTCATCCACAATATCAGCAATCAAAAGATGTTGTTGCGTAGTTGCTTGGATTGGTTTTACTTTAAATAAATCCTTTAACATGACAATGTTATTCTTTTGCCCTAATTAAAATCGACGGTATAATGTTTCCATCTGCCCTGAATTTGATTACGTCAAACTTCAACTGGTCCTTTTCAGTTTCAATTTCATAATCCCCATTAGCAAGCGGAGTAACAGTGATAAAGTGTCCAACCCTATTTGTTCTTACGGCCCTTACTGGTTTTCCTGAGCTGTCTCGTATTTCCATAATTGCGCTATCAACAATTTTTCCCTCGTGCGTGGTTACTTGACCGACAATAGTGTTTGGTCTGTCTGGAGGCAGAGGTGGGGCAGCCTCGGGGGTAAATGTTGCATCAACTGCCTCGTGAGAGGGTTGAGTAATAGATTCTACATCTTGAAAAGAAGCGGTAGGGGTCGACTCAGTTGTTTGAGCATCTTGCTGTTGGGATGCAATAGTCGGTCTTTCAACATTAATGTTTTGCACCCGTGGGGCGGATATCGAGTGGGGTGTGTATGTTGGGATTGGGCTACTTTCTTCGTCAACTACTTGAACATAAACAGGTACTTGCCGTGGAGCGGGTGCACTAATTTGGGCATTCCCACTTTCCTCTCTATCTCTGTCTTCTTGTGGTGCTTTGACTGGTGCCACTTGAGGAGCGGATATGGTTTGGGTTGGAAAAGGCGAAGAAGATTGTGACGGCGAATTTGCATGGAAAAACGAGCTGACGCGTGCTAATAAACTTTCCTCAGATTTATCAAATTTTTCCTCAACACTGGTTTTAGGGATTTGGTGCAGATATTCTTCTGCGCGCTGTGCACCCATTGGGGTTACAATCTCTATTTCAGGTGATTGACCGTTCTCGCGGAATACTTCCTCCGCACCTTTCTCTTTGTAAACATATATTGTGGGCGCATATATTGCCCTTATAAAGGCCAGAAACCAAACAGAGAGTGGTCGTTCACGGATGGGCAAGAAAGCCAACATGGCACCAATTAATGAAAACAGAACAACAAGTGGCCATTTGATAATTCCAGGAAGTGGTGTTGCATAAAAAATCAAAGCAACCAAAATCCCTCCAGCCAGTTGGAAAAACTGCTTGAGGGTCATATCCCCAACAAGCTTAAATTCATAGTTTGAGATGTGTTGTGGTACTGGATGTTGTTGCATACAATTAGAGCATAGGGTTATTTTTCTAAGTTTTTCATCATTTTTGTTAGCATTTTAATAATCTCTGTATTTACTTGTACGATTCCTTGAAGAAAGTTTTTGTCCGAATTGCAAACAATGCTTAACAGGTAGGACAATATTTTACTTCAAAACTAGACCCTCGTGCAATAGACATATAACGACGATAGACCATTTTTGATAGTTTTCATTTTTGTCGATGCTCTAAGCTCTTGGTTCTATGGTCTATTACAAAGTTATCATATGAAAATGTGTTTGCAACAAGAGCAGGTTTTCACAGCAGGAGCTGCTTTTTGATTTCTGCGAGTGTAAAACGTTGGTTTTGTAGTGCTCTGATTTTTTGAATTTGCTCTATCGTGGCGTGGTCGTATAATTGATATCCACTTTTTGTATATTTACTTACTCTTAGAAGTCCCTCTTTTGTCCAAAAACGTATAGTAGGGACAGGCTCGTTAGTAAGTTGGGCCAGCTCGCCAATTTTAAGAAGCTTGCCTTGGGTTTTTATAAAGGTAGCCAATATTGGTTTTTCCTGCGCTGCGTTAAGGTAAGCATCCAGCGAGCGTTCTACCGCCTCTTGAACAAGAAGAGAAAAGGGTTCAAGATTGCTTTTTGTTTGTGCAAGGTTAAGAGTTTCCAAGTATCTGGACTTTTCTTCTTGTTTGATAATTGCTGGAGGGTATCCTCCAAGTTGTAGTATTAAATTCATGAGTAATCTTCCAACACGTCCGTTTCCGTCAATAAAGGGATGAATGGTAACAAACTTAAGATGGACAAGTGTTGCAATCATTACCGGATGTTGTTCTTGTTGCAAGCTCAACCAATTAATAAATCGTCTCATTAAGGAAGGAATTTCTTTGGGTTTAGGAAGTACGAGTGAAGTTCCACGTATGAAAACTTCTGTTTTTCTGTATCTTCCAGCCCACGCATCATCAATTCCGTTAAGAATAATTTTGTGGACCGCTTTGATGTGTTCTTCTGTAATAAACTGATGGCTCTTGAGTTTATCTGTTAAGCTTGCAACCAACTCAAGTGCCTTTGCATGGTTTATTGCCTCAAGTTGGTCTTTTAATGGTTTTCCGGCGATAGCGGAATAAAGGCCCTTTTCGACAATTTCGGCAGTTTCAAGCCGGGTTAGGCTATTTCCCTCGATGGCATTTGAGGAATAGGTAAGTTCTACTTTGATCCAATCATTAAGTTGCTCTCCTAGTTGTCCTGGAAGTTTTAATGTGTCAAGTTGGTGTTTTTTTTCTGATATCTGTCTCAATTGGTTGTCCATGTACGTAAAGTATAAAGTAAGACTTTATGGTTGTCAAGCGCTAAAATGTATAACTTGGAGGTTTTCACACCTTTTGGTCCTCAGAAGATGAAGGGAATGAACATCTTTGTTTTTCTTTTGTATTCTTTGAACTCCTCGCCAAATTTTTTCTCAAGCAGGGCTTCTTCTTTTAGGGAGTGTTGATACATCATAAAATACCCAAAAACGAGCATTGGAGCAAATAGCCAGCTGTTTGCAATAAGCTCAAAACCAGCAATTTCCAAGATTGCAGAAGTATAAATCGGGTGTCGTATAAATCCATAAGGTCCCTTGGTAATTAATTTTTGCCCCTTTTTAATTCTATATTGGAACATTCCAGTCCAATTAGTGTTGATTGTTTTTAGGGCAACAAATGAGTTTATAAAGCCGAATATTACAAAACCATATCCTAAAAACCTTGTAAACGTAAAAGAAGATATGGGTAAAATTGTGACTACAAGTTGTACAAAAAGAAAAAAATAAGTCAAATAAGTGAAATACAAAAGTCTGGTGATGTCCCAGTCTTTGTAACATCCATCAATTTCAGTTTCTGTTGTGTTGATTTTAGGAAGTCTGGCCCAAATTATCTTGACTTGAAATAGTGCAATTAACACGGCAGGCAAGAGCCATAAAAAATCATCTCGGAGTAAACCTGAAGCAGTAATAAACATTGCTTGTTGTGGTTGTTTAGCTATTATGATACTACTAAATTCATAAACTTATGCAACAAATTGATGAAATTGATATAATAGAGAAGTTACTATGTCAGAAAGTCCTGCCTCAATCGAAATGATCAGCAAAGAATTACCACAACCGGTTATCCCGGAAGTGAGCGCAGCCGAAAAACTCCTTAAAGAGCTAGACAAACCAGGTCCAATAAGGACTCCTGAGGGCTTACCTATTATAGCGGGCGGGGAGCCTTGGCTTTATGCAGACGAAAGAGTGTTGGATAGAATGGGTAGCGAAGAGGCCAAAAAATTAGTAAAAAGTTTGGAAGGATTACAGGCAAAGTTTCCTAAGATGGTCACAGAAGATATTTTGACCGATGCATTTTTAGGACTAGAGAGAATGAAAAACAAAGAAAGTGATCCTAGAAAACAAGCAGAAATTGAAAGCTATCAGGAAAAAATATACGCAGAAGTTGAAAGCAGAGAGGCGAAAAAAGCAGGTGAGGTGCCTTCGATAAAAATAGAAAATCCAGAAAGTCCAGAAGGTCAAGCAAAAAGCATTTTGGGAGCAATCAACTTACTTGAAGAGAGAGCTACGGCTGAAGGTGAAAAAATAGAGGACTCAAGGTATGTTGACGATTTAAAGTCAATAACGAAAGCAATCGCTTCTATACCTGACACTCTAAACAGTGCAACAAACAGAGAAGCAACTTTAAGTAGAGTTTTGTCGCGGGAGATTCGCTTAAGAGAAAAACTTGAGTTGTCTCTTGAAGCAAGAAGAAGGTTGCACAATAGAAAAATTGAGGTTACCCAAGCTGAAGGAGATCTTGCAAAATTAGGTGCAGGTGGTGGTCCGGAAGGTGCTCCGGAAGCAGACTTTACAAATATTAGACCAGTCGACTGGTATATTCTGGTTCATCAGGACGACTTGTTTGCTCCAGAGGCTGGAGGCTTAGGTCGAGAGCTTGTTGTACCCGTTGCCGAAGGGTTGAAATTGTGGCAGTTTGTTGGAGAATCCTGGGGTGCGCGCTTGGCTGACCCGATTCCTGGCGCTCCTCAGTTTAGGGAAGTCTTAAATTCTTTTACCAAGATGCAAGAATTGCGCAGTGCAATCGCTACAAAAGTTGGAAAGAACGCCGAAAGACTCGCGTTTGACATATTTACTACCTCCATGACTTTGGAGAAATGGGATAAATTAAGGGAGAAAAAGGCAGGTAAAAATGGATTACGTGATTTGGCCTATTTTGATTTAAAAAGAATTGAAGACTATTACGACAAGGGGGCGCCTGCGGGTCCAGACGACACGATTGGCGCATATTTTGCATTAGCACATCAAGGAGAAACTTCTGCGACTGGACACGCAGATTATCAAAAACCAGCAAAAGACAGAGTCCGACAAGAGAGGTTAAAGAAGTTAGCAGAAAATGCAAAGTGCCCTCCGGTTTTTCAATACTCCGTATATGACGCAAGAATTAAAAGCGGTTTGATGGTGGGAGATTTGTGGGAGACGAGCACTGCAGAAATTGGAGGAGAAAAAAAACAGTTCGCACAGATAGCGAGGGAGGGGTCCTGGAAAAACATACCATTTCTTGAACAACCGGATTTGTTTTATAGGGGTTATTTTGGTTTTACTCTTGGATCAATTGATAGAGTTGTGAAGAATATCAACAAACTAGGCTGGGATCCTAAAAGAGATGGTTTACTTTCGTCGGCGTTTTGGGGCGGGTTAGGCAAGGATATGGAAAGATTGGGGTACATGTCGCCATCTCTAAACACAAGAGACAGAGCAGATACTGCATACAGAATAGGCCAATTCAAGGTATTTTTGGCAAGGGGCATATTTTGGGACTTGTTGGAACGGAAGGCACTTACTCAAGGCGAGAGGGGAGATCTGTTGAAATTGTTAGAGTCAAGCGGCTATCTTACTCACCAAGAAGTTGATAATTTAAAACACTTCACAAAAAAATATCGTTTTCCCTGGTCTACAAAATAGATATTATTTTCTAACTTTTTATAGTGCTTAAAGAGTTTTTAACTCAGGCTTATGGGTTGGCAGCTGGTTGGGCAGGAGGAGCTCCTCCACCACCAAAGGGATTCCTAAACTGTATTCCATTTGGTCCGACACCTCTCTGCATCCCGCCGACAAAATCTCTAAATTGGTTCCCTGCGCCTGGTAGCTGAAGATCAAGCCCCCTAATACTAAGCATTTGGTTTATTACTGTGGTCACTTGAGGCAAAAGCATAATTGCTCCCAAAGAAATCATGGCCTTAATGATTGTGCTTTGGTTGCCAAGATAGGGAGGACCCCAAACGGCTCCGGTGGCCAGATTTATTTGTTGAATCAGAACATTGACCAAGAAGATAATGATTCCAACCATTGGAAAAACTAACAAATTCGCAATCACACCCCTAAGCCATCCATTCCAAATTCCTTGACCTGTCAAAATTGACCACATAATGAAGAATGGCGCCATTATGAGGTAAATTAATAGCAAAAGATAAGCACGCGCCAGCGTAAAGAGAACTCTAATTATAAAAGTAATGACAGCAATGAGCAGCCCAAGTGCCAAGGGTATTAAAGAAGCGCCGATCACGGGTCCCAGTCCAGTAAAAGCGGCAAGTGCACCCACGATCAGTACGAACAATCCTCCTCCTGCTGCAATCGCTGGAGTAGCACTGAACGTTCCTGTTATCACATTAAACCCGCCTTGAATTCCATGACTGGTGACAAAGCCGATCGTAGTAGAAAAACTAGAAGTGGCGTAGTCGTTGTAAAAATTGGCGGCGGCAGTAGCGTCGTAAAGTCCTCCCGCACTAAGTCCCCAAACTAATGCTCCAAATATAACATACACAAGGTCGACCATAAAACCAACAAGCGGGTAGGAGAAAGTAATTAAAAGTAGGGCGACAATGATTCTGGGAAGTGAGGATTGAATAGTGATTACAGCTTGCGGAGTAACCTTGCTTCTAAACATGATTGCTAAACCAAAAATAACAAAAACGATAACAAAGAGAAGATAAGAAAAGTTTCTAACTGCCCTCCAAGCATTCAAAAACGGTTCAAGCATTCTAAATCCGCTACCTTCGCTTTGTGCATAAGCGGGCTGTACTATGCCAAGGTGGCTTGCTACATCAGCTACGTAATAAACACCAGAAGCTGGGGGATTTGAATAAATGTCAGCAACTGCAGTTCCAAGCGAAAACACAGCTCCTGTTTTTAAGCTTTGAGGACACTGTGGATCGGTGCATCCAGCAAGCATCGTATATAGACCTCCTGTTAAGCCAATTAGACTTTGAAAATCAAAAGTTTGTTTGTTGTAATTATTTCCTCCAAGCGCGGCTTGGAAAGAGTTTAAAGTTGGGCTAAATTTGTCAACAGCTAAAACAGGAGCAACTGTGGCAAACAGTATTGTTATGGATAGTATTGTTGTAGTAAAAATCTTAAATATTTTTGACATAAACCAACTAATTTTCAATTTAAAATTTTCAATTTTCAAATTTAAATTTTAAAACATTTAGATTTGATTTCAAATTGTAAATTTAAAATTTCAAATTTATAATCAAGAGGATATTCTATCATACCATGTTTTCAAATTGTCAAGGAAGAACTGATTATTAGCACAAATTGGCGTAACTCCTGGCCCGCAAAAGTATTTTGCCCAGTCTGTAAAATCGTTTGGGTGTTCATTTGCTGTGAATTTGATAAAACAATCAAGACTTCGACTAAACCCAACTCTTTGATCAGTGTCTCCGCTTGGGAAGCAACCAAACGGGCTCCAAGTGCCAACTTTAGGGCTTGATGCTGCTGATTCTTCAATCCAGATAGCTAAAGTAAAAGCTGGGTTAATTTTTGCGTCAACCGATCGTTGAACAACTTGATCCCAATATAGCTCGATTAAACTATCTGACCAGTCAGGATTTTGTTTTACCCACCGGATAATTTCGTTTTTCTTGTCAAGGCTTGGAACTTTGTTGTAGTTTCTGTAGTCTAAAGTGTAGGTTAAACCTTTGGAAGAAGGTGGGGCAACAATTTCTCCGATCTGACTTTGCAGTTCCTCCGGCAAAAGCGATCTTACCAAGTCAATTGTTCCGCTTTTATACGAGGACATTCCTAAATAACCGACTTCTGCATCTTGGGATTGCCCAAGTACTTTATATGGAACTTTCTCAACTTGGTCTCCTTCTTTGCTAAACGGCCGCTCTTCCGGTTTGAAAAAGTTTAAAAAGCCGTTGTCTCCAACAGTTTGATCCTCGAATTGTTTTTCGGCAGGGATATAACCAATTTGTTGAACTTTGACATCTGTTGCAACTGATCCCCTCCCGTTTAATAGATTGTCAATTAAACCGCGTATTGTGCTGATAAGTTGCCCAAACAAGCTTAAAGGTTTTGGGGAGGTGTTGGATATACTTGTAGACTCCAAGCTTTGTCCGTTTTGATCATTTTGACATTCAGTTAAGTAATCCGGAGGTTGTGGTGAAGCAGACGGAGCTTTAACCGAGAATTTTAAGTTTGTATCTTTGCTTGGTACAAAAATTGACTGGAAAAAACTTGTGATCATCAACGTTTTACCATACGAATCAGGTACGTCAAACTTTGTTTCGCTTTTACCAACTCTGGTTTCTGTATCTTTATCTCCAATCGTTGACTTGCCGCAACCGACATGGGCTATTTCTCCTTGTAAAGGGGGCGGGCTGGCAAACTGGGTTTGTCCCCGCAACTCTTCGGGTAGTATACGATCTTGAAATTCCTTTGTTGAATAATAATCATATTCGCGATCGAGTTTGGGAAATTTCATGCTGTCGGTATTTGGGCCGGTTTCACCACCAGATGGAACTTTAATATTTTTTGTTCTTCCAAGAAAAACAGGTTGTGCTCCTGGTGCTGGGGTAGAATAGATGTCTGTAGCAGTTGATTCGTCTTTAAGTTCAAGTGTTTTTTTGTAAACCGCATCAGGAGAGGTGTCAATTTCGGTGGCCTGTGCTGCGGGCACGACTAACGACAAACTACAAACGACAAAGGATAGAAATAAAAAAACTTTTTTTTTGCTTTTCACTTTTAAATTGTTACGGCTTGTAAATTCTGAAGAGAGTAACGTCGACGCCTGTTATTTGTTTGATCAAGAGTAAAATTAGGTAGGCAAGTACAAGAACTACTAAGCCTGCAATTGCATGGGTTAATGTTTTTTGAGCTGCGTCAACGGCTTTTGGGTCTCCACTTGCAGTTAGGTAATTAAATCCTCCAATGACAAACATGATAAATAAAACAATGGATGCCAAACCAAGGGCGATAGTTAAAATGTTCGACACTATTCTTTCTAACCCAATAAGGGTCGCAACTCCTCCATTTGGATTGCCGGCTTGTTGTACTTCTACTCTACCCTGGTTAAAAGGTTGTGTTTGGGCAAACGTGGGTTGGACGAATAGAAAAGAAAAAGAGAAAAGTAAAACTAAGATTGGTGCAAAGATGTTTTTTCTCATGGCTAAAGTTTATGACCAATTAATCTCAATTGCAACTATTATGTTCGCAATACAACAAACCACAACTAGTTTTACATAGTTGTGGCCAGCTGTTTTACTCAAATATTAACTTATTTGGCACGCAGATCAGTTAAGTTAAGATTGAGAATATCAACACCAAACAAGGCGCGGATCAACTGCGTGATCGCCCATGCCGAGAAAACTATAACTAAACCAACCAGGGCGGCTGTAATTTGGTTTCGCGCTTCCTCAGTTTTGCCCTTGTCTCCTCCTGAGAGAATCCAACGAATTCCGCCGACAACTAACATGAAGAAGAAGACGACAGCTGCGATGATTAATGCAAGTTTAATACCACTTGAGATCAATCCAGCTACTGTTATGTTTCCCAGTTCTAAAAAATCTCCTTTTGGTTTCAAATCAATATTACCTTGTGCCATTGCAATAGAAGCAGTTAGCATTAATGCTTGTCCTGCAGCTAATGTACTTGTAATTATTTTTTTCAACTCTCTCACCTCCTTCCAAATACTAAAACAAACGACAAACCACATACGACACACATTTTACTTTATTGTATGTCGTTACCTTATTGTAAGTGCTCCGATATCTATTTTCAACAAGCTAATTCCAAAAATCAATTCGGCGACTTTTGCTAAGGCAAATACTGAAAAGGCGATGACCAGCCCAACAAGCGCAGTAGTAATTGCGCCTCGCGCTCCTTCAACATGTGCCTTGTCGCCGCCTGACGTGATCCATCGAATTGCGCCAATTAAGAAAAACAAAAAGAAGGCAAGTATTGCTACAAGGATTAATACTCCGAAAATTGTTTGCAGCAGTCCTTCAAGCAGACTTACTCCTTGGCCTTGGACAACGGGTGTCAAGTTGGGTACGACTGGATTTGTAATTTTCCCGGTCTGTGCTAGTAGGTTTCCCATGTTTAAGGTGTTAATTTAATTAATATTGCGTTCAAATTCAGTATATCAATACCAATTACAGTGCCAATAACGGAAAAGAAAATCAATGCAGCAAGCACTAGAACTAATCCAATAATTGCATTCATGATCCGAGATCGGGCTTGTTCTACTGATTTTACGTCTCCTCCTGAGCTTATCCAGCTAATTGCACCCAAGAAGAGCTGCAGGAGAAACCAAAGAAAAGCTGCTGCGGTAAGAAAACCAATGATTAGCGAAATAACGTTTGGAAAAACAGTAAAAACTTCGGCCGTGAGCTTGTTTTGCAAACCTATCGGCCCAATTCCTTGGATTGGTGTGTTACTTAGCGAGGTTGGGTTTTGTGCAAGGTACGTCATGGTGTGTATATTTTGGGTGACAGAATTGCTGATGTATCTCCAAATAGTATCCAACCAAACAATGCAGCCAACATTACAGATCCAGCCACAATTAACAAACCGACCAAGCTTTGCCAAATTTTACCCCAGGCAGCCTCAACTGATTTTTGATCGCCTCCGGCAGAAATAAACTGATACCCGGCAAAGATGATATTAAATAACATATACAACCCAGCGATAACTATTAAAAGTTTCACTATTACGCTAATAAAAGCAACGATGCCGCCTCCCGTTGCTAAAAAATACCCCGATGGTGGTGCTGTTACTCTTCCAAAGATTGGAAACATGTTTATAGAATATGTATTCCTGTTATAAGCTCTATTATTTGAATTATCCAATAAGACGCGAAGATAATCAAGAAGCCAATTATTGCAGTAGTAAGAGTGGCTTTCCATTTTACGACCTTTTGTCTATCGTCCGATCCGGCACTTGAGATCAATTGGATGCCTGTAATGATTATAAAAAAGAGCAGTAATACCCCCGCAATTATGTAGGCATTAGCCAAAACAACTGAAACGAATTTTCCTACACCTTCGAGTTCACGACCTGGAGGACCTACAAGCGGGGGGTTAAATGGTGTGGCAACATTAATTTGGGCATTGACGGGGGTGGTAAATAGTAAATGGTAGATAGTAAGTAGTAAGAAAGCAAAAAGACTTGAACTTTTTAATTTTCCATGTTTACTGTTTTCCTTTTTTTGTAGTACCATATCTACAAGTTTAACAACAAAGCAGGCTTTATTGCAAATCCTCCGATTTCTTCCGGCAAGCCGGGATCGCTCAGGATTGCAATTTACATTGCATTATTGCTAAAAAGTGACAAAATATGATAAAATTCTGTCACTCGCGCTGGAGAAAATGAGTAATAACGACAACAATCTTCCTCAACATGTTGCCATCATAATGGATGGCAACAGGCGATGGGCTGCAAAACGTGGTTTGGGGCCAGTTGATGGCCACAAACAAGCTGCAGAAAAAACAATAAGTCCTATTGTTAGGAGGGCAATCAAACGTGGAATAAAATATTTAACCCTTTGGGCTTTCTCCACAGAAAACCAAAAGAGAGACAAGGAAGAGCTGGACGGGCTCTTTTCTATTTTTAAGGATGCACTTGCCTCCAACCTTAAAGAACTGGAAAAATTGGGAGTCCAAATAAAGATCATTGGGGATATAAATTGGTTCCCCGGAGATATTCCGACTTTAGCCCGTGGGTTTGTTGAAAGAACTAAGAACAATTCCAAAATTACAGTCTCATTTGCTCTAAATTACGGTGGCCGGGAAGAGATACTCCGTGCAGTTTCTCGTCTTTTGGATAAAGTTCAAACCCATCAAAGAAGTGCAGAAGAGCCAATAACGGAAGCAGAATTTTCAAACTTGTTAGATACCGCAGGAATGCCGGACCCGGATATGGTAATACGGACCGGAGGGAATATAAGGCTTTCGGGGTATTTTCCCTGGCAGTCAGTTTATGCCGAGCTTTATTTTGTAAAAACTCTTTGGCCCGATTTTACGCCAGGCGAGTTTGACAAAGCGCTCTTAAACTTCATGAAGCGTACAAGAAGATTTGGTGGAGGAAGCTTCAAAGATTACCTCAAAGGGAAAATCGCGCGAAGGATATTAGCGCGATAATTTTCAATTTTCAATTTGAAATTTGAAATGAAATCTAAAATTCCAAAATCTAAAAATGAAAAGGTTGTTTACGATCTCGAAGAAAGAACCGCCCAATTTGCAGAAAAAATTATTGAGCTTTGTAAAAAATCACCACACAACATCATTACTTCACCAATAATTAGCCAATTAATTAGAGCAGCAACAAGCATTGGGGCGAATTATTGCGAAGCCAACGGCGCTACAAGCAAAAAAGACTTCAGGAATAAAATTTTCACTTGCAAGAAAGAATCAAAAGAAACTAAATACTGGCTGCGAATGCTGGCAAGGGCTTCAATAGAAGAAGCGGAAGAATGTCGTGAATCATGGAAAGAAGCTCAGGAATTTACTCTTATTTTTTCTAAAATCGCGCTCAACTCGGGTGCAAATTTGAAAATTTGATTTTAGATTTCAATGAAAATTGAAAATTTCAAATTGAAAATTTATTAGAATATTCTTCCAAACTGCGCTATTCCAAAGATCATCCCCAGAATTTGTACAAGCCAATAGGCGATAAAGATGATTATGAACCCTGTTAGAGCATGCGTTATTTTTGCCTTTGCGCTCTCGGCTGCTTTTGGGTCTCCCATCGATGTCATATATCCAAACCCACCCAATACAATCATTAGAAGTAAAATAAAACCAGCAATAAAAAAGAGGATAGGGATAATTGCACTTATGATATCACCAATTGACCCACTGGAAAAATTGAACGTTGCTAGCTCATTGGTCCTTGTTTGAATGTTGTTTAGCATTTTAATTTAAGTTAGACCTGGAATCTGAAAAATGGAAACACCAATTAATTTTAGCAAAAATATTGCAAAGATTATTAATAGCAACCCGGAGATTGCAGCTGTTAGTTGTTCTTGCCCTGTTTTAACTTGATCAGGATTTCCCCCTGCAGTCATAATTTGAAACCCTCCCCAAAGCATTAGTAAAAATGCAATTCCACCTGCGATTCCAATGAACCATCCCAATATCCAAGCCGCAAAATCAGTACTTGTGTTAATGGGGATACAACCTATCGCAGTATCAATCCTTATCTGGTCTGCTGGACTCCCCGGGGGAGGAGGGCAATAACGAAGGTTTAGAGGTCCTGTCCCGGCTCCGCCACCGCCACCGCCAGGAGGAGGAGTCGCACCAACTGCGTTTACTTGAAATGCCGCGGCAGGACACTGAAGCCTGTTGGCCAAATTAGGGTCTTTAATGCTGACATTGTGTGATCCCAAAGGATAGTTGCCGAGAACGATAGTGTTACCTGCTAAATTGCTGTAGTAGCCCTTTTTAGAACCGTCCACGTATAGATCGTAAGCGCCCGCTTTTATGTTGTTTGCCGTCATACCTACCTGTGTTAGTGGGTCGAGTGCGTTTGCACTCACTCCAATTATTGCTCCAGTAGCAGGATCAGTTTTTGTTCCGGAAAAAGTTATATTGCAGGATGTTTGCAAGGGTGAATCTTGAATATTTATGGTTGGAGACACACATTTTAAAGATTTATCGTCTTTTTCCACTACAACATTAAAAGTTCCAGCAGCTGAAAACGGATTCATTTTTTTCTTCGAATATTTGAGTACCCCGCCGTTGTATGGCAAAACTACCTCATCTTTGCCGGCATAAGTAATTTTATAGTTGCCTGGAGTTAATTCACCTGATGTGATGTCGACAGAAAAAGCATCATTGTCTTGTGTAATTTGGTTAATGGGAGGTGTAAAAACAAAATTACAATTAACGGTAGTTGCTCTTGCTGGTTTGGCCGTAAACAACATTAAAGTGACAAATAACAACAATATTTTGTTAATTTTTTTCATACTTACTTCGAGTTTAGCATATACCTGTTTAACTCAGCAACTTCGTTAAACGGGCGTGAACCCAAAATATCGTTATTAAAGAGCAAATTGGGGTATTTTGGGTATGAATCTACTACCAGCTTACGCAGGTGGTATCCCTTCGGTCTGAGCTCAGCGTCGAAGACTTCTACTACAAGTAATTTTAATCACTTGCCCTCACACTTTATGTTCGGGTATCTACATCTACCTGCTAACGCAGGTAGATTTAAGATTAGTAGTATAAAACAGGCAAAAATTACCAATTTGTTACCCAGTTGCCTTATTCATGTAGTTGATTAAGAAGATTTTCTGGTTTTACCTGAAGTGTTTTTTTAATTGTTTTACTCTTAGCATCTCATCAACCTTTTCCGACAAGAACATTTTCATTAAAGACTGATAGGGAACATCCATTGAATTTGCCAGTTGTTTTATCCTTGCCAAAAGTTCTTCTGGAAGCCTCAAAGAAATGGATTCAGTCGAACGCTTCAAATTTGGGAAAATTACAGGCTCTGCCTTGCTCCAGTCGAAATAATCTGAAGTATCTGCAGTAGCCCAGAAATCTCTTTCTTCATCTTCGTTTTTAAATTTTGGTATTATTTTGAACTTTTTCGTCATATGACCTCCTTTCTTTTACATTCATTGGTCTTGCTGAAATTATTCTCACTTGATCATTCCTTAAGGTAAAGATTATCGATAATTTTCTTTGCTCATCGGTAATTCCCCAAATCATATATCTTATCTCTGTTTCGCTAGAATGTTTTTCGTCTCGATGTATAAAGTTAGGATTATTATTAAATATTTATTCGGCCTCTTCGTTTGTAACTTTATGTTTCTTAAAGTTTTTATCAAAATTGCCTCGGTCCCATTCAAATACAACAGGCCCGGGCAGAATTTTCATTTATTAAAAGTATATTACACAAATATACACGTGTCAAGTGTTAATTGTAGGCGCCAGAGTGGTACAATAAGGCAATGATCCCAACACAACAAACGACAAACAATAAACGACAAATAATAGGAAATGTTCGTTTTAAAATAGTTGCATCGTTGTTTCTCCTATGCTCTTTGCTCTTAGTTCTAAATTCTAAAGGAACTTTTGCACTTTCTGACGACTGTTCTGTTTCCTCAATTCCTTTTGCTAAGCTGGACGGATGTATTGCTGAAATTGGGAGGGAAGTGGACGCGCTAAAGCCTGCTCACCAAAGAAACCAACAGGAGCTTACAGACCTTAAAACAAAAATTGTAAGTCTCAAGGCACAAATCAAAAGTTTAAATGCACAAACTGAAAAGTTAGCCAAAGATATTGATAAGAGGGAAAATGATTTGGGAGTACAAGAGACGTTACTCGAGCAACGAGTCAGGAGTTTTTATATAAGAAGCCGGCAATATTCTCCATTTTTGGTTTTTCTTTCCTCAAATTCCGCAACGGAGTTGGCTCGAGAACTTACTTTGCGCGAGCAGGCAACAATAGAAGACAAAAAAACTATCGAGAGTTTGTCAAACCAATTGGTTGATTTAAAAAACGACAAACAAACTTTAGAAAACAGCCACGCAGGACTACAAAGAGTTCAAGCACAACTTGATTCTCGTGCGGGCTTTTTAGCCAAAGAAGTTGCAAAAGTGGAAAGCTATATCTCAACCTTAAGTGCCAAACAACAACAACTTTCTGCTCAAAAAGCTGGAGGTTTCCAAACCAGCGTTGGGGATACGCCGCCAACTTTGGAGCCATGTTCTGGGCCGCCTGATTCTGGTAATTACTGCAGTCCAGGCTTTACTGGTTTTGCAGCATTTTCTTTTGGTGCACCTCACAGAAAAGGCATGAGCCAATTTGGGGCAAAAGGGAGGGCGGACGCAGGACAAAGCACAGAAGATATTTTGCGCGCATATTACGGAAACATCAAAATCGAAACAAGAGGAGATTTGCCCAAATCCATAAATACAACAGTTGGGACAATTCCGTTTGAAGAAAATTATTTGATGGGAATTGCTGAGATGCCCTCAGGTTGGAATATTAACGCGCTTAAGGCTCAAGCGATTGCTGCACGAACTTATGCATTATCTATTGTCGGTTGGCGCAACAGCAACCCAAATGGCAGTACTGGGAGAATTTGTACAACTGAGGCTTGCCAAGTTTATAGTGCGTCAAAAGCTGCGAATGTTCCAGACAGCTGGCGTCAAGCTGTTGAATCAACTCGCGGTCAGGTGGTTTTTGGCGCTGGCTCAAACGAAATTTTTGCAACTTGGTATGCGTCAACTTCTGGAGGATACACTTTTGGGTACGAATCAAATGGCCACGGCACTCCCGGACAGTGGGATGCAGACGGAGGGCGAGGTGGTTGGCCAAACAATGCATGGGATAAAAAAGGAGGGTCTTCTTGGTTTTATAAGGGGTGGTATCGTTCTCGATCTGGGGCAACTTGCGGCAGAACTCATCCTTGGCTAACACAAGCTGAAATGGCTGACATGCTTAACGCTTGGGTTGTTTTATACAAAGGTGGAGGAGACGTTTCGCGCGTTTCACCCCCCGATACTTCCTGCTGGCAAGGAAGTCCATACTCACTTTCCGAGTTAGTCGGAATTGGCGGATACACATCAGTCAACTCAGCATCGGTTGTTTATGGGGAGAATGGAACAACCCTTGAGGTTTCTTTTGATACAAACAAAGGCGCGTTAACTATTTCAGGCGAAGAGTTTAAGCGGGCTTTCAACCTTCGTGCCCCGGGGCAAATTGGTATCAAAAGTTCCCTGTTTAATATTGTAAAGACTAATTAGAGGCTAATTGGACAAATAGAGGTTGCCCGCGGTAGAATATACCTTGAAATGCCAGAACTGTATACATCAGGCAATAAAAACATTTCACAAGATGCCGCGCCACACAATCCTTTAGCCTCGTTTTGCTTAAGGCCTGAAAAAATAAAGTTTGAAACCCAAGAAGCCCAGGAAAAAGTTATTCTCTTTTTAAGACAACACCCAATTGTTAACATCCCTTGGATTGTTATAGTAATAGTTCTTTTCTTTGCGCCCCGAGTTTTAGAATTTTTCCCGCTTCTTACCTTTTTGCCTGAAAGATTTCAACAAGCTGCATTAATTTTGTGGTACTTGGTATTAATGGCTTTTGCTCTCGAGAAAGCTCTTGCTTGGTTTTTTAATGTTTACATAATAACCGACGAAAGAATTATTGATGTTGATTTTCATAACCTAATTTATAAAGAAGTATCTGACGCAAAAATTGATAAAATTCAAGAAGTTAAACATACAATGGGAGGAGTAGCTGGGGTAATGTTTAATTATGGAAACATATATATCCAAACTGCGGGGGCACAACCAAGCTTTGATTTTGAATCGGTACCAAATCCGTCTGGTGTAACAAAAATTCTTCAAGAACTTCGCACTGAGGAGGAGATTGAAGCGATAGAAGGGAGGGTAAGGTAATGGAGTTTGAACCACTAATTTGGGATATTGCCAAACTTTTTTTCCTTTTTGCATACCTTGTTTATATTGTTTTTGCTGTGGTTGCTGTTCGTCAAGTTTACCTTATGACCCAAACTATCCAGGTTGGTTTTGAATTTGTTTTAAAGACTATTGCTTGGTTTCATTTATTTATTTCAATAGCGGTGTTGTTGTATGCATTCGTAACTTTGTAACTTATATGTCTGCCCCAATCGCAAAAATAGTTGGTACCTCTTCAGGTGGTTCCTGGTGTCAAGTCCACAGCTTTTTAGGTAGTGAAAAATACAAAGAGCATTTAACTGTTGTTGTTTCGTTGCAAGATGAAGGTGAAGAAAGTTGTGCACAAGTTGGAAAAAAAATCCTTTCAAATCTTCAGGAAGATTACTCTCAGAAGGTTCAAACTTTAAGCTGTTTTAGTGCTTTAAAGGAAAGCCTGGAAAGTGTTTGTAATAAATTTTGTAAAGATCACATTGAGCTTGCTGTTTCTGTTCTTTGGGGCAAATATGTTTACTTTGGTGTAATTGGCGAGGCAAAAGTCGCAATAAAAAGGAATGGCGGGATTGCCTTATTGCTTTCGGGTCAGCCAGAACAAGTAACAGTAGTTTCAGGATTGGGACAAGAAAATGACATATATATTTTAGGGACCCAAAAATTCTTCCAAAGGATTCCAACACCTCGTCTTCTTGATTACTTAAACAAAAATGAAGAGTTACAAGATTTTGTTGACCAAGTGGTTTCTGAAATTTCTATTGCCTCCACACCTTTGGTTGCTTCTGCTTTGTTTAAGTTTGTTCCGCCAGTTAAAGAAGAAGTATCGGAAAAAGAAGAAAGTTTTGTCAAACGTGCGCTTGTTGGTTTTGCTCATAAATTACCCGAAGAAGAAGCTGTTGTTGTTAAAAACGAGGCAAAATCAAGAAGGACAGCTGTTTCAATTGGTGCAGTCCTTTTGTTGTTGCTTGGCGCCAGTATTGTGTTCGGGGTTAAACAAAAGAAAGCTCAAGATTACAAACTTTCATACGAGGCTCAACTTACTCAGGCGATGAGTGTTTACACGGACTCTTTGTCTCAAAAGGATATAAATCCTCCTCGGGCGCGAGAGTTGTTTCTTGAGGCAAAAAATATTGCAGATAATTTGATTACACAAGGGATAAAGGATATGCGGCTAGATCAGTTAAAAGTCAATTTAGATACTGGGTCTGGTGATGTGTTGGGAAGGGTGGATGCGAAATCTTCAGTTTTTCGCGACCTTTCTCTTGTTCGCTCGGGAATCGTTGCAACAAAAATAGCGCTGGACGGGGAATCGATGGGAATATTGGATACATCAATGCAAAGGATTATTTCTGTTTCGACTTCCACAAAAGACACAGAAGTATTGGCAGGTTCTGAAAAGATTGGCATTGCTGACAATATTGCGGTATCTGGCACGGATTATTATGTTTTTGGAACTAAGGGTGTAGTTAAGGCCTCCAAGAAAGGTGGAGCAGAAATCGTTGTGAAGCCCGATTCAGACCTAGGTCAAATTGCAGGACTTGGTGTTTACAGGACCAATTTGTACCTTTTGGATAAGTCAAATGGAATATGGAAATACCAACTCGGAGGAGAAGGTGTAAAGCAAAAATGGCTAAAAGATGAGGTTGACGTAGATTTAGGACAAGGTGTTGGCATGGCGATAGATGGTTCTTTGTGGGTGCTATTGGAAAACGGTGATGTTCTTAAGTTTACAAGGGGAAACAAAGACGTTTTTCGGATTGCAGGGTTGGATCAAAGGTTGAATAAACCAATTGCCATTTATACCGACGAGAATTTGGATAACTTATATATTCTTGATAATGGAAACGGACGCATTGTAGAGATAAGTAAATCTGGGGAATTTAAAAAAGAATACAAAGGAGAGGGAATTGGAGAGGCAAATAGTTTGGTCGTTTCCCGCGATGCAAGAAGTATATTTTTATTAACAGATAGCAAGGTGTTGGAGATAAAATTATAAAAGTTCTTCGTTGTAAGTATTTTTAAGCATTTTACTTAATTGTTCGTGGCCAGCCCCACTTTTAAGAAATACCTCTCGAGATGAAACATCAAATTTGTTTACAAAATACTCGTAATGAATAAGTTTTAAATAACGACGGTTTTTTGTAGAATCAACCGCCCCTCTGGCATGTTCTTGAAGCCTCCTTTTTAGATTTGTAGTTTTCCCGATATACAGCTTATTATCTTTACTGCTTTTTAGTACATAAACATAATAATGCATACCAGCTGACGACGTATGACGTCGTCTTTCAGTATATAAAACCTGTTTCAAAACTCGCCTTGTGAGCTCGTTTTGGGAGCTTCGCTAGGTTGTATGAACTAGTTTTGAAACCAGTTCATAAAATATATTTGCAGAGTGCCCCGTCACACGGGGCTACCACGTCTGACGTGGTGGAGATGGAGGGATTTGAACCCTCGTCCGAAAAAGCATGATTACATACATCTACAAGCTTGTCTTGTTGATTAATTTAACAAAACACATCTTCAACAAGCAAGAGTTCTAGTGTTTTGCGTGATCTAATCTTAAATCAGAGACGATCGGTCTCCGATTGCATCCTAACAAGGTTTACACCCGTGCAGTGCGGCTAGGAGCACAAAGCAAAGATGTCAGACATTACGCAGCGTATGCGTAATTGTACTGATAAGCGGATTGTTTGTTGCCGCTTAAAATTTTTGACTATTTTTGACAAGTTTTAGTCAAACTTGGCTTGCAGCATGTCAAAGTGCAATCTCGTCGATACCTGTCATCCCCGAGTCCCGCTGATAAGCGGGAAAATTCGAAATCTAAAATCCGAAATTCGAAACGTTTTGAATTTTTATTGTTTGAATTTGTTTCGTGTTTCGAATTTAAAACGACTTATTTTTCCCTTAATGCTCTTTTAATGTCTAGCTCTATGTCCTTTTTCCGCCTAGCGTCTCGTTTTTCGTACTGTTTTTTACCCTTAGCAAGCGCGATTTGAACCTTCACTAGACGGCCTTTAGTATACACCGAAATAGGCACAAGTGTCAAGTTTTGCTGTTTAGCTTTCGTGCCTATGGAGATGATTTCTTTCTTGTGCAAAAGTAGCTTTCTGGGCCTTAGCGGGTCGTATTCCACGCTTGTGTGAGCATAAAGTGGGATATTGGCTCCGTAAAGCCAAGCTTCACCGTCTTTTATCCGGACGAAAGACCCAGAGAGGTCAGCGCGGCCTTCCTTGAGCGACTTAACCTCACTTCCTGTTAAGGCTATTCCTGCCTCAAACTTTTCTTGCAAAAAATAGTCAAATTTGGCGCGTTTGTTGAATATCTTCATTATACGAATTGTACTAATATTTATCTAAGGTGTCTATTTTAGATATTTTGTTTCCCAAGAAGTGTGTTGGCTGCGGACGGGCAGAAGCCAACATTTGTCCCAAGTGCGCAAAAACTGCACGGCTTGCTTTTCCTCAAGTTTGTCCGGCCTGCGAGCGTGCTTCAATCGGTGGGGTTACTCACAAAAGGTGTGTGAAATCGGGTTTGCCAGACGGGCTAATTTCTATTTGGGCTTATGAAAGGTTAATTAGAAATGTGGTTAAAAAGTTAAAATATAGGTTTGTTTACGAAATTGCCGAAGAGTTGGGGATTTTAGCCTCAAATGAGCTTAATAAGGTGATTGCCGAAGGCTGGATTCCTAAAAATGACAAAATAGTAATGGTTCCTGTTCCGTTGCATTGGACAAGGGAGAACTGGAGAGGTTTTAATCACAGCCGCGAGGTAGCTAAAATAATTGGCGAACAACTAGGCTGGAGAGTTGTGGATTTGTTAACTAGGGTCAAGAAAACACGCTCACAAGTGGGCTTAGGTGAAAAAGACAGGCAGAAGAACATGGAAGGAGTGTTCAGTCTAAGTCTCCCACTTTGCCAGGGCTTTGCGGGACAAGCAAGTCTAAGATGTGGAAATGATTGGACAATAATATTGTTTGATGACGTTTGGACAACAGGATCAACAATGAAAGAAGCTATTAAGGTGTTAAAACAAGCAGGATTTAAGGAAATTTGGTGTTTAACTTTAGCACGCTGAAAAAGAGGCTTAAATTTGGTATAATCAAGCGGTTGGGGAGGAGTCGCATAGCCCGGTTCATTGCGGGGGATTGCTAATCCCCTGAGCCGAATAGGCTCACGTGGGTTCAAATCCCACCTCCTCCGCTCGGACGGGGGTAATTACCGCGAGGAGGGTTGGCCGAGTGGTTTATGGCGCAGGTCTTGAAAACCTGTGGGCGCAAGCCCTCAGAGGTTCGAATCCTCTACCCTCCGCTCGCAGAGTTAGCGAAAGGTTTGTACAAAATTTACACACATGGCTGCTCAACAACACATCGAAGACACTAGTTCTTTAACAAACGAGCCGGAAAAGGTTGTCTTTTCCTGGAAAGCGCCTGCCAGGCCATTCAAAAAACGGGATCGGGAGTTTTTTACAACAGTATTGGCGATTGCTTTCCTTGTAGGCTTGATCCTTTTCTTTTTGGACGGGCCTTTGCCACTTTTGGTTATTATTGCTCTAGTTTTCTTAGTTTATGTCTTGTCAACTGTTCCTCCGGAGGAGGTAGAACACAGTATAACCAACAAGGGAATTATTGCAGCTGGCCAAAGACACGACTGGTTTAATTTGCGCCGTTTTTGGTTTACAAATAGATTTGGAGCCCATTTGCTTGTTGTTGAGAGCAGGGGATTTCCAGGTAGGATTGAAACGGTAGTCTTAGAAAAAGACGAAGAAAAAATCAAAAAGGAGTTAACGAGCCACTTGCCCTTCGAGGAGGTTGCACCAAGTTTTTTAGACAAATCTGCTGCTTGGTTGTCAAAAAGAATACCATTTGAAAGTTAGATAATAGTGAAAAGTAAATATATCTATTTAATTTTGCACCCATAGCTCAGTTGGATAGAGCGCATCTTTGCGGAAGATGAGGTCAGAGGTTCGACTCCTCTTGGGTGCGCCCCGTACCATACGGTGCAGGGTAGGCTTGTACGACGAGCCACCCCGTTTAAGATTGGTGAGGTGCCGGAGTGGCCGAACGGGCTCGCTTGGAAAGCGTGTGTAGCCGTAAGGTTACCGTGGGTTCGAATCCCACCCTCACCGCACTTCGACGCGCTTCGCTTGCTCAGTGCAGGCGAGGCGTGCCAAAGTATGAAGAAGGTGGGATGAGAAGTTTATCCTGA
>MHCC01000001.1:105560-108069 GCA_001816475.1 Candidatus Blackburnbacteria bacterium RIFCSPLOWO2_01_FULL_40_20
CCCTCCAAGGGCGCTTAATTTAGTATTCCTGCTCACATAGGAATGATAGACAAAACTAAAGTAGGTACTGTAGCCTGCAGGCAACACAAAGGATCAACTGAATGGTTGCTTATAAAATTAGGTAACGATTGGGAACTCCCCAAGGGTGAAATAAGAAGGGGAGAGTCCTCTGTCCGTGCCGCCATTCGTTACCTTAAAGAGGAAATTGGAGTTAAAGCCACGGTATTGGATGAGGCAGGCAACACAACGGTTTCAACTGGCCAAAAAGGATCCCAGCAGGGCCAGAAGCTGATTTATTACCTAATGAAGCGAAGCTCTGGGAAATCTGAGAGTCAAGAGTTGGGGTCTTGGGTGACTTTTACTTCTGCTTGCAAACGATTACGCTTGATTAGAGAACAAAAAATGTTGCGTCAAGCAAGTAGTATTTTAAAAGAATGGGCGAAGATAAAAAAGAGAAAAAGCCTTTAGTCAGAGCGTTCTCGGCAGGTGGAGTTGTTTATCGAAAAACTACAAAAGGACGGGAATGGTTGCTCATAAAACCTACTGGAACAAAACAATGGCGGTTCCCCAAAGGTACTATAGATAAAGGGGAAACTTCAAAAGAGGCAGCAGAGCGTGAGGTTTTTGAAGAAACTGGAGTCAAAGTTGAAATTGAAGAGAAGATTGGTTCCGAACAATATTTTTTTCAACTAAAAGGAGAGCGCATATTTAAGATTGTAACATTTTTTTTGATGAAGCAAGTCGGTGGGAAGGTGTTTGTTGAGGACAAATGGGCGCACGAAGTTGAAGAGGTTTGTTGGTTTGATGAAGAAAATGCTTTAATGAGCCTCTCGTTTAAAGGAGAACGAGATATCTTAAAAAAGGCAATTAATAAGTTAGTAAATAACAAATAGCAGGGTGGGGTGCCGGAGTGGCCGAACGGGATGGTCTCGAAAACCATAGGCCAGTGGCCTACGCGAGTTCGAATCTCGCCCCCACCGCCAATTTGTACTTTCAGAGAAATCGTAAGAAGTTGCCTCGGCATGGTATTTTCCCGCGAGAATCCAAGCATTTTTGAAATCGTAAAACGGTTGAGAGAAAAAATGGGCATTTCGCAAGAAAAGTTAGCTTGTCTTGCAGATGTTTCCAATAACACAATTATCAACATAGAAGCGGGCAAACAAGGCAATCCCACTATTGAAACTTTGAAAAAGATTGCCAAAGCGTTAAATACACCCGTCGAAGATTTAATCAATTAAAGTTATGAACCAAATAACAACATTACTCGCAAAAACTAAAATTGATCCGTCGTGGTCTTTTTCCGACAAAACAAGGAAGGACACGGCATATATTACGCACGGCTATCATCGCTACCCGGCAAAGTTCATTCCTCAAATAGTTTCTCGTTTGGCAGAGAAATATACGCGAGAGGGTGATTTTATTGTTGATCCTTTTGGTGGTTGTGGCACGACACTTGTTGAATCAAAAGTAATGGGACGACCATCAATTGCTGTTGATATCAATCCTGTTGCCGTTTTGATTACAAAAGCAAAAATTACGGCAATTGATCCAGCCAAAATTGAAAATGAATTTGCAACTTTCCAAAAGAGATTGGGGACTTACAACGAACAAACAAGAGTAAAAGCCCCCGAACACGAAAGGATTGATTACTGGTTCAAATCGGAAGAAAAGAGAAAACTCGCTTTCATCTTTGCCGAGATTTCAAAAATAAAAGATCAGGATGTTAAAGATTTCTTCTTTTGCGGATTTTCAAACATTCTCAAAAATTGTTCAATATGGTTACAAAAAAGCAATAAGCCAACAAGAGATTTTGAGAAGAAACCATCCGAACCAATCAAAACATTTTTGAAGCAGATAAAAATGATGTTGCGAGGCAACACGCGATTATTCGAAATGCTATCACAAAAAGGTTATTTGAAAGTCCCCAGTAAAGTAGTTTGCACGGACGCAAGAACAATCCCGGCTAAAGACAACAGCGTTAGTTTGATTGTTACTTCACCGCCCTATGTTACCTCTTACGAATACGCAGATTTGCACCAGCTCACCGCTTTGTGGTTGGAATACACAAAAGATTTAAGTGATTTCCGAAAGCGATTTATTGGCACTTCCTATCACGATAAAAAAGATTTGACTCTCAATAGCACGCTCGCAGAAAATATCAGAAAAGAATTATTAGAAAAGGACAAGAAAACCGCCGAGGAAGTTTCAACATACTTCAGTGAAATGAATCAAGTTTTTGTTGAAATGAAAAGAATGCTTAAAAAAGGCGGGAGAACCTGTATTGTTGTCGGAAACACGAGCTTAAAAGGCGTTAAAATACTCAATGCAGAAGTTTTTGTCGAACAATTGCAAAACTTGGGACTGAAAGTTGCTGATATTATTAAGAGAGAAATACCCTCAAAAAATTTACCGTCTGTTAGAGATAAAAAGACAGGCAAGTTTGCAAGTATAACCGATAAAAACAAAATATCTGCTTATCCGACAGAATACATATTAGTAATGCAAAAAT
>MHCC01000002.1:0-351 GCA_001816475.1 Candidatus Blackburnbacteria bacterium RIFCSPLOWO2_01_FULL_40_20
TTAAAAAGCGGGGTAGTCAATATTGTGCGACATTGTAATTGTTTTGTATCTGGTGAATTTAAATTTCAATGGATATAATGCCTAACATGGTTGAGCGCGCAACAATGCCAAAAGATGAAAAAATTCTAAAGCTTGGCAAAGAGCTTATCAACCAAGGAAGTTATAACTTAGGGGCCATTGAAGAGTGGAAACACAATTTGTAGAAATGTGACGCAATATATTAGCGTTTTAGACCCCTTTTAAATCCTTTGCCACTATCTAATCGGATTAATAATTAAGTTCCCTTTTTACAAAATATTTTCACAGACATATTATCCTGTAGTAGGGAAGAGAATTTTCGGTTGTTGTTCG
>MHCC01000002.1:376-37176 GCA_001816475.1 Candidatus Blackburnbacteria bacterium RIFCSPLOWO2_01_FULL_40_20
GTTGTTCGGTTTTGAAAAATATGAGGAAACACACTAAACAGGGAGTATTCGACCAATTAAAAACATAAGTGAATGAACAACGAAAACAATGTAGACGTCTAGGGATGCAAAATGAAGGTCTCCTCCGGAACGTTTGTTTGCGTCGCAAAAGTTATATTGTACGACAATGTAAAACTGAGTTCTGTTGCAATTTTTGTACCCGTTTACACCAATAGGCGAAGCATCCTTAACACTCATGTAATTTACGGAGAAATAAATCCTACATAACTTGACCACCACCATCCCTCAAAAGAGAATCGCCCGACGCAAACGCTCAGGACCTTGAAAGTTATCCACAGATTCTTGATCAAACTATATCAATTGAAGCTAAATATCACGATTTTGGAGCGAAGTATCGTGCCGAGTAGAGCACTTTGCTCTCCCGAAACTTTTACGCTCCAAAATTGTTTTTAGCTTCGTTTTTCTTTTCTTACAATTCCTTAGCAGTCTATGTCGCAATTTGCGTGAAAACACTAGATCTAAATGCGTGAAAAAAGTGGTGTTAATTATAGGACACCCCGAATTATAGGTACTCCTCCCCTCCCTTGAGATAACCCATTAAAAATATTTTTAATATATTTAATTAGGGTCTAGACTAGATAAACTGGATGTAAACTAGTTATTAATGCCCATATCTAGCCCTAAAAGTGCTGGATTTCTAATTATTAGGTCTGCCCAATCTAAATCCTCATATTTGTGTTCCCCAAGAGTATATTCAATATTAGGAAAATCTTTTAGTTGGTCTATCGAAACCTGAAGATCTCCTTTTTGTTTTAAGTCAGTCACTTTAACCTTTGCTCCTTGTGAAGCAAAGAACCTGGCAGCCCCTACTCCTCCCTGATTAATACCTAAACCTAAGATTAGGACTTTTTTGTTAATAAAATTCATATATGATCTTCTGCAATTTGCCGTGCCAGTTTATCGATATCTCCTGCGCCTACAAAAAAGATTATGTCATATTTTTGATCTTTTTGTATTAATTCTTCTAACGTCTGTTCATTTTTTTCTAAGTAACTAACATTATTTTTACCCACTGCTTCCACTAACTGTTTGCTATTTACCAAACCTGTGTCTACTTCCCTGCTGGGATAGATATCCAAGATATAGATCTGATCTACTGGTAACTCAGATAAAACTTTAACAAACTCATTAAATAAAACATGTGTTCTGGAAAACATATGCGGCTGAAAGACCATAATGATTTTTTTGTCAGGAAATTTTTCTCTAGCTGCCTCCATTGTTACTTTAATCTCTGTAGGATGATGGGCAAAATCAGAATATACCTTGACTCCACCACTTTCCCCCAAGTATTCAAACCTTCGGCCAATACCTGTAAAATCCATTAGGCTTTTTTTAATGATTTGAGGATCAATTCCTAAAGCTAGACCTACCTGATAAACTGCTGAGGCGTTTAAGATGTTATGCCTTCCGGGGATTTGTAAAGGAAAATCAATCAGCTTACCCTGATACCCGATAGTCTTAGTCTCCCAAGCGTCGCTTGGCGAGACTAAGACGTCGCATATTCCTTTATCTGAAAGATTGGCTATTATTTTATCTTTTGCTTGTCCTAAAAATTTTTTAAAGCTATCTTTAACTGCCGAGAAGTCTTTAAAATACTCAGGATGATCCATTTCAATAGTTGTTACTACGGTAATATCCGGGTGGGTTGCTAAGAAGTTATCATTAAACTCATCTGCTTCTGTTATGAAGATTCCTTTATAAGTTTTGGAGTCTTCGCGTTTCGCACTAATATACTTTGACTTCCCTATTCTGTAATTTGTTCCCCACTTTGGAACAATTGCTCCAAGTTCTACTGTTGGATCTAATCCTGCCTCCTCTAACAAGAGTCCTATCATGGCAGTAGTGGTAGATTTGCCATGGGTTCCACAAACAGCAATAACAAATTTATCTTTTTCTAAAAACTTCCCCATAAATTGTTGCCAGGTCATAACTCGTATACCTCGATTACTAGCTTCTCGCAGCTCTTCGTTGTTAGGATCAAGAGAAAATATTGCTGGAGTAACGGCTAAAATATCGGTAGTATCCCCAGGTGTCCTATCTAGCCCACCTCCCAGGTGGGATAGGGAGTGGCCTGTGAACAATTGGCGTTTGTCAAAAACTTTAGTAAATTCGTTATGAGGAAATTTATCACAACCTGTTACTTTAAATCCTTGAGACTCCGCAATGGCAGCAATAGCAGAGGCTCCACTACCCCCTATCCCCAAAAAGTGTATATGTTTTGCCATTACTTAAGATTTTACCTCAAAAATGGATGATTTGCCTAAACGATAACAACAGCTCTTTTTGTCCATTGTTTTTGAAATTTTTTTAAAGATATTCTGTGATTTGGCCCAAAGTGCCAGGGGTCGTGTAAATAATAGCTTTTCTCGTCTTTACCTTTTAAAACTAATAAAAGTGTTGTCGGTGTTTTGGCATAAGATCTCTTCATGGAGATAATAATGGGTATTTTTTGAGGGTCTAGACTAGATAACTGGAGGAGTTATGATGCCTTGGCAGTTTATGGCTACAATCACAAGAAAGTCAACCACGAAAGGAAAATTAAATAACTTCGCATTTGACTTGCGTCTACACCTTGAATCACTTCTCTATTATCTATTTACTGCTTGCTATTAATTGCTTTTTCTACCCTCCCCAACTTGCAGTTAAGAACATTGTGGCAAACACAACAGCCCCTACAATTAAATATTCTCTAATTGTTTTTTCGAACAATCGTTGTTGCAAATTTGCTTGACCCAAGCCTAAACCCGCATAAAGAACCGTCGTAACTGCCAGCGAGCCAACCACAACCGTAATTGGCCAAAAAGAAAGCATCGCTGCCATTTGCCCAACTAACAGAGACAGCCCGATAGACGTGTATAAAACATTTTTGGACACAGTGTGCTCAAGGTCTATTGACCAAAAACCTTGCAAAAAAAGTGGGGTTGAGGCCAAAACGGCCACCAGGCCATTGACCCAAAAATCAAGCCTTAGGGAAAAAATTGCGTTGAATATAAAGAACGCTACCACAAGTGTAAGCAAAAAACCTACGGCATGGGCTGCTCGCAACAGCTGAATAGTACGCGCCGCGGCAACTGTGTAGATGTTTGATGTAAGAAAAAGTGCATATGCCCCTAAAGTGTAAGCAGTGACGAGTATAAGTCTAAGTCCAAGTCTAAGTGTTGGTGATAATGAAGTAAAAAAACCACTATTTTCCAATCCAAGGTAAAACAGTTGAGTTCCGGCTGCAAAAAAAACAGGTAATACTAAAGTTAAAAGTGTTGCATTCCTGCCCAAGCCTTCTTTTAGTGCGAAAAAAGACACAAGTAAAGAAAATAATATAAATCCGCCAATTGAAGAATATCGATATGAAAAATCCAAAAATTGAATGGCAAAAAAACCAGTGGCCAGAAGTACCGAACCAAGCACAAATTTTTGGCGTTTAGTCATCGAATGATAGTACCACGGGTATCATGGGTATCACGAGCTTGTGGTACTCGTGGTACTCGTGATACTCTTTAAATTAAGTTCGCGTAAACTTTTTGAACGTCGTCCTGCTCGTCTAAAGTTTCAATTAACTTTAAAACCTTTTGTTCTTTTGCTGGATCTTCCAAACTTATTGGGGTCTTGGGACTAAATGTTAACTCAGCAGACTTAACACTCATGCCATTTTGTTCTATTAACTCTTTAATTTTGAAAAGATCAGCAGATTTCGTATAAACTTCAATCCCATCCTCTACTTCTTCAATATCCTCTATTTCCAAATCCATCAACTTAAGCATCGTTTCGTCAGAACTTGCCCCCTTTTCAACAACAATCAATCCTCTATGTTCAAATTGATAAACAACTGACCCTGGAGTACCAATTGATCCCCCATTTTTATCAAAAATATTTTTTATTTCTTGTGTGGTTCTATTTCTTTTGTCGGTTGCAGCTTCCACCAATATTGCAACTCCCCCGGGTCCGTATCCTTCAAATAAAACCTCCTCGAGGACAATGCCTCCTTCTCCCCCGGCACCACGTTCAATTGCCCGTTCAACATTTTCTTTGGGCATATTAATTTCTTTTGCTTGTTCAACTAGCAAACGAAGCCTTGGATTAGCATTTGGATCTGATCCGCCCTCACGCGCCGCAATTGTCATTGCGTGAACTAGTTTTGAAAAAGCCTGCCCCCGTTTGGCATCCGTTACCGCCTTTGCACGTTTAATTGTTGACCATTTCGAATGTCCTGACATAGCCCTATTATACAATTTTCAATTCGAAATTTGAAATTTGAAAATTGGAGCGCCCAGCAATTTGACTTTCTGAGAATAAAAAACTATACTACAGGTTAGCAATGCAAATTGCGGTTCTTTAACAACAACCAAGACATCAGAGGGAGTATGATGGACAAGATCTTGATCGAGCGGTTCATCGATAAACTGAACGAGCTGCATATTAGTATTCGCTGGGGCGAATTCGCCCACTTTGGGCGTGGAGATATTCATATCTTTGTGAATGCTAAGGATGGCTTGAACGCACACGTTGCTGTCACTACATATGGAGTCGTTCCGAATTGGTCAAAAATCGAAGTGTATAGAGGCGGAGTCCGGGTGGGACTGTTCAACTCTCTGGGTCAGATCGTGATCAAAAGAATAGATCAGTCGCCTGAGCAGTCGGACAAACTGACGTTTCGCTTAAGCGAAAGATAGTAGATTCAAAATCCAACTTAGATTGGTATCATGCTGCCAGCACCGACTCCGAGCATCCAGCACTTGCTTCACTCCCAACGATCAGGGATCTCGCTCCAGTAATATTGGGATAGGCAAGAAGCTTGTAATAATGCCTGGGGGGGACTGATTGACTGTAAAGTCGAAAGGTCTACTTCCCCGGGCAACTAATAATTTTCAATTTATTAATTTTTAATTTTTCAAATTTAGATTTGATTCCGATTCAATCGGAATTAATTCCAAATTTCCCCTACTTGACATCTTTATAACACTCTCTATACTCAAAGATTAGTTAGAGTTTACTATTTTCATGGACCCTGCCCTACAAGCTATTGACGCGGCCGTAAGTGGTCGTTGGAGTCAAGCTGAAGAAATAAACAAACAAATATTAGAAGAAAACCCTTGCGACAAGGAAGCCTTAAACAGACTTGCCCGAGCCTCTCTGGAACTTGGAAAACTCTCCAAAGCTATTTCAAATTATAAAAAAGTATTAAAAATTGATCCGTATAACAACATTGCCCAAAAAGCCTTGCAAAAATTAGAAGCTTTAGAGGCAAACAAAGAAGGAATAAAAGTTTCTGAAAAAAAGAAGGGCGTATTAACACGAGCCATAAACGGCGATAGAACAACTACACTTGCCACTTCAAATCTTTTTATCGAGGAACCAGGAAGGACAAAAACAACATCACTAATTCATCTTGGCGAGAATTGGGTTGTGTCCTCCCTTGACTCAGGAGAACCTGTTTATCTTGCTCCCCACGCTCACAGAGTCTCTGTCGAAACTGATAATGGATTATATATCGGACGTTTGGCAGACGACCTTTCCCGCCGAATAATAAGCCTAATCCGAGAAGGAAATAAATATGTTTGTTTTGTGCGCTCCGCGTCTCTCGGATCAGTCAAAATTTTTCTCAGAGAAACTTTCAAAGCCGAAAAATTGCAAGGCATACCCTCTTTTCCAACAACTGAAAAACAGTCCTACTCTTCTTATTCTCCTAGTATCTCATCTGAAAATGAATCAAGCGACGAATCAGAATCTCAAGAAGCCTCCGAGGAAGTTTAATAATTCTTTGCAAAATTCTCGCCTAAGATGATTTCAAAATCTGTTGGACTAAGAGGTTCTTTTTCCTCCAGATCGCAACCAAATACTTCCGCAACTTTTTTTGCGGTAACTGTTTCCAAATCGGACTTTAAACCTCGCAAAACACAATTTTCAACAACATCCTTGTTGGTTTGCGTCCCAACCACCCGAGTCCCCAATGTTGATAAAATGCGCCCAACCTCGCTGGCTAGTCCTGATTTGTCTGAACTGTTAATTACCACAACCCGTTTTGATTCAGCAAAGACTGTGTCGTCCCGTAGAGGCTCAAAAGCGACCCTTGCTTGGTCTGGTACAATTTCCAATCCTTCCTCACCATCCGCAAGTGTAATTCGTTTCAAAACACCTTGAGTTTCTAAATCTATTCTGCGCCGGTCCCCTATTCCAACTTTACTTGTAGCGATAAGAACATTTAACCTGTCAAAAAAATCCAAGTTGGTTTTAATTCCCCGGCTTGTAATAGCTTTAGAAAACGCAGATACAAACCCCAAACCACGACCTTCAAAAAGACTCACGCCGTCTTTATCAATCCACCCGTCAATTGGTAAACCTAACGAGTTTTGAAGTGAATATCTTAACAGTTCGCCCTTTTTGCCCTCTTGCCAACCTAGCTCCCAAAGACTTCCTGCCAACCATTTTCCATATTCTCCCGCCACGTCAACTTGTGTTTTTTCAGAAATTTTAATAACAATAATTTTTCCACTTTTGGGGCTATATGAATAAATAGTCGGATCGGCAGTTGCAGCTACCACTGTAAACCGGGTATCTAAAGTCCAAATCCTTTCTTTCCATGAACGATATAATTCCCAAGAAAGAATAACCGTACAAATCAAAATGAAAACGAAAACCAAACGCAGTGAAAAAAACCTGAAATGTGAACTTTTCTTACGACGAGCAGGCATATAATTTAAGCTATCACAAATAGACAAACCAGCACAAGAAGCACTAAAGCGCAGCATGCGTATCAAGAAGCCAATCAGCTATATTTCTTGTTTCTTCTAGGGTAAGCTCAGGAGAGGGACGGAATCCTCTGGCCTTGGCCAATCGTGCAATAGAATATCTGTCTGCCAATAAATTAAAAATTTCACCATTATCAGCCTGCATCCCCAGCTGTATTCCTTTATCGGCCAATACATGGTAAATTGCGCCTGCTGGTGCACTACTTAAAACACAACCCAAAAAAGTAAATTTATCCGCCATTGCTTGAGATCTGGAACTTATGAGATAACCTGCTTCTTCTACCAACAGAACTGCACCGCACGACAAACGAACATCACCCCGATTATTTAACTCAAATGCACAAGCGCTAAGCACATGATCTAAAACGTTTTCAACCTGCCTAGAAGTAAGATTTTGCGGTTTTTGAGCTGATTGTTCTATGTCCTCCACTATTATCTTTAGAAGGCTATAGTTGTAATCAACCTCTTCGACCGTTTCTTCAGGTTTTACACCAACGAATTCCGACCGAAGACCATTTACTGCTGTTTCAGCAGACATGACACATCTTAAAGCGCTCACCGCGATGTGTCAATGGTTAGTATCTTTCTTTTACCAAACGATCAAAGTGGCGGTCGCGCAAGAGCTTAAAGTAGTCGCGCTTCAGGCCATGATAACTAAAAAGCTGGGCCAAGTGATCCCCACCAACAACTTGTGGCACCACAACGTAATCTGCACCCTTCTCGTACAGTGCTAATGCGTCCAGGGGGATAGCGCTTGTAAATATTAAAAGAGGCTTTCGTTCAAATTTGGCTACAAACTCCAACAAAATTAAGTTGTCTTCAACGTTTCCAACAGTTGAGATAACAAGTTTTGACTCCTCCAAATTAAGGGAGGACAAAGTTTCGACGTCTGAGACATCCCCATAAAAAGCCGTATGGCCCTCTGCAATTAGTCTCTCTACAACAGACGGGTTAAAGTCAACAACAACCACTTCCTCCTCCAACCTCTTGAACGTCGGTAGTAGTCTGCGCCCTGTTCGATCGCAACCCAAGATAACAATATGTTTTGCAAATGTCTTGTTTATTGCCAAGGCATTTTCTTTGATCTTTTTCCTTTCAAATAACCGAAGAAAGTACTCAAGTTTTTTGTAAAAAACAGCACTATACGAAATTAGGTACGTTGAAACAAGCATTGTAAAAACTGCAGTTAACGTTACCAATCCCCCAATATTTTGAGAAACATGTCCTAAGCTTATGCCGAGCGCCACAACAATTAAAGAAAATTCTGAAAGTTGAGAAGATGAGGCAGCAACAAGAAAAGAAGTCCTCTTTTTATAGCCCATTGCCCCCAGGAGCGAGGTAATAACAAAAGGTTTAATAGTAATAACAAAGATAGACAACAAGACAGCAAGTAATACTACACTTAAATTAATCCCAACTACCATCTTTGTTCCCAGTAGGAAAAAGAAAATTGTAATAAAAAAGTCACGCAAGGGCTTTACTCTTGAAGCAATTTGCAAGTGGCCTGATGAGTTCGCAAGTGCAACACCTGCCAAGAGGCCTCCAATTTCTGTGGAAAAACCTACCGCAGGTAGGCTGGCAACTGAAGCAACAAGAAGCATCCAACCAATACTTGAAACAAACAAGAGCTCAGATGAAGAAGTTGCAATCCTGTCAAAAATCTTTGGAAGAACAAACTTTGCCAAAATATACACTGTAAAAAAGAGTAAAGCTCCTTTAAGTATTACCCAAAAGAACGTTAATTCTGAAACAGATTGATTTTTAAATCCAGACAAAAAAACCAGAATCAAGATGGCTACTACATCTTGAATCAACAAAAGTCCGACAGTCAATTTTCCATACAAACTGTCCAAATCTCTCTTTTCTGACAATAGCTTGACAATAATGATCGTGCTTGAAAAAGTAAGTGCCGCGGCAATGTAAAGTGATTCAACTGAATTAAATCCAAAGGCAAGAGAAACCAAAAACCCTAAAATGGAAGTAGCTGCTATTTGCCCGACTCCCAAAACCAATACGGAATCACCTATTCGCCAAAACTCCTTTAAACTAATTTCCAGACCAACCAAAAAAAGAAGGAGCGTTACGCCCATTTGGGCCATTGCTTCGAGAAGCGGTTGTTGATGTTCCAGGTCAAACCCCAAAAGCCCAACAAATATTCCGGCTGTTAAATAACCAATAAAAAGAGGTTGGCGAAATAATCGTGCAACAAATCCAAATGCACCGGCTGCAACAATTCCCAAACTAATTGTCAAAAAAACATTCACAAAAACAGTATAGCAAAATTTAGAAAATCCGATATATAATTTAACAATGAAAATCAAGAAAAAAGTTTGGCCGGAGTATTTTGAAAGACTTTTAGGCGGATCTAAAACTTACGAGCTAAGACTTGCTGACTTTGAATGTAATCCTGGAGATGTTTTGGTTCTTGAGGAATGGGATCCAAAAACTGGAGACTACACAGGGCGCACACTAGAAAAGACCGTAACCTATGTTGATAAATTCAAAATCGATAAACTTTTTTGGCCAAAAGAAGAAATTGAAAAACACGGACTCCAAGTAATTTCCCTCAAGTGATATAATATAGGGCATGGAAAGAGCAAGACAGCTTACAAGACGCGACCTTCTCAAATTTGCTGGTATAGGCACAGCAGAGCTACTACTTTTTTCGTGTACCTCTTCACAACAACCATCAAACGCAACTTCTCCTGAAAAACCAAGTCCAACAATATCTCCTGAATCGCATGCGCTCGGCGAACACGATAAATTCCACTATCGAAGCGAGGGTAAAAATTTACCCGTGACCCCATTTTTATATCTCCCTTTCTCTCGTGTGGATTTTGGGAAAGTTACAGTTGCTCAAGGTTGGGAAGCAAACGAAAACGAAAAGGCCAGAAGTAAGGTTGTTGCACATGAGGCTATTGATTTTGCTGCACCTTACGGGACAAAAGTGGTCGCGCCTTGCGACGGAATTGTGATCTCGTCTTGTGAAGAAGGTTGGAGAGTTGTTGGTGAAAACCAAGTGGTGTACAACGGCAAAAAAGTTGCATACGGCGGTGGAATTTTTGTTGAAATTGCCCGTGAAGACGGCCAAAGAGTTCAACTCTTACACCTTTCAAGCCTTGACTCCTCTATACCGTTTAGTAAACCAAACCCCAAAAAGGATGGCGGTTGGAGTCCAACTAAGCACAGCCTACCGTTTGATGAACTAAAAAAGATTGGCAAACCGGTTAAAGCTGGCGACATAATTGGAACAGTCGGACTAACAGGTTTAGAACTCGGAACACTTGGAAAATATCAAGGAGAAGATAGGCCATTGTCCGTTACAGAAAATGAATTAGAAACATGGGACGAGGTCGGAGCGCATGTTCATTTGGAGATTTTTGAAAGAAATGAAAAAGGTGGAAAATTTGGAAGACGCGATCCATTTGCAATTTACTCAACTTTTGATAAATATTCACTCGATGGGAAAAAACCTCTTGGGAAAGATCCGCTGTTTTACTTAAACCAAGGTATCCCGCAAACCTCAGCTCGCCTCTCTTTGCGCGACTGGGCACAATTTGTCACGAATATTCTCCGTCAAGCATAACCGCGCAACAAAGCTCGAAAATGGGTCCAATAGTGACCCAGTTTGATACCTTTGTCAAAATTTAGCCTCAGTTCCACGTCAGACGTGGACAAAACAGTAACAAAAAGTCCCGATGTGCAAAGCTAGGACACCACGTCATATGTGGTAGGCCCGTAAAACGGGCCACTTCGGAAGTGTACTGGGTTGACACATCGGGATATCTAATCTCTATCATCCACTTCATCAAGCATGCCAAGTACTTTTTGAAGATCTTCGGGAAGAGTTGATTCAAGTTGAATTCCCGTTCCGTCTTTTGGGCTTTTGAAGGAAATTTTTGCAGCATGTAAAAAAAGCCTCGGGCACCATTTGCGATCGTTTCTCGCTGTCTTGCGGCCAGCGTAAAACTCATCCCCCACAATTGGATGTCCAATATGTTTAAGGTGAATTCTTATTTGATGTGTTCTACCCGTTTTGGGGTAAAGCTCTAAAAGACTAAGCTCCTCGGTATTTTTACAGGTCACTTTGTTTTTTACACTCAACACCACATATCTAGTTTCTGCTTCTCTACCTCCCGGCAAAACTCCAAATCTTTCCCTATTCCAAGGAAGACGACCAACAGACACAGAAATTGTTCCGCTTCCAGGCTCAACCCTACCATGGGCCAGTGCAACATAGGTCTTCTCCACCTCCCTTTCCTTAAATTGTCTTTGTAATTCTTCAAAAGCTTCTTTTGTTTTGGCAATAAGCAATATCCCACTCGTTTCCTTGTCTAACCTGTGCACAATTCCATTTCTACACTCTTGAAAATTGAAAATTGAAAATTGAAAATTAGCCGCCACCCATCCCTGAACGGTTTGATCTTTAACAGAGGCAGCATCATTTACAACCATTCCGGCTGGTTTATCAATAACGAGCACGGCGTTATCTTCAAATAAGATTTTAGGCACCATCGGTAAATATTACCACAAAATTCGATTTGACTTACCAGACCTTCATATGCCTAAATGTATATATGGCCGAAGACGAAAAATTAACTCCAGAGCTTGTACACAAGCAAGCTGACGAAGTGGCTTTAAAAGCATGGAAAGAACAATTTCCCGAAAACAATCCAAGCATCCCGCTAAACAAGAGCTTGCTTTTAACACCTGCCGAAAAAGCTAGGGTCTTAAAAAGTGGAACTGACGTAAAGAAAAATGAAACTGAAGGGAGATATGACGAGGACTCAGATGAGTCAAGGTACACTCCGATTAGCGACGACGAATTCGAAGAGACAATTAACGGACTTGCAAGCAACGCCCCAAAGCTTAGGCACTTAATAGAAACTGAGGGACAAGAAACAGAAGAAGAGAATTTTCCAGAAAGACAAAAACTCAAAGAAACTTATAAAAGCCTTGCAAGCGCTCTAGATAAAATTGGGATTACCTCTGAAATACGGGAATCTGGAATCAGTAAAGACGTAAAACTAATAGGTGTTGATGGTAGTTTTTATATTACGTCTCTCTCAACCCGTCATGCAGGTGGAGAACGAGGAATACATATAACTAGAGAGTATCAATCAACAAACGGGATAACCGCCCACAAAGAAATGATATTGGAGCCTGACGGGAGCTGCGTTTGGAGAAGCAGATCTGGCGCTATTGAAGAAAAAGGACGGATTGGTGGCGTCGCTGAAGGAAATCCAAAGGTAGTGTTAATGGGAAGCGAAAGAATGGTTAATGTGATTTCAGTAGCAATTGCCGAAAATCCACCAGACAAGATACATGAAAAGCTTAGAGAATGTAGAAACAAGCTCGTTGACTGTTTCAATTTAGGCGAAAGGACATATCAGACCGTAGTTGACCCGGAAACAAACGAAGTATACGAAGCGCATCGCTACTCTCCTTCAGGAGATAAAGAACTCGAATCAGAAATTAGGGTTATTAAATATGATCGCAAAAACGGAATTTGGGTACCTAGAGCAATCTATACAATTTCAGAAAATGGAGATGCTGATTTCGATATAATTTCTTCTGAGAAGTACAGCGTCCATTCATTTATTCGTCATAACGAGGGAGGAGTTGACGCTTACGAGTTGAGAAACTCACACAGAGTCTTAATTGAGTTTCAACAACTTACAACGCGTTTTGCAAAGCCACAAGAAGCCCAAAGCAAGGCTGAAGAAAAACCACAGGAAAGTATCGAAACCAAAAATAATAACAAAAGCGGTCTAAGAGGCTTTTTAAGAAGATTCGGAAGAAACAAAACTTAGACTTGGACTTACCTCTTTTCCCTCTTCCCTTCGCACTTAATACAAAACGTTGCTTCGGGGTAAATTACTAAACGATCAGTGTCAATTAGATTGTTGCATTCCTCGCAAATTCCATATTGACCAATTTTAACTCGAGTTAAAGCCTTTCTCATTTGAACAATTTTGCGATCTAACTCACGTTTTAGAGCGTCCGCTCTGGCGTGTCCAAATTGCTCAGCTGCTACAGTATCTGGCGACGCAAGGTTTTCTTCGCGGCCGTTGACAAAGGGGTCTTCCCGATCCAGGCCGGACCTTCTTGCCTCAAGAGATTTGAGTCGAGACGTTAAAAAATCTCCAATTGGAGCAAGCAATTTGGCCGGAATCCTTAGAGGATTAGTTTCTCCGTTTGATTTTGCTATTTTTTTCATAAAACCTGTTTCAAAACTCGCCTTGTGAGCTCGTTTTGGGAGCTTCGCTAGGTTGTATGAACTAGTTTTGAAACCAGTTCATAAATTCAGTTTACAAACCTGCTCTTTTATAAATTGTAAATGCCAATACCCCGGAAAGAACAACTCCAATTATAACATTTACACTCTCTGCTGGCAATTGCGGCAATTGCGACACACTACCAATTGCAAAAACCGACAGGATTGCATACAAAAATAAATACACGCACAAGGACGCCATTCCAACAAACCCAATTCTTCCGGAAGGATACCAAGAAAGCTTTCGGTAGCGAGTCGAAATGAACCTATAAAGTAACATTGATAACAAAACTAATGCCACCTTAAGTAGTTGAATCTTAAGAGTAAGGAGGCTTGATAAATTGAAACTTACCACAGAAAACAAAAGTGCTAAATTAGAAAAAAGTAAAAACCAAAAAAACCCGATGGCGGAGGCGTCTATTACTTCATAAAACTTAAAGGAAAATTTTTTTAATGAATATAGACTTGCTAATACTACTCCTAAGCTGACTGTCCAAAATAAATATTCCCGAGCCCAAGTGTATCCTACCCATTGTCCAATGAGACTACCAGCAAGAACAATTAAAGTAAATTTGAAAATGCAATTATGGGGATAGTCTTCTTTAAGCCTTCTCCAAAAAACAAACGAGAAAGAAAAAGCTGCAAAAACTAAAAAGAGTGAGTTTGCAAAAGTAGTCATGTGTGCGTATTTATTTCTAACGCCATCTCTTGTCATTCCGGCGAAAGTCTTCGACACTGAGTCCTTCGACGGTGAGCTCAGGACTGTCGAACCGCTCAGACCGAAGGGCCGGAATCTATAAGAATTTTTTATAAATTCCAAAAACAAGTTCGGAATGACAAGAAAACTCTTGATCATTGACAGGGACGCAGCAAAAATTATATCATTTTCATTACTACCGTGCTTGAACTTCCACATACCATTATCGGTGCAACTATAGCCCTAAAGGTTGGAAATCCTGCACTTGCACTCCCGCTTGCTTTGGCGAGCCACTTTATTGTGGATATGATTCCACATTGGAACCCCCACTTAAACCGCGAAATGATGGAAAAAGGCAGACTAAGTGATAAAACGACATATGTGGTAATTGTAGACGTAGGTTTAAGTTTACTAGCAGGCTTTTTTATAGCTTCTCAGGCACTTCCAAATACAGGTCACTTTATAACAGTTTTGGCTGCTTCCTTTTTGGCAGTTGCCCCAGACGTTATCGAATCTCCCTATTATTTCTTCAAAAAACATTACAAAATTATTGAAAAATTTATTGATTTCCAAAGAAGCATTCAAAATGATGCATCTCCGGTAGTGGGATTGTTAACCCAAGTTCTTGTAGTTGCAGCAGCCTTATGGTGGGTTTTGAAGTAAAACTAATTTAATACCTCTACAATCATTCCGGTGAAAGTTTTCAACACTGAGTCCTTCGACGGTGAGCTCAGGATTGTCGAACCGCTCAGACCGAAGGACCGGAATCTATAAGGTAATTTTGCATGGATTCCGTGTCGAGCACGGAATGACAGCAATATTATTTCACTCTTTCTATATATTCCCCGCTTCGCGTATCAACTTTAATTTTGTCCCCCACCTTGATAAAAAGAGGAGCTCGCGCGTCAAGCCCATTTTCAAGCTTTACATCTTTATAAATATTTGTCGCACTATTCCCTTTAACGCCAGGAGCTGCCTCAGAAACTGCCAAAATAACGTTTGGTGGCAACTCTACTCCTAATGGTAATTCGCGATCAGCCTGCGACCAAAAAAGAACCTCAATTACTTGTCCCTCGTTTAGAAATTTAAGGTCGTGTCCTAAGATATTATTACCCACCTCAAGTTGTTCATAAGTTGTGGGATCCATAAAAACAGCGTTGCTTCCATCGCGGTATAGATACTGAAGTTTTCGTTTTATAGTCGTTATCGGCTCAATTGATGCGCCTGACGTAAAAGTCTTCTCCTCAACAGCTCCGTTTCTAAGGTTACGTGCTGCAACTCGAATAATAGCGTTTCCCCTCCCCATTTTTACATGAGAATAATCAATTACTTTATAGGGTTGACTGTCCATCTGAAACGTTGTTCCCTTTTTTAGACCTGTAACTGGAATCATATTTTGTATTGTATCAAACTTGTGCCTAAAAAAACAAACCCCGCTATGCGAGGTTTGTTTAAGAGAGCCTACTGGCACGCTGAGCAGAACTCACTAACTTATTGACCGGCTGGTTGAGTTTGTGTAGTTTGCTCGCCACTTTGAGTATTTAATGCTGCTTTTCTTGCTTTTACTGCAGCAATTTTTGCTTCCCTGTTAGCCTTAAACGTTGCTAATTTTTGCGCAAGGGCCTGCTTCCTGTCTGCCTTTGCCACCGCTTGGACATCTTTAATGCAGGCTACTCTTTGTTTTTGAATATCCTTAAACTGCGACCTCTTCTCCTGTTTTATAATCTTTCCGTCTTTGACGTCCTGCCAGATCGGCTTTAACAGGCCGTTGGCAGTTTTATTACAAACTTTAACCGTTTGGCCTAAATTTGGGGCGGTTTCTTGTGCAAATACCGGAAGAGCAGCCACTCCCAACATCATAGATACTGCGATTGAACCAATTACTATTTTTCTCGCTGTCTTTATCATGTAATCATCACCCTTCCTATTTGTATTACGCAGATTGCCCTTAAAAAGTTTCAGGTTGGATCAAAAGAAAGAACTGAGGTATAATTGAAGCCATGTACTCATTTAACTCAGGTTGCAACCTTTGTTAAATGGGCGTGAACCTAAAATACTGTTATTAGAGATCAAGCTGGAGTATTTTGGGTATAAGCCGCGGTGGTGGAACTGGTAGACACGTAGCTCTCAAAAAGCTATGAGCGCAAGCTCGTGACGGTTCGAGTCCGTCCCGCGGCACTTACACTTAGCTAGTGATTGTTCCGCTAAGCGAGACACACATAGACAAGTACTGTTTCCTCTAGAAGAATTACCCCCAAGCAACAGTTTTGATATTGAGGTTTTTTCGGTCCATTGGAACCAAGGACAAAAAGAAATTAACCACAGTATCCTGGTCATATGGCTTACAAGAAAAAATATCTATTAAAAATTCATTTGTGCTTGCAAATGTGTGAATTGAGATATGGGAATAATCAATTATCAAGAATCCACTAAGCCCCGGGTTCTTTGGAATTCCTTCCATAACAACCGGTCCGTAAAGTATACTCATTCCGATTTTTTCAGGGAGCTTTTCAAGAAAGTTCTTTACGAAGGTTGTATCGTTAACTTTTTCTGGTGGACAGTTTTCCACGTCCACAATAATATGATATCTTTTTTGCTGCATTCTCAATACTTCCCAAGTATACGTTCATAGATTACGTATATTTTATTAATACAAGAAATTTTGTGATTGTCAATATTTGGGCAATATTGCACTAGTACTAGGCACAAAACTTCTAAAGAGTTATTTCTCCCTTTTTGTCTCTCTTTCGTAGAACTTTATTCGGTCTCCCTTGAAATGGAGTTTTATTGACCGCAATGGACCATTTCTGTGTTTGGCAATGTCAAGCGAACAGTTTTCAAGGTTTTCGTCGTCCTCCCTCCACAAAAACATAACAACGTCCGCATCTTGTTCAATTGCCCCGGATTCCCGAAGATCTGAAAGTTGGGGCTTTTTAACACCCCGTTGTTCAACAGAACGAGAAAGCTGGGAAAGTGCGATAACAGGAATCTTAAGTTCACGAGCTAAATTTTTTAACCCTTGAGAAATTTCTGAAACTTCCTGCACCCTGTTTTCGAGATTCCGTCCGCGTACAAGTTGCAGATAATCAACAATAAGAATGTCCAAACCCCGCTCAATTTGGAGTCTTCGGGCTTTGGTCCGCATCTCAAGAATTGATAAACCAGGCGTGTCGTCAATATAAAGCGGGCCTTCGGCCAACTCCCCCATGGCATCCGACAACTTTGTAAAATCATCCTCACCCAGTTTTCCGGTCTTTAGCTTCCATGCATCAATATTTGCTTGAGACACCAAAAGACGGTCGACAAGCTCCTCTTTGCTCATTTCCAAAGAAAAAATACCTACCGGCTTTTTCAACTCCACTGAAATATGTTGAGCAATGTTTAACACAAGAGCCGTTTTCCCGACACCAGGGCGGGCTGCTAAAATTATAAGGTTTGACTTTTGAAACCCGGCAAGCGCATCATCAAGCGAGTGGAACCCCGATGGCACGCCACGCATCCCCCCTGATTGTTTGTGAAGCTCGTCTAACCTATCGAATGATTCAGCCAAAGCCGAGCGGACTGGTATAAAAACTTTTGATAAGTGTTGTTGGCTCAATGAAAACACTTCAAGCTCCGCTCTGTCTAAAAGTTCGTCAGCAACAATCCCCTCATCAAAAGACATTTCAACAAGTTTTGCAGCAGCAGTCATCAAGGAACGCTTTGTAGCTGCGTCTTTTACAATTTTTCCATAATGCTCAACATGGGCTGCCGTTGGAACTTGGTTTACAAGTGAGGCTAAGTAGCTAACTCCCCCAATGTCTTTTAGTTTCTTTTTTTGTTTTAACTTTTCAGAAACAGTAACAACATCAATCGGAGTTCTGGCCTCATAAAGCTCAAGCATTACATCAAAAATGAAGGAATGCTTTGTCTCGTAAAAGTGGTCGGGTTTTAAAAATTCAGCAACGTTGACTATGGAGTTTTTATCAAGAAGAAGTGCGCCAAGAACTGAGATTTCAGCATCTGAGGAATGTGGTGGTATTTTAACTTGTACATTGGCCATGATCGTCTACATGCTACCGCGCAAGTTGTGATTACGGTAGATAGTGGACCGCAGGCGGTAGACCCCTTTAACTTCTTCTCTCAAGTACTACAACTTGTACTTCGGTGGGCAGCTTGTCGGACATAACGGAATATTTTGTATCTTTCACGGGCTCTATTCCCATTTCTTTAACAAAGTCCTCGACTGGAGCAAGTTTTTCTGCAAGTTGAGGTGCCATTCCGGGAATGTTGTAATGCATTGGTATAACAACTTTGGGCTCAAGACTTGCAACAACCAAAGCCGCCGCCTCAGCATCAATTGTGTAATTTCCGCCAACAGGAACCATCAAAATATCAATGTTCCCAATTTGACCAACTTGGTCCTCAGTTAACTTGTGCCCCAAATCTCCCAAGTGACAAATTATTATCGAATCTATCTTGATAACAAACACGGTGTTTTGACCTCTTTCCTCACCTTGTTTGTTGTCGTGATAAGTTGGTATGCCAAAAATTGAAACTCCTTTGACTTCATACTCGCCAGGATTTTTAACAACTTTCGGATCCCCATCCACTTGTCCTGCTTGGTTGTGGTCGTCGTGGTCATGAGAAACTGTAACAATATTGGCTTCAATTTTTGGGAACTTAAAGCCAAGTTTACTTGAAGAGTATGGGTCTGTAACAACTGTCACAGATTTCCCTTTTATTCGAAAAGATGAGTGCCCAAGCCAGGTTATGTCCATCGCAAGTCATACTATCACCTGGTAAAAAAATTGCCAAGAAGCAAAATATAACTTGCAAATTGACTTTTTTTAAGTTAAAGTACGCAAGACATGCGCAAAGATGTGCTGGCAGCAATTGTGATTGGGGTGAGTCTTGGCGCAGTTGTTGCTTTTGGCATCTGGCGGGCAAAAAGCTATCTTTCCCCTAAACAAATTTCACCAATCTCTGCTCAACAAACAACGTTACCCACCCCACAAGACCAAGCCCAAGCAAACTCTGATTTGGTTATCACACAACCTGAAGACAACACAGTGACAAACTCGGACAAAGTAACAATTAAGGGTTCTGCAATACCAAAATCGACAGTTGTAATAGTTTCAAATAGCGACGAAGCAATCGTTGAAGCTGATCAATATGGAAGTTTTGAACAAGAAATCGCGCTTGATGGCGGACCAAATGAAATTAATGTCACTTCATACGACGACCAAGGTAACGAATCTGCTCAAGAACTGACTGTTGTATACTCAACGGAGGTGGGACAATGAAAAGTATGTCGTATGTCTTATGTTGTTTGTTGTTGATTATCGAAGCAGTAATCTTTCTGACACCCACCTTGGCACTCGCGCAAGAGGACTCCTCGACCTCAGCTTCCGTTAGTGGTGCCAAAGCTTCAGTCCGCGATAAGGTTCGCGAAACCATTGAAAACCTGATCAAAAAACCAAGGGCGGTTATTGGCACACTTAACCAACTTGCGGACAGCACTCTTGAAATTAAAACTAAGGGCGGAAAAGTCGCAATGATTGCAACAACAATTGACACAACCTATTCAAGATTTAATAAGGGTAAAAAATCTGACATTAAGTTTGAAGAACTTGTAATTGGAGATTATACGATCGCGCTTGGAAACAAAAACACAAGTGGTGTTGTTGAAGCAAAAAGAATTTTGACTTACGACAAGTCTCCAGCTCTTACCAAAAAGTCTGTTTTCGGGCTCGTTGAAGAGGTCAACAAGGGAAATATCAGTATCAAACATCCCAAAAACGAAAAGTCTTGGACAATCCAAACCTCAAAGAAAACTAATTTTACGGGTAAAGGCGTTGAAGAACCTTCGACCTTGAACATTAAAGATATTGAAGCTGGAGACCGAATTGTTGTACTTGGAACAATGGATGAAAAAACAAAGGACACAATTAATGCCCTAAGAGTCCATATTTTAAATGGAAAAGCTTTGGGCTTACAAAAATCCAGCCCAAAGCCATCCCTAAAGCCGTCTACTTCACCTTCACCTTCACCTTCACCTTAACCAAAAGCGTCTCCCAGCCACGCAAGAGTAACTGTCATTCTGGCGAAAGCCAGAATCTATATCAACGTCATTCCGGCGAACGCCGGAATCTACATAATATAGATTCCGGGTCAAGCGCTTCGCCATGAGCCCTTCGACGGTGAGCTCAGGACTGTCGAACCACTCAGTGCCAAATGGCCCGGAATGACAAAAAATAAGTACCTCTTAGACCCTTACCACGTAAGTACTTGCAATCTTGTCGTGCAAAGCTTGCTTCTTTCCGTCCCAAAGTACCATCAAATAACCAATCCCTAAAATAATTCCAGAAACTGCTTTCCCTATTATCTCTCGTAAGAAAAAGGTAATTGCAGTAGGTTTGTTACCTTGCGCATCTACCACCTTTATCCCCAACACCTTTTTACCCAATGTTTGCCCTGCTGAAGATTGATAGAAAACATAGTATCCAATGCCCAACAGCAAACCAACTGCATAACTTAGAGCACCTTGAGCGTTTGCTCCAGCCAAACCAAGAACTATTCCTACAAGAAAAGAAAAAACTGTTATGATTATTCCATCAATCAAAGCTGCAATAAATCTTCTTCCAAACCCAACAAATTGTGCGTTCATATTTCACCTCCTTTCATAACAATGTCATTCCGGCCCTTGAGCCGGAATCTATAAAAATGACAAAATTTGCTTAAAACTTGACAACATATACAACTCAAGAATACAGTTAACATATAAACAATTGCAAATGGCAGACGGCAACGATCAACAAAATAAGATAGTCATGCCGTCAATCGAGCCTACTGATTGGACAATTTCTGAACTCTACAGTCGCAGTTTTGAACTGGTTAAAAGGTATAAAGTTCTTTGGGTTTTTGGAATGGCAGTTGCGGGTCTTGCCTCAGGAACAGGATTTAATAACTTTTCAAATTTCAGCTCGAGCGATACTAAAAGCATTCAAAAATATTTGAATCCCTCCCCAGATGCTACTCCTGATAAAATCTCTCAAGTTCTTGGCGACGCAACCTCGCAAAGCGCAATTGCTGACCTGGTAGGTAATCTCGCATCAAGTATCCCTGTTGGAATATATGTCCTTCTTGGAATTGAAATCCTCATACTTGTCATTGCAGGAATTGTTGTATCTTTAATCAGTTCCTCTTGGGCGAATGCAGGCCTAATTCAATCAATACAAACTGCCTTAAAAGGAACAGCGCCAACAATTCAGGAGTCGTCTGAAAAAGCCTTTCCTTCAATAAAGCCCTTAATTTGGCTTTCTCTAATTCCCACGTTGGTTCTTTGGATCGTCACACTTCTTGTTGCAGGAGTTGTTGCTGCAGGAATAGTTTGGGGTGGATCAATAAAGTTTGTATTTATAATCTTGGCAGTTGTCGCTTTCTTTGCTTGGGCATACGCTATCATCAAACTAGTACTTGCTCAAATTTGGGCACAAAGAATTGTAATTATTGAAAACGAAAAATGGCTTGCGTCGCTAAAGCGAGGTTTGAAGATTGCAAAGAAAAAAGGCTGGGCAATGGTACTTTTGGGGTTGGTTAATACTATATTTTCAGGAATAATAACTGGTGTTCCAATTATGGTCATTGGAGGATTATTGGTTGGGGGATTCTTGAGTTTGAAAACAAATATGAGTTTAGGGATCCCGTTGTTAACTGTTGGTGGAATTCTTCTTGCTATATTTATTTTTGGATTTTTGCTTTTTGCGGGAATCTTAACAGCTTTTAAAGCATCTGTTTGGACAATTGCTTATATCAAAATAAGAGGAAAATATGACAAAGAATAATTTAGCAAGTTTCAAAATAAGATTATTATCTTTTCTAACCGATAGATTTATATTTTTCTTACCGCACGCGATTGGCTTGATGTTTGTTGCTTCAAGTAATAATCTTCAATCTTTGGTCGTAAATTTTTTGTTCTACTTTGCGTTGGCCGCTCTCCCTTTTGCAATCTTTAGAGCATTTTTCTATAACGCAATATTTAACAGTAAGTTTGGTGGAAACTTAGGGAAATTAATAACAGGATTGCGAGTTGTTAATAACGACGGAAAATTGCTCACCTTCAGGCGGAACTTCTTCCGACACACTGTTGGATTTCAACTCTCGCTACTCCTTTTTGGCTTAGGTTTTTGGTCAATTATTAAAGATGAAAATAAACAAGGGTGGCATGACAAGGCTGTGGGATCAAAAGTAGTTGTTGCCACAAACCTTTGGCCACTGTCGCTTATAGCTTTAATCATCCTGGCTATTGCAAACTTCACACTGGTTGCAAATTCAATTCAGCGCATATCAAGCGGGTCAATTCCAACTGAAGCATTAACCCTTTACTCGCAAATCCAAGAACAGTCAGAACAAGAAAACGAATTTAACATTGAAAATCCTGTAGACTTTGAAAATTTTGAGAACTTTGAAGATATTGGGGGGTTAGATAAAGAACAATTTTTTGACGAAGAATTACCTGAAAAATTGGATCAAATAGAAGATATTGAAAGTATCTAGGGCATTGACAACATCTTGTGCAAAAACCTCCAGGGACTCTGATCAAGAAGTCCGCAGAAGGTCCGCGTCAACTGCATGCCATCGGCCCTTACGAGATGCCGTATTATTGTACCACCGGAATTGCTAAAAGTCAAACTATGGGGCTTTTGTGCCTTGACAAAATATATATGAGTGGTATAATATTTTTATAAATTAATCAAAAGCGTTCGGCCGCCTTAAGGCGAGCTGAAAAGCGGAGTCACGATCCGCAATCCTGAGCGAACCTGTACTGAGCGAAGTCGAAGTAGTCGAAGGGCGCAGCGAGCCAAATACTCGACGGAAAAAGTGAATGCCGTAAAAAATTCACAACCGCTGTCATCCCTTTAAGGATAGAGTCGGAATAAGAGGCCCGATGGATAAATCATCGGGCAATAAGGATGGGACCGCGGGAGCGGTCTTCTTTCGTCTAAAGAACGATAAAGACACCTCTCGTTCCTTGCTTTTGACTATTTTCCACTTGCGTGGAGGTCAAACAAAAGCATGGGGCGAGAGGTGTTTAAGTTTAACTTTGCTCTTTGTTGTTTGTCGTTTGTATTTTGTCGTATGTCGTATTTATGGTGGTCGTAGCTTAATGGCTAAAGCACGGGCTTGTGGAGCCTGTGATGGGGGTTCGATTCCCCTCGATCACCCCAAGCAAAATACCTTGTTTGGTTTTTGTCTCATACGCGAGATAGAAAACCAGGCTTGGAAGCGCTTGAAAAGGAGGTGGGCTGTGGATCACTAAACCACCCTAAAGGGTCGGGAGAGCGCGTCGCGGAAGACTTTTGTTTTCCAAAACCGCTCTCCCCACCCTCCCGTTTCAAAATATGGAAACAGTAGATATAACAAAAAAGTTAGTTTGCATTCCGTCATATGTTGACGGAGGTTGCAACGAGGCGAAAATTGGCGAATTCTTGTTTGGGCATTTAAAGAAATTCCCGTGGTTAGATGTGGAAAAACAGAATGTCGGCAAAAACAGGTTTAACGTAATTGCAAAAGATAAATATCAAACTCGGGTCTTGGTTTGCAATCACATTGACACAGTTTGCCCGCAAGACGGTTGGAAAACAAATCCATTTGAATGTACTAAGAAAAATGGCCAACTCTTTGGGCTGGGAACATCAGATACAAAAGGAAACGTTGCTGCTATTTTGTCAGCAATCAAAAAATCCGGTCCAACCAAGGGGGCAATGTATTTATTTTATGTGGACGAAGAATACGATTTTAAGGGCGTAAAAAGATTTATTGATAAGTATAAAAATCAAATTTCACCCGAAGTGGTTGCATCAGGAGACGGTGGGATGCTGGAAATTGGGAATGCGTGTCGGGGGTTGATTGAAATTAACTTTAAAGTAAAAGGTAAATCTGGGCACTCGGCAATCCCGACAAGTGGAAACAACGCAATAGTTGGATCTTTTCAAGCTTTCAAAAAACTTGAGAAATATGTTTCAAACTTTGAAAGCCCTGATCTTGGTAAAAGCACTATTAATCTTGCCTGGATTTCTGGTGGACAATCTAAACCCGATACGGGAGTTTTGGGCAAGGAAGGAAATGTTATTCCAGATATTGCAGATCTCGTAGTTGAAGTCAGAACATCTGATGCAAAGTTAAGAGCACAAGATGTTATTAACAAGTTTGAACAATATTTGAACGAGCAAGATCTTGCCCTTGTAAGTTCTTCTGTAAGACACGACTATGGAGCTTGGATTACAGACAAAGAAAAACTTAAACAAGTTTGCAAGCTTATTGAAAACCCACAGTTTACCATGGCCCAAAATCGCGGTTATGTAGATTTACAAATGCTTTGGGAAAGTTTTAAAAAACCAGTATGTTTTACGTTTGGTGCTGGCGAAGAAAATACGGCGCATAAACCAAATGAGTATGTAAAAATTGATAAGTTAGAAACTGCAACAAACTTTTGGGAAAAATTTGTTGAGATTGAATGTAAATGATGTGATATCATCAAAGGAGACAAGATGGACAAACCACAAACATTAAAGGGTTTTCGGGATTTTTTACCCGAGAAAATGATAATTAGAAACGAAGCAATTCGAAGGTTGCGTGGTATCTTTGAAAAGTATGGTTTCGACGAGATTCAAACACCATCCTTAGAATACCAAGAAGTTTTACTTGGAAAATATGGCGAAGAGGCAGAAAAATTAATGTATCTTTTCAAAGATCCCGGGCAACGCAATGTGGGATTGCGCTACGACCTGACTGTTCCCTTTGCTCGTGTAGCCAGTACTTATCAAGATTTACCAAAGCCTTTTAAGCGATATCAAATCCAGCCTGTGTGGCGTGCAGAAAACACGCAAAAAGGAAGATATCGTGAATTTTACCAATGTGATGTTGATATGGTTGGCACATCCTCCCCTCTTGCGGATGCTGAAATTATTGCAGTTATCAACGATTCTCTAAAAGCTTTAGGTTTTTCAAACTTTAAAATAAGAGTTAATAGTCGTGCCGTACTTTTTTCGATTATGGAAAATGCCGGAATCGATAAAGAAAGATGGTTAACTGCAATTCAATCTATTGATAAGCTTGATAAGAAAACTCAAGAAGAAGTTGAACAAGAATTGGCCCAAAAAGGAATTTCTACAGAACAAACAAAAAGTATTTTCGGGAACATAAAAAGTGCTTCGCCAGATGAGTTTTTATCAAAAACTATCGAGTATACAAAAAACATGGGAGCATACGAAAATGTTTCTTTTGACCCCACGCTAGCGCGAGGACTTGATTATTATACAGGACCGATATTCGAATCGGTTGTCGAAGAACCAAAAATTGGATCAATAACCGGCGGCGGTAGATATGATAATTTACTAAAAACTTTAGGCGGTCCGGATCTTCCTGCAACAGGAACTACAATTGGACTCGATAGGGTTGTTGATGTTGTTGATGAGTTGAAATTGTGGTCGCAAGAAAAAACTGTTACTAAAGTTCTCGTAACAGTTTTCAACCCAGAATTGCTACTTCAATCAATTAAAATCGCCTCAACTTTACGAGGAAGCGGCGTTAATGCAGAACTTTATCCGGATGAAGCAGCAAAACTCGAAAAACAATTAAAATATGCAAATAATAAGGGTATTCCCTTTGTTGTTTTAATCGGCCCTGAGGAAGATGCAAAAAATTTGGTACAATTAAAAGACATGGCCTCTGGAAAATCTGAAAATATAACTTTAGAGCAACTACTAAAGAAAATTAAATGAACTCCAAAACAACTGCCTATTTATTACTTCTTATTACCTCAATGATTTGGGGATTTGGAGGACCAATCCTTAAACATACCCTGGGATATATTCACCCTTTTAATTTTCTTTTTTGGAGATTTACATTAACTTCTCTAATCGCACTACCAATTTTTATTTGGTATATAAAACGTAACCCTATCAAAGTCGAGTGGGTTCCTAAAATGATTTTAGCCGGTTTACTTGCCACAACTATTAATTTAAGTTTTGTCATTTCTGGATTTGCCCGAACTTCAGCCATTGAAGCAAGTTTACTTATTAGCGTTTCTCCCCTATTTGTTGTTATTGGCGGATGTGTTTTCTTAAAAGAAAAACTTAATAATCGAGCCCGACTTGGAGTTGCATTTGCACTAATGGGCGCACTTATTTCCGCCACTGGCCCACTAATATTTGGCAACAATCGCTCAAATTCTGAATCATTCCTGGGAAATATTTTTATACTTTGCGGAGGACTTGTTTGGATGATTTTTGTACTTTTATCAAAGCGATGGGAAAAAGAGGGAATCAAACCGTTCCATATTGCTTCCATGTCGTTTTTTGTAGGTCCGCTTACATTCCTGCCAATGGCAATACTAGAGGGCGGCAAGTTACCGTCAATAACCTCAATTCCTCAACAGGCTTATTTTGGCATGTTTTACATGGCCATTTTCTCATCAATCGTTGCTTATACTGCCTACGAAACAGGACTTTCCAAAATCCAAGCATCCAAAGCTGACGTTTTCCAATATTTACAATCTGTTTGGGCTGCTCCACTTGCACTGGTTTGGCTTGGAGAAACCCTACCCTCCACATATTTAATCGGGCTGCTATTCGTTATCACTGGTCTGATCCTTGCAGAATTTAAGCCAGGAGCCATAAAGGGCATTGGCCTGCTTGCAACGCTCAATCTCCCCCTTCGCGGTCACCATCTTGCCAACCATAAGTAAAAGCTTGCCGATTGAGAGTAAAAAGGGTATAATAACTAGAAAAGTATGAAAGCAAATATTCATCCAACCTGGTACCCGGAAACAAAAGTAGTTTGTGCTTGCGGAAATACATTTACCACAGGATCAACCATTCCACAAATCCGTGTGGAAATTTGTTCTGCATGTCATCCTTTTTATACGGGCCAAATGAGATATGTTGATACCGCCGGAAGAGTTGATAAATTTAAGATGAAACAGCAACAAACACAAAGTAAAGATATCGTTTCAAAGAAACAAAAACGGGCTCTTAAAAAGAAACAAAAGCTTGAACAAGAAGCCTTGAGACCAACAAATCTAGCCGAGGTGAGAAGTTAGATCTTCTGCACTTTGCAACTTCACACTTCTAAAGTTATGAATCCTAATTCTCAAACAGTCTATCTCGAAGTCCGCCAGGCAGCAGGAGGAGACGAAGCTAAAATTTGGGCTTCAGACCTTATACGAATGTACCTACGGTATGCAGTCAAATGTGGTTGGAAAGCTTTGCAAGTTGACGAAGGGACCCTAAAAATATCGGGGCATGAGGTATTTGATGCACTAAAAAACGAGAGTGGAGTCCACAGAGTCCAAAGAATTCCGGCAACTGAAAAAAGAGGTAGGGTTCACACGTCAACCGCTACCGTTGCGGTTGTCCCACAAATTTCACAATCACAAATTCAGGTGAACCAAAATGACCTTGATTGGCAATTTTACCGCTCTGGCGGGCACGGGGGCCAAAATGTTAACAAAGTTTCAACAGCTGTAAGACTAATCCATAGGCCAACAGGGATTGTTGTTACCGCCCAAACCGAGCGTTTTCAAGAACAAAATAGGGAAATTGCGCTAGAACTACTTCGCGGAAAACTTTATCAAGCAGAGGAGGAGCGAAAGATGCGAGAAATTCAAGGATACCGTACTGCCATCGGCTCTGGGGATAGGTCAGAAAAGATTAGGACTTACAATTTCCCTCAAAGCCGTGTCACCGACCACAGAGTTGGTAAATCTTGGGGAAACTTGGAAGCAATTGTGGATGGAGAATTAGATAAAGTTGTGGAAGCTTCAAAACAGCTCGACTCCAAAATCGCTTAAGGGAAATTACTTACTCCTTCGCTTCTTCAAGTGTTGCCGAAACAGCTATCGTTTTGTCATCTCTCCAAACTTCGATGTCCACTTTTTCTCCAACTTTATGTTTATTGACTAAAACCGCCAAGCCGCCTTTATCCTCTTCAATTTTTTCTCCTCCAAATTTTATTATGATATCTTCCGGTTTGATTCCGGCTTTGTCTGCCGACGACCCCGAAACAACATCTTGAACATACGCACCTTGTGGAACCTCGTTTGCCAGCGCTGCAGCTTTTGAAACTATTTGATATTGAACCCCAAAAAACGGACGGACAAATTCGCCTGTATTATGGAACTGCTCGATTGATCCCTTAACAACATTAATGGGGATTGCAAAGCCAATGTTTTGGGCACCTGCTGCAACAGCCACATTCACACCAATTACTTGACCGCTGCTGTTTAATAGTGGTCCCCCGGAATTACCGGGATTGATAGCGGCATCAGTTTGAATAACATTGTCCAAACGTTCAACGTATCCTTCATACGGATTACCCCCAGCCTCTATCCCCCTCCCCAAACCAGAAATAACTCCCGTTGTTACAGATTGTCTAAACTCTCCAAGCGGCGTTCCGATAGCTATAACAAGTTGCCCAACTTGCAAATTTTCAGAATCTCCAAGTTTAACCTCGGGCAAGCCCGTTGCGTCGATTTTCAAAAGTGCGATATCGTTTGCCGGATCACGGTAAATCTTCTTAATTTCATATTCTTTACCCTCTTTCGTTATGGCCTTATAGGAACCTTGCGCATCAACAACATGTTTATTTGTGACAATTAAGCCATCGGCTGAAACAATAAATCCAGTGGCTAAATCTTGTTGGCCTCCTCCCTGCTCTTTTATCCCAAAGCCACTGAACGGGTTAAAATCCAATATTCTTCTTCGTGGAGTTTGTATTGCAATCGTAACAACAGCAGGCGAAGATTCTTTAACTGTATTTATAACTACCGATTCCTCGTTTACTACTTGTTTTTGGCCAATACCAGAAGATTGTGAACTGCCTGATATTCTAGGAAAAATATAATCAAGAGGCTTAATAACAAATATACGATCGGCCAAAGCACCACCAAGAACAGAAACAAGGATTACAATGCCCAAGACTGTAGTGATAATAAATCTTCTCATAGCTTTACTTTAGAAGCTCAATCGCTTTTTCAAGCTGGTTATCCTTTTCCGAGTCATCTCCTTGAGTTATTTTAACATCCGGTTCAAGTCCTGTTCCATTAACCCAAGTCCCCTTTGGCGTTAACCACTTGGCAATTGTTATGTGTAAGCCCGCTTGGCCAATTTCTTGTGACTCTTGAATTGTACCCTTTCCAAAAGTTGTGTCCCCTACAATTTGGCCACGACCCGAGTCCTTAATTGCGCCGGCAACTATCTCGGAGGCGGACGCACTTCCTTTATTAACTAATACAATCAGTGGTATATTGGGAAGTTTTGGATTCCCAGTAACTTTTAGTTCTTTATTATTTCCCTTACCGCTTTCAATAACTACCACGCCACTAGACATGAATTCAGATGCAATAGTAACTGCGCCGTTAAGATACCCACCAGGATTATTTCTCAAATCGAGGATAACACCCTTGCCATTTTGATCTTTAATTTTCTTGATAGCGTTGTTCCATTCGTTATCTGTTTGATCACCAAAACGAAGCAGTTTAAGGTGGGCTATGTTTTTGTCGGGTCCCTCAAAAGTCAAAATAACAGAAGGCACTTCAATTTTGGCACGAGTCAACTCTTTTTCAAATGGCTTGTCCACACCTTCCCGAGTAAGCACTAAAGTAACGGCAGAGCCAGCCTTTCCTCGTATTAAGTCCACTGCGTCTGGCAAGCTCATACCAACAGTTCCTATCTCAACATTCTTTTCTTTATCCTTTATTCCAACAATAAAGTCTCCTGCCTTAATCCCTGCTTTTTGAGCTGGAGAACCGTCCAGAGGTGCAATGACCGCAAGCTGAGTTCCCTTAAATCCAATTTGTATTCCAACACCTTCAAATTGTCCACCTAAATCTTCTTGAGTTCGCTTTTGTTCTGTGGGAGGTAAAAATACAGTGTATGGGTCGCCAACTGCCGCGACCATTCCCTTAATTGCTCCATAAACCATCTCCTTTGTATCAAGTTTTGTCTTGTCGTAATATGAGTTTTCCAAACGATCCCAGACACTCCAAAAAAGTGCAAACTCCACATTTTGTTTGTCTTGAGGTGTTGCGCGGTTTATCGTAACTTGAGGAACAATTTTTTCTCGATTTACAACAACGTCTTGATGTCCAAGCCACCAACCACCAAAAAATGACACGAAGCAAAAAGACAAAATAAGCGCAAAGAGTCGAACCTTGGAAAGAGAAACTTTCATTATTTATTTAAGAATAACTGAATTATAAACTCGTTTAACTCGAGCTTGCAACTCTCGTTAAACAATTTTGAACCCAAAATACTGTTGTTGAGATGCAAACTGGACTATTTTGGGTATAGAGACTTTGAAAGAGGCTCTCGCTTAGCGATAAATGCAACCATTAACTTACTTTAACGCTAAATGGAATTAATGCCAGGAATCTTGCTCTTTTTATCTCGCGGGTTAGCAACCTTTGATGCCTTGCACAAATGCCGCTTCTGAAACGTGACACTATCCTTCCTCTGTCGTTGACAAATTTGGACGCCAAATCTGCCTCTTTGTAGCTTGGAGCAACTTTTTCTTTACAAAAAGGACAGAACGCGTTCAAGACGCGCCTTGTGTGTTTTTTTTGAACTCGCTTTTTTTCTTTTGCCATATATATATCAGTTCATCAGTTTTCAGTTTACCAGTCACCAGTTTGCAGGTTTTATTTTAAACCGACTCACCAATACCTAACAAACCGAAACCTGACTAAATGGATTTCATTAAAAGGGAATATCTTCTCCCTTTTCCGCTTGTTTTTCTTTTTTCTTAGGTTCTTCCTTAGATGCCTCAGGTTTTTTCTCTGGCTTTTCAACAGCCGTTGCTAAATCTTCCGGAATATCTAAATCTTTGCCTTTCGGACCTCCTGCTCCACCCAAGAAAATAACTTCGTTTGCTACAACTTCGGTCGTTTTGCGTTTAATGTTGTCTTGCCCTTCCCACTCGCGCGTAGACAGTCGGCCTTCAACATATACTTGCTTACCTTTTGTTAAAAATTCTGAACAAATCTCAGCCAAACGATTCCAGGCAACAACTGTAACAAACTCCACATCCTCTTTTGTCTCACCTGTTTCAGTTTTCCATTGCCTGTTTGTGGCCAGTCCAAAAGTGCAAACCGCAGTTCCCTGGGGAGTATATCGCAACTCCGGATCGCGCGTTAAATTCCCTATTAATAAAACCTTGTTTAATGATCTACTTGCCAACTCTTTTCACCACCCCTCTACGATAATTTTCAATTTGAAATTTGAAATTTTTAATCAACTCCGATAAGATCGGAGTCAAATCTAAATTTTATAATGCTTAAATTTAATTCATTGAAAATTACTTTTTTCCCACAGCGTTTTTCTTCTCTGCTGTTTTCTTTGCTGTCGCCTTCTTAGACTTTACCTTAGTCTTAGACTTAGACTTAGGATCAGGTTCTTTCTCCGTCTCTGTCTTCTTTGCCTCTTTTTCGCTTTTCTTAACTTTTGCCTTATCAGTCTTAATAATAAGATGCCTTAAAATCTGGTCGTCGTTTTGCAAAAGTCTGTCAAATGATCCAACTTTATCAGAAGGCAAATTAGCGATTATAAAATAGTAAACACCTTCACTTTCGTGCTTAATTGGGTATGCAAACTCACGTATACCCCATTTTTCAGTTTTCTCAAAACTTCCGCCAGCTGACGCTGCGGTTTTTTCGATTTTTTCCAAAACAGCCTTTTGCTTTGCATCGGCAAGTTTGGAGGATAAAATAACAGTTAATTCGTACATAATTACAACAAACGACAAACAACATACAACAAAGTTAGGAGGTCAACTTTTATTATTTCCTTTGTTCTAGGCTGTTTGTTCTAATCATCATTATATCAGCTTCACATTCTTCATGCAAGAAAGGCCTAGAGGTCATTAGTGAGAATTTCCTGAACTTTCCCTTCCCAGTCTAAAACAACCACCACATCCTTTGATCCCAGCTGGACTGGATTGTAAATATGACTCCCTAAATAATTCTCTGTTTTTCCAACCAAAGATTTTGTGTGCAATCTCACCTTGCGAACATCCAGCGGGGCTAACTTCCATTCTTGATTCTTTTCATCTTGCTGGAAATGCAAGTAGAGCTTATTTGCATTATCAATAAAGTTGGGCGGGTATACAGAATTCCAGAATCCAGGTTGAATTTTTGCAGGTTCGATACCTAAATGCTGGAACAGCTCCAACGATTCTTCTGTGTAGGCAGTTTTCTTTGGCGTTATGTCTCTGGTGGATATTCCCACCTTGGGCAAAGTTTCGATAAATCTGCCAATCGAAACACTGTTTGTTGTATCCAAAAAATAATCTGCTTGCGAAATTTTAAGATTAATTTTCCCTCTCAATTCATAATGGGGAATTGCGTATAGCCCGGAAACAGATTCAACTTCCCTAACATTTTCCCCTAAAGTATCCGTCCAAAATTGAGGATCAAGCAAAGTGATAGCGTAACCAAAATTGCCTCTAGGCGCAATAATTTCAACCACTGCCTGTTTAAAGCCATCTTTTCTTCTCAGCTGTTCTGTTACAAATTTCCCATCCAGCTGATCGGGTAAGCTCACTTGTTTGTTAAACGATTTCAGTTTTGTCCTCTCCCAGCCGGCAATATCAGACCTTTTTGCTCTCCCTTCAAAGGTGAACTCGTTCCCTCGAGCTAACTCAGTCCTCATATACTCGTACTTTGCCTCAAGAATTCCAGCTGCGCGAGGGTCCCTTTTCCTAAGTTGTTCTATTCTTTGTAAAAAAACAGGACCATTTGACATAAACTCGCTGAAAGTTTCAGCAAAATCCTCAACCGGATTAGTTGTGGAGTAACCAGAAACAAACCAGCCAAGTTCATCAATATTGCTTGGCAACTTGCCAAAATAGATCGATTCATAAAGCATTTTTTGCATTTTCCCTACTGTTCGTTCAAAACCAACTTGAAAATCCCTAAATTTCTTGTCTTGTGATAAGCCTATCAGTCTACTTTCAGCCCTTTGAAGATCGGAAATGTAATGCCCTCCTTCATGAAATATAACCGATGCGTCAGTCTCCGATCCCAACACCATTACCTGTTCCCTATTAGGAAAACGTTTGCCATATCCAGGTTCGTAGTGTCCTCCCCCTCTATTGCTTTCAATAAATATTTGTTGTGGCGGGGGCATTCCTTGATTTCTAAGGAACAAGGCAAATCTTGCAAGCGACCCCGCCCAACTTTGTGGCATCACAATCCAGCTATTATTATCAACAACGATATTCAGCCTTAGGTCAATTAATCCCAAAATGTTTTCGCAATCTTCTTGTTGCAAAGATTTTTTCTCGGGATCGCGCTCAATTAATTCAGAAAACCTGGCTCTTACAAGATTAAAGGCTAATAAATTATCTATAGCCTTTTCATTCACCGCCAATTCTCTTCCTTCAAAGTGTAGTCTTCCATTCTGATCAAATCGGTATTCGCTTTTTCCGTTCTTCAACAACCCCCACGAAGCTAATAAAAAAACTCCTCTTTCGAGAAAATAGCTTGATTGTTCTTTTGAGCTTTTAACAATCTCAGCCTCAGAAGATGAGTCTTTTTCTTTCTCGTACTTGACCTTCCATGTATAGTTTTTCAGACCACTATTGGCGACTTGCTCAAATTTCTCTTGTTCATTCAAGAACTTAAAGATCTGATCTTTTAACACTTCTTCCTGCTCTCTTTTATTCTTCGCCCTTTCCAACTCCTCAAGAAAATTTTTTCGCTCCGATTGTTCTTCCTTAGTCGCTTGAGCTGCAATTAAACTTCTAGTGTGACTTAATTCTGCTTCGGTCTTAAGAAAACCCGGAAGCCCAACTGCAGCAATAGCCGCAGTTCCTAAACCTGCGCCGGCCAAACCAGCCATAAAGTCTCGACGGGTAACTCTTTTTTGAAGTAAACTTTCAATCTTTCCTTTTAAAGGATCCACTGCAGCCTGTTTTACTGGTAGTTGTTCACCTGATTCTTCCATTACTTCGAATTCATTTTAATCACAATACAAACACCATTGCAATACACGGATGTATTCGGTGGTATTAGGCAATATATGGCAATATCTGGTAATATATGGAAACATCTGGTAATGTTAGGATATGCTAATTCCTCCTAAATACACACTCACACAAAAAATTGTTGAACTTTTGCAATCGATTGAGGGCTCGCGAGAAGTCATCAACTCAATCCAAATCCCACCAGAAGTTGAAGCAAACATAAGACGCCGATCAACTTTAAAAAGTTCATTGTTTTCTGCTCGAATCGAAGGCAACACAATCGACTTGGACGAAATATCGCGGCTCCCTTCCCAAGACCAGAGGAAGGTAGAAGTTTATAACATTTTGAAAGCTCTGAATTGGATTCATCAAAGAGCAGCACGAGATTTAACAATCAAAGATGTTTTAAATTTACACGAGCTGGCTCTGAATTCTCTTATAGAAAAACAAAACTTAGGAAGTTTTAGAACTAACTTCGAGGCTATCTTTAATTCAGCTGGTATTGCAATCTACCTTCCACCTCGCCCTGTTCAAGTTCCACCTCTTTTAAACCGGCTGCTTAAATATGCAAACAGTCCAAAGGAGCCTTTTATTCCAATTCGGGCTTGTATCGCCCACTACACATTTGAAAAAGTTCATCCTTTTTTGGACGGAAACGGACGCGTTGGCCGCCTATTTTTGCAAGCAGTTCTGGCAAAAGGCGGATATGGAATGAAATCACTGACGTCGATTGAAGAATATCTCGACAGCCACAGATCGGAATATTACCGTTCGCTTGAAGAACCAGAAAAAGATATAAGCGACTATTTGGAATTTATGTTGCGAGCTTTGGCGCAAACGGCAGAAGAGGCACGAACGCAGGTGTTGACAAAACAAAAAGCGGAAATTGAAGATACACTACTTCCCCGACGAGCTGAAATTTTAAACATTGTTAAAGATCATAAACTTGTTGGCTTTGACCAAATCCGCCGCCGATTTCCCAAAATTAACGAAAGGACTCTGCGCTACGACCTCAAAAAACTAGCAGACTCTGGTTTCATCAAAAAAAGAGGAACAACAAAGGGAGTTTATTATGGTCCATCTGATAACGCGTAGCACCAGTGGCCATAGAAGCGGAGCTGCAATATGCTTCGCAAGCTATGCAATTGTGAAATCCCGCTCTTTTACTCGCATCTTTTTTTCCATGAAGAAAGCTACAAAAAGAGCTGTAAAAAATGAAAACAGACTAATTAAATTTCCCGCTTTTCTAATTGGCGTATCCTCAAATGACAATACCACTTCGTGATTCCCTTTAGGGACACTAACATCAATAAAGCCATATTCATTTTTGAAAGAAAACGGGGTCTTTTGCCCATCCATATAAACTTGCCAACCTGGGAAATAGTTTGTATAGAACCGCAACAAAGAATCTTCTTGCGCGTTTATTCCATATACTTTGTAATTCGCTTTCAAATCAGTTTTGTAAAATGTTGCCTTGCCCGAAGATGCCTCCACTTCAGAGGCCGGAACAATAAAAGACTTTGGCAATACTTTTGTAACATCCTTGTAATAGAGTCCACTCGGAACACTCTTGTGAATAATTTCATGATCGCCCACGTCTTTTTCTAATCCTTTAAGGAAGTTTTGATTATTGTAGTTGATTATATTTTCTGGAATGTAATAGGCGGGATGTAAATACCCTGAATAAAAAGCAATAACCAAAATAACTATAGCTAGATAAGTCAATAAACGTTGTACGCTGTTTTTGATAAACAAAAATATTCCTCCTCCAACAACAGATGTGCAAAATATTATTAAGGTCAGGTACCTCCAAGGAAATTGAAAATAACCAAAATAGGGCAGCTTTTCCCAAACGAAGCTTGAAATGTCAAACATCATAAAAATGGAAATTACTAACCCTATTCCAGATGAAATTAATAACCAGTGAACGAACTCAAATTTGCCTTTACGAATTAAGAAATTGATTAATAACCCTATACATATTATTAACAAAATCCAATGAACGACTCCTATTTGAAAAGACATTTGGTCCTCACAACCAGGTAAAGATGGTCCATAATCCCACTTGTTTGAAAATATTTGTAAAGGACATACAAAATGAAGGTGATAGCTACCAGCTCCAGTGAATGTTCCTTGCGATTGTGTATATTTGGTTTCGAAAATACTTGGCAAAACAAAGAAAGAAGAAATTAAAAATCCAAAAAGGAGCGATACGGAGGAAGATATAAATATTTTTTTTGATCTGTATTTTAATAGAAGAAATATTTGAAATAAAACAATCACTGGTCCAAAAATCGCAGTTGTTAAAACATGTGAAAGTGAAAAAGCTCCAAATATTATTGTTGTTGCGAAAAAATATCTGCCCTTTTGCTTTTCCCAATAGGAATTAAGGGCCCAAAATATACCTGGTGCAAGCGAGATCGCAGTAAATTCGGCCATAGAAGCTCTGACGTAATATTGCAGAATATGGTAAGGAGCAAAAACGTATAACAAGGCCGATGTTAATCCACCCAAAACTCCAAAATGTTTTCTTGAGAATAAATACATAAAAAAGCCCGACGATAGCCATAACAGAGATGAAATAAAATTAAATGCTGCCAAATTAGGAAGGCCAAATAGTTTGGGAATTAAGTACAAATAGTAGAAACCTGGTGGATAAAAGTTGAATTGGGGCACTCCTGTTCCAGGATAATATGTGTCAACATACCTTATAGGAAATTGTCCGTCCAAGAAAGCACTCGAAAATTGTCTTGTAAAAACTAGTTGAAAAAGAATGTCATGCGCCTTCATGATCATCCCGCTGTTTACCAAAAATGGCCATAGAAGAACTGCAACCGCGACAACCGTTACTGCAATTGCCAAAAATTTTAATATTCCCTCAGTCGGATCCTGCCCGAAAGATCGTTCTCCGCTCGAGTCCATATTATCAATATATAATTGTCCTAAAGGGAGATCAAGGAAGAAAATATCAAAAGGTGTAGGCAGGTCAGCACATGGTATACACTTTACAGGTGAACGA
>MHCC01000003.1 GCA_001816475.1 Candidatus Blackburnbacteria bacterium RIFCSPLOWO2_01_FULL_40_20
GTTTGGAGTATAATCCATTCTCTAATACCACAAAACTCTACTGGTACTTGACTTCCATGTGCTAATTATCTAGTATCAGCAAGGACATACATTTTATCTAGGATTAACAACCTTTCGCGGGTTGTTTTTGTTTTAAAGGAAAATGCTAAAAATCAACTATAATCAAAGAAAAAGGTTAACCCTGGAGGGCTTCGAGCAGCTTAAAAAGGAGCTGGAGGAATTAAAAAACAAACGTCCAGGAATTGTGGACAGGCTTGCCAATGCTCGCTCGATGGGTGATTTATCTGAAAACAATGACTACCACAACGCTCTAGAAGCTTTGGAGTTTTTGGATAACAGAATTTCTGAGCTTGAGGAGGTTATAAAGACTGCTGAGGTTGTAAAGCAATCTTCAAGTAATAGTTCTGAGGTATCTTTAGGATCAAAAGTTAAAGTAGGTATTAACGGCAGGCAACATGTTTTCCATATTGTTGGAGAATGGGAGGCAGATCCTCAAGAAAAGAAGATTTCTCACGAATCACCGTTGGGACGCGCGTTAGTTGGCAGAAAGGTTGGTCAAGAAGTTGAAGTTGAAGCTCCCGCAGGCAAGGTTGTTTACAAGATCATTTCCATAGAATAATTCTTCTGGCACTCAAGCACGATTCCTGTTAGAATTACTTCTATATGTTTTGGGCCGATAAAATAGCCAAAGAGATTATTCAATCTGGGAAGTATCAACCCTATAGAGTTGATGATATGTTTACGCCTTCTGGGTTTGCTCATGTCGGATCGCTGCGTGGTCCGCTTGTGCACGACCTAATTACTAAAGCAATAAGGGACGCAGGTGAAAAACCTTTATATACATTTGTAATAAATGACTTTGACCCAATCGATGGTTTGCCTCAAGAACTACAAGAAAAATTTGAACAATATTTAGGTTTTCCTCTTTGCAATGCTCCATCACCTAATGGAAAGTTGGAGAGCTTTGCTGAGTTCTTTGCAAATGATTTTAAGAAAGTATTGACTGACCTTGGGATGGAAGCAAAGTTTTTATCTTCATGGGATATGTATCACGAAGGGAAGTTTAATGAGGTGATTAAAGAAGCTTTGGATGGTACGGACAAAATCAAAGCAATCTATAAGCGAGTAAGTGGTAGTAAAAAGGGAGACGAGAATTGGTATCCTTTCCAAGTTATTTGTCCAAACTGTGGAAAGCTCGGAACGACACGAGTGGTTGGGTGGGATGGAAAAACCGTTGAATATGTTTGCGAACCAGAAATGGTAACTTGGGCTAAAGGTTGTGGCAATACAGGTAGAATAAGTCCCTTTGATGGAAATGGTAAACTTCTGTGGAAAGTTGATTGGCCTGCACACTGGAAGGTGTTGGGAATAACTATTGAAGGGGCAGGAAAAGATCATTCAACAGCTGGAGGTTCAAGGGACATTGCACGAGAGATTTGCAAGGAAGTCACAAACTACCCGGAACCTTACAATTTGCCATATGAGTTTTTTCTTTATGGAGGTAAAAAAATGTCGTCTTCCAAAGGCTTGGGTTTGAAGGCTCGAGATTTGATAAGCGTGCTTCCCCCGAACGTTGGCAGGTTTCTATTTTCAAAAACCGACTATCGAGAAGCAATTGAGTTTGATCCTTCAGGGACTCTTGCAATTTCAAGCTTGTTTGACGAATATGATCGATCTTGGAATGCTTACGTCGAAGGATCTGACGAGACTTTATCGCGAACTTTTGAGTTTTCTCAAACAGGTGTGTTGCCTCCAAAAGAAAAAACTTTTATATCACGGTTTCGTGATGTTGTTAATTACATCCAACTTCCAAACATTGTTTTAGTAGACAAATTTAATGAACTAAAAGGCGAACTGCTTACTTCTTTTGAAAAGGAAATATTGGAAGAGAGGGAAAGATATGCACGTGTGTGGCTAAAAAATTATGCGCCCGAAGAGGTAAGTTTCCAAATGGCTCAAACACTACCTGACGTTGCAAAACATCTAACCGATTTACAAAAAAACTATCTCGTTCGAGTCGCTGAATTAATAAGAGAAGAAAATACTGCTGACGAATTGCAAATAAAATTATACAATTTGTCTAAAGAGTTGGAACTCGGAGCAAAGGAGGCATTTTCTGCAATTTATATAGCATTTACGGGACGCGAGTCAGGTCCAAAGGCAGCCTGGTTTTTGCTTCAATATCCCAAAGATGTGGTTGTCAAAAGATTGATGGAAGCAGCTGAGAGTAAGGAGGAAGTATTATGACACGAGACGAGGCTCTAAAATTGTTACACGAACATATGCAGTCTCCAAATCTTCGCAAGCATTGTTATGCAACAGAAGCTGTAATGAGGGCTTTGGCCAAACGTTTAGGTGGTGACCCAGAAACCTGGGGAATTGCTGGATTGGTGCATGACGCGGATTACGAAGAGTTCAAGGACAAACCCCAAGAACATACAAAAATGGCTGCAAAATGGTTACAGGAAGCGGGTGTGAGTGAGGAAATTATAAATGCAATATTAGCCCACGGTTGGGGATATATTGAGGGTAATCCTGAGCCGAAAACCAAAATGGAATGGGCTTTATATTGTTGTGATGAGTTGACGGGATTTATTGTTGCAGTTGCGCTGGTGCGCCCCGACCCCCCTTCGCCTTTGGCTTCGGAGGGGCAAGGAAAAAGCAAGTTGCAAATGGTTACAGTAAAAGCTGTTATGAAAAAGTGGGGTGAAAAAAGTTTTGCTGCTGGTGTGACCCGTGGACAAATTGAAGAATGTGATACTCGCCTGGGAATTCCTTTGCCGGAATTTATTGCAGTTGCACTTGGGGCGATGCAAGAAAGGTCAGATGATTTAGGCTTGTAGGCTTTGCCATCCAGGACCTGATCCGGGATCTATATGAATTTTATAGATTCCGGCATCCGCCGGAATGACAGTAGAAAAAGGTATATGTCTCCAAAAAGAAAATTTTCTCACTTTAATTTAGATAATGGAATTGAAGTTGTTGTATATCCGATTAAGGAGGTAGAAGCTGTTTCTATTCAAGTAGCGATGTTGGCGGGGAGTTCTAGCGAGGACGAAGATAAAGTTGGAACACTCCATTTTTTAGAACACCTTCTTTTTCAAGGCAGTAAAAAATATCCGACTCAAATGGATGTTGCGCTAAATTTTGAGGAAATAGGTGCCTCACACGACGCATCGGTTAGTGCGCTTGATACAAAGTTTTGGTTTTTTGCTCCAGACTCAAAAGTAAAAGAAGCACTCGAAAATGCATATGAGATGATCTCGAATCCTATATTTCCCGACCGTGCTATTGAAAACAGTAGGCAAGTAATATTGACAGAACAACAAGATTTTTGGGATATTCCTGAAAATCAATTTAGGAACGGGTATATAAAAGCAAGATGGGGAGAAAAACATCCTTACACTCGTGTTGGGTTTGGAGAAAAAAATGTAGTTGCTGCCCTTGATAAAGAAAAAATTTGGGAAACTTACAACAGATATTTTATCCCACCCAATTTTAAAATCGCAATCGCTGGAAATATAGACGAGGAGATGGCCCAAAATTTACTAAATAATACGTTTGGGTCTTGGAAAAAGGATGGAAAAGTAATTAAAGATAATGACTTAAGATTAGAAAAAATCAATCCTACTTATTATATTTTTAATCAGCCTCGCAAGCAGGTAAATATTGGTATTTCGTTTAGTATGAAAGGGCAAAAAGATTACGACATAAAGAAACTCCTGTCTTTAGGCGTTTTAAGTTTCTTGGTTGGGGGAGGATTTACATCAGTTCTTTATCAACGTTTGAGAGAGGAATTGGGACTGGTTTACTCTATTTGGACGGTTCGCTCGATTTGGCCATATGTTGGAAGTTTTGACGTTGTGGGTAAAACGAGTACAGAAAATTTAAAAGTAAGCATGGATGAAATATTTAATACGCTGGACGGTATAAAGAAAAATGGATTTAAAGAAAGTGATTTCAGGCGGGCAATCAATTATTTAAACATGAACTCCAAGATGCATTTTTCGGATCCTAGAAAAATTGCTGATTATTTCTTGGGACTTATGCTTGACGAGCTTGAGATGTACGTTCCCGAAGATTACATAAGGATTGCAAATTCGATAAAGATTAGTGAGATTAACGAATTGGCTCAAGAAGTTTTTGATTTCAAGAGTATGGGCATGGGACTTATGGGTGACGAGAAATTAATTTTGGAGTCTGGAGTTAAAAATATTTACGGGCAATTAACCTCAATTCAATAATTTTGGTATAATTGCGTAGTGCACGAAGCATATTACAAGCTTTGCTTATACTACGTCTATGGTTGATATTCAGCTTATAAGAACAGATTCGGAAAAGGTTAAGATTGGTGTCCAAAAAAAGGGCTACGACGTGGGTATTGTTGATAAGGTTTTGGAACTGGACGAAAAGAGGCTAGAGCTATTAAAAAAGGTTGAAGATTTAAGAAAAGAGCGAAATGAGCTTGGAGAGTTAGGTGCACAACGCACAAAAGAAGATGAAGAAAGAGGAAAGAAGATTAAGGAAGAATTAAAATCTCTCGAGACCGAGATGGAAAGCGCAACCTCAGAGTTTAACCAAGTTCTTCAAGGTATTCCCAGTCTTCCATTTGATGATGTTCCGGAAGGAAAAAGCGAAAGTGAAAATAAGGTTTTAAGAACTGTGGGCGAGCCGACGAAATTTGATTTTGAACCATTAGACCACGTTGAACTGGCAAAAAAGTTGGACATTATAGATTTTGAAGCTGGAGCAAAAGTAGCAGGGTCCGGTTTTTACTATTTAAAAAATGATGCGGTGTTGCTTGAGTTGGCCTTGGTTCAATACGGACTAAACTTTTTAGCAAAAAAGGGTTTTACTCCGACAATTACGCCTGACTTGGCAAAAGAAAAGTATTACTTGGGAACAGGCTATTTACCTCGAGGGCCTGAGGCACAAATTTACAAAGCTGAAGGGCTGGACTTGGGGCTAATCGCAACGGCCGAAGTTACTTTGGCAGGACTTCACGCCGACGAAACATTAAATGAAAAAGAATTACCTAAAAAATATGGTGGTTATTCCCATTGCTTTCGAATGGAGTCGGGGTCTTACGGTAAGTACTCAAAAGGACTTTATCGGGTTCATCAATTTACAAAAGTTGAGATGTTTGTCTACAGCAAGCCTGAGGGGTCGCAAGAGATGCATCAAGAATTATTAGGTCTTGAAGAAGAATTTTGGGAAAGTTTAGGAATTCCGTATCGTGTTGTTGAGATGTGTACTGGAGATTTAGGCGCGCAAGCGGCAAGAAAATACGACCTTGAAGCTTGGATGCCAGGGCGGGGTGATTGGGGCGAGGTGATCTCAGCTTCAAATACAACAGATTACCAAGCAAGAAATTTGAATATCAAGTTTAAGAGAGGAGGCAGAACAGAATTTGTCCATACATTAAACGGTACGCTTGTTGCAACCTCGCGTGGGATGATAGCTATCTTGGAAAATTACCAGCAAAAAGATGGAACTGTTAAGGTTCCTGAGATACTAGTTTCTTATGTGGGAAAAGATAAAATTGGAGGTGAAAGTACAAAATGATCAAGAAAATATTTTATTTGATTATAGCTTTGTTCGCTCTGTTCGTGGCCTGGATGAATTTAACACCAGGGCATTTTCAAGAAGGATGTTGCGGGATCAGTTATTCAACCGAAGAAGGGTGCAGAGTCCAAAATGTTATTTATTGCACGCCCCAAACTGGTTTAGGTAAACCGATGAACCAACTTGCGCTTAAACTGGCAATACTTGATTTTAATAGATGATTATTTTCATTTTAAGTACCTTTTACCTTTTAATCTGTCGGGCAAATACTCGATTTGCTCTTTTTTCTCACCCTTTGGACTGTGGGAGTAGTCGTAGCCCTTGCCGTACCCAATTTCTTTCATCAACTTTGTTGGTGCATTAAGTATGTGCATCGGAATTGGCAAATTCCCAAATTCATGAACATCTTTAGCGGCTTCGCCGTAAGCAATATAAAGGGCGTTTGATTTTGGGGCTTTTGCTAAATAGGCTACAACTTCTGCCAAAATTACATTGCATTCCGGCACTCCGATTTTGTTACATGCCTCAAAAGCTGAATTAGCCAAAATCAAAGCTTGGGGGTCGGCAAGTCCGATATCTTCAGCGGAAGCACGAATCAACCTCCGCGCAATATATAAAGGATCTTGTCCGGCCTCGAGCATCCGTGCCAAATAATACAAAGCTGCGTCAGGATCAGAGCCCCGAATTGATTTATGAAGTGCTGAAATCGTGTTGTAGTATTCTTCGCCTTTTAAATCAAACGACAAATATCTTTTTTGCAATGTTTGTTCTGCAATTGTTGAGGATACTTGCTTATTATTGCTAATTTGAGCTGCTATCTCCAAAGTGTTCAAGAGGGATCGGGCGTCGCCATTTGACGCGACCAACAAAAAGGATAATGCGTCATCGTCAACTTTTACCCCAAGTTCTTTAATTGCTTTTTCTGCAATTGCTTGCAAGTTTTCCTCGGTCAATTGCTTTAAGACCAACACCCGAGTTCTGGAAAGTAGTGGTCCAATTACTTCAAATGAAGGGTTTTCAGTCGTTGCACCAATAAAGACTAAACTTCCTTTTTCAACATGCGGAAGAAGTTTATCTTGTTGGGCTTTGTTAAAACGGTGTATTTCGTCGATAAAAATAATTGGAGGTTTGGCTATGGTCGGTGAAATTTCACCAAATCCTAGTTGGGACGAAGTTGCTGTGTTTTTGGGAATAACCTTTTCAATATCTTTAGTTGAGGCATTCACTGCTGAAAACTCGAAAAACGGGCTGCTAAGTTTACTCGCAATAAGTCTTGCCAAAGTTGTTTTTCCGGTTCCCGGAGGTCCCCAAAAAATTAGTGAAGGGAAAACGCCGGTTTCTTTTGCGTTGTCTAAAAGTTTTCTGACGATTCCATCCTTGCCAACAATATGTTCTTGTCCAACAAACGCGGGAAAGTCTTTTGGCCTCAATTTTTCAGCAAGTGGAGTTTGCACACATCTATTCTACACCGAAAAAAGACCGAAAGAAAGACTTTACTTTACGGTTGGGGTTGGTCTATCATAACAGGGTGATCAAGAAAATCTTGCCACCACTAATCTACCGCGAACAATTTGCCCAAATATTTTTTACTATCCGGGAAGTGTTTGGGATACTTTGGAATATTAATCCACGGCTTACTATTTTAGTTTTAGCACTCAGTTCTTTTTTTGGTTTTTTGTCGCTCCCTATTTTTTATCTTGAGAAACTTATTTTAGACAAACTGGTTGGGAGTATTGGAACCTCAAATTGGCAAGCCGCAATCTATCCCCTTGCTCTTTTGATTGGAGCAAGGGCACTAGCAGAGACTATTAGAAATGTAATCGGAAGTATTCAGTCATATGCAAAGCAAGTAGCTTCTCGGGCGTTTAATATCCGAGTGGAGATAATGTTAGGTGAGAAGTTGGCTACTCTTGACGCACAAACTATTAACGATCCAACTTTTCAAGATCGGTACAACAAAATCGAGCGACAATCAGGAAACAGAGGATGGAGCTTGATTATGTCGTTGACAGACATCCCCGGATCTATATTAGGACTAATTTCTTCAGCTGGAATTCTTTTGTTCTTGAGCCCACTAGTAGTTGTTCTGGCTGCGCTTGTAACTTTTCCGGTAATTTTAGTTGACAGAGACTACGTTAAAAAGGGATATGAACTAGATAGTAAGCAATCACTTCGTTATCGAATTTACGGGTGGCTTGCAAGCTACCTTCAAGAGACAAAAAGATATTGCGAATTAAGGATTCTTTCTCTTCAAGGTCACCTTGTAAATAGGATGAAAAATATTTCGAATGAATTTTTGGAAGAGGACAAAAATCTTAGAGCCAAAAGAGAAAAATCCAGGATTTGGACATATTTTCCTTATTTGTTTTATTACGGCGGCACTAACATTTATTTTGCATTCCTAGTAATAACTACAAAGATTTCCGTTGGTTCATATCAAATGTTTTTAAGAGCGTTGCTTTCTGTCGGACAAAACTTCAGTTCACTATTTAACTCTTTTTCGGAAATATATGAAAACTACGTTTACGTTGAGGACATTCATTGGTTTATGAATCTTAAACCTCAAATGAATGTGAACGAAAATGGGGAAAAAGTAGAGAAGGTTGTTAACGGAATTGAATTTAAAGATGTGTGGTTTAAATACGCAGAAGATAAGGATTGGATATTGAAAGGCATAAATCTTAATCTAACGTTAGGTGAAAGGATAGCAGTAGTTGGAGAAAACGGCGCTGGAAAATCTACCTTGATAAAGCTTCTTACGCGTTTTTATGATCCTTCTGAAGGAGCTGTTGAGTTGGACGGCAAAGATGTTAGGTTGTTAAATTACGAGTATTATCACAAACGGTTTGCAGTCCTATTCCAAGATTTTGAAACATATCCATTTTCAGTTATCGACACAATAGGCTTTGGAGACGTGGAGCGGATGAAAGACATTGAAGGTATTAAGGTTGCAGCTAAAAAAGCAGATATTGACGAATTTGTAGAAAGTTTGCCGCTAAAGTATGAAAATCCATTAAATCAACAATTTGACAAGGGTGTGCAACCTTCCGGAGGTCAGTGGCAGAGATTTGGGATAGCGAGAATGTTGTTTCGCGAAAAAGCTGATATTTTAGTGCTCGACGAGCCGACGTCAAACGTTGATCCGGAGGCAGAAGAGAAAATTTTTAATGAACTCCTTAAAAAATCAAAGTCTAAAATTTTAATCTTTGTGTCCCAAAGATTTTCGACAGTCAGACGAGCCGACAAAATTTTAGTTGTCGACAAGGGAAAGGTAATTGAGCAAGGGACACATGAGGAGTTAATGAAATTGGACGGAAAGTATACTAGGCTGTTTAAGCTTCAAGCAAAAGGATATGTTTAAACTTATAAAAATATTAGAGGAAGTTGAGTCTCCATACAACGGCAAAATTCAAGTTGTCCAAACCTTTGAAGGAAGACGGATTTTGGTTGGTGGAGTAAGCCAAAGCGGATGGCTTGTTAAGAAGGTTTGGGAAACCGCCCTAAAAAGATTGAAGAAGGACAAAGCGGAAGCTGGGGAAATACTAATATTAGGGCTTGGAGGAGGGTCGATTACGGAGGTTGTTTCGGGCCTTTGGCCAAATGCCCAAATGACAGCAGTTGACATAGACTGTGAGATGGTTAACATGGGAAAGAAGTATTTGGACCTTGATAAGGTAAAAAATTTAAGAATAGAAATAGAAGACGCAGAAAAATTTGTTAAAAGCACAAAGAAAAAATACGACTTTGTACTTATAGATTTGTACAAAGGGCCAAAAATGCCAGAACAATTCATGGGGAAAAAGTTTGTAGAGGCTTTTTACCAGTTGCTTGAAAAAAGTGGCGTTGCAGCGTTTAATCATTTGTTTACTCAAACGGAAAAAAATGACGCACTTTCTCTTGAAGGTAAATTACGCGAAAATTTTTCGTCAATTTTGCGCGTATATCCAGAAGCAAATGTTGTATATTTATGCTTCAAAGAATGAGTTTTTTGGTAGGATCTTTATAATACAAAGTGGTACAAAGATTATCAGAATGGATCTGCGAGTGCTATAATCTTTTTAAACTAGATACGGCTTGAAAAATCGCTCCTATTTGCTCCTCTTGCGCACAATAAAATGGGTTGACACATGTTTTTATTTTGCTTCATAGTGAATGCAGAACGTAAATCAAAACCCTGTTTTTTCTTTGTTCTTTTCTTACAAGTGCTTAAGCAAAAGAACATTTGCACTTGTAATATAGAAATATAAGGGTTTTAAAACGTTTTGGAGAAAAAGAGAGGTAGGTGATGAAAATGGCAGCCAAAAAAAAGAAGAAGGCAGGAAAGAAAAAGAAGAGATAAGTTCTCGAGAAAGGATGGGCCCACGCAAAGTAAAAGTTTTTGGTAATGAGATGTGGGCTTTTCCTGTTTTTTTGACACTAGTGATATCTCCAGGCAGCTTCAAATGGTATAATCAATCTTGTAAACGCAAGATTTCATATGACTTTAAGTCAGAATCAATCTTGTAAACGCAAGATTTCATATGACTTTCAGTCAGAATCAATCTTGTAAACGCAAGATTTCATATGGTTTCTTGTGTCACGAATTATTTGATCGGCCGTAATATATATGATAAATGTATTTTCAAGCCTATTTGATCCCAATAAAAAAGAAGTTCAAAGACTCTCTGAGATTGTTGAAGAAATAAATAAACTTTCCCCAAAATTCGAGAAGTTAAAAGAAACAGATTTTGTGAAAAAGACTCTCGAGTACAAAGAAAGAATTAAAAAAGGAGAAGACTTAATAAAAGTGTTACCTGAAGCCTTTGCAATTGCTCGTGAGGCCTCAAGCCGCGCAATCGGACTACGGCCCTACGATACACAGTTGATGGCCGGAATTGCGCTTTTTGAGGGCAAGATTTCAGAACAAAAAACGGGAGAAGGAAAAACATTGTCTGCTGTCGCCCCTCTTTATTTGCACGCTTTAGTTGGCCGTGGGGTTCATTTAGTAACGGTTAACGATTACTTGGCCCGACGTGACGCCGGCTGGAACGGGCCAACTTTTAATTTGTTAGGACTTAAAGTTGCGTCAATTATTCAAGAAGGAAAGTCTTTTATTTACGATCCCGAGTTTAACGATCCAACACACGGGGACGAGAGGCTTGCTCATCTAAAGATGTGTTCCCGGCAAGAAGCATACAAGGCGGACATTGTTTACGGAACAAACAATGAGTTCGGATTTGATTACCTTCGAGACAACATGGTTGGAGATGTCTCTGAAATGTCTCAGCGTGGACATTATTATGCAATTGTTGATGAGGTTGACTCTGTATTGGTTGACGAGGCCAGGACTCCACTTATTATCTCTGCACCTGATGCAGAACCAACAGATAAATATTACAAGTTTGCAGAGTTAGTCAAAAGTTTATCCGCCGATACCGACTATACGGTTGACGAAAAAACAAAAACTGCAAATTTAACAGAACATGGAGTTGCAAAAGTTGAAAAACTTCTCGGTGTAACCAACCTTTACGAAAAAGATTTTGACACAATACACCACGTTGAGAATGCACTTCGAGCAAGAACTCTATATCTAAAAGACAGAGACTATGTTGTCAAAGATAACGAGGTAACAATTGTTGATGAGTTTACAGGCAGACTAATGTTTGGGCGGCGCTGGTCTGATGGTTTACATCAAGCAGTGGAAGCAAAAGAAGGCGCTCGAATTCAGCAAGAAAGTAAAACACTAGCCACTATATCTTTCCAAAACTATTTTAGGTTGTATGAAAACTTGGCTGGGATGACGGGGACTGCTGCCACTGAAGCGGAAGAGTTTCATAAAATTTACAAACTTGATGTTGTTGTTATTCCAACCTACCGCCCCATGGTAAGAAAAGATCATTCGGACTCCATTTATAAAACAGCTAGGGCAAAATACGCAGCGGTGGTTCGCGAAGCAGACGAAGCAAGAAAGGAAGGCAGGCCAGTTTTAATTGGTACGACATCAATTGAAAAAAATGAAATAATCTCCGAATTCTTAAAACGTAAAAAAGTTCCCCATAATGTCTTAAACGCCAAAAACCATGAAAGAGAGGCACAAATTATTGCCGAAGCGGGTAAACCAGGAAATGTAACTGTTGCAACCAACATGGCGGGTCGAGGAGTGGATATCATCTTGGGCGGTGAAAGGCCCGCTTCGCCGAAGCGCGAGCGAGGCGAGCCGGACGCACCTCCAGGAGTAGACCGCGCAACACACGAGAAGTCCAAAGCATATGAAGAATGGAAAAAACAACACGAGCTAGTTGTAAAAGCCGGTGGGCTATACGTTATCGGAACTGAACGACACGAGTCGCGAAGAATTGATAATCAGTTGCGAGGCCGATCCGGGCGTTTGGGAGATCCGGGCTCAAGCAAATTTTACTTGTCACTTGAGGACGATTTGATGAGAATTTTTGGAGGAGACAGAATTGCTGGAATGATGGAACGTTTACAAATTCCAGAAGACCAGCCGATTGAAAACTCGTTAATTTCCCGTGCAATAGAACAAGCTCAACTAAAGGTGGAGGGTTTCCATTTTGATGCAAGAAAACGGGTTGTTGAGTATGATGACGTTGCAAATCAGCAAAGAGAAATTGTTTACAAACTAAGAAAGCAAGTTTTGCTTGGCGAGGAACTAAAGGAGAAAATTCGAGCTAGACTTGAAGAGCAAATAGTAGGAATTGTAAATTTGGTGTTTGCTGAGGCAGCTGGTGAAAATGTTAATTATGAACGGCTGTTGATGGCATTTTTGGAGATTGCGCCGTTTGATGATGAATCTCAAAAAAGATTACTTGAAAAAGTTAAAGACCTTAAAGATCAAGAAAAAATAACTTCATTTTTAACAGGACTGGTTGACGATCTTTACAAAAAACGTGAGGAACAAATGGGGCAGGAGTTGATGCGTCAAGCTGAGAAATATGCATTCCTCTCTTCAATTGATACTCTTTGGATTCAACATTTGGACAACTTGGATGATCTTCGAGAGGGTATTGGTCTTCGTGGTTACGGACAACGCGACCCATTGGTTGAGTATAAAAATGAAGCCTTTGAACTTTTTGATCGCTTGATGGCGAATATTGATGCAAATGTTACTCGAAGAATCTTTAGGATGATTCCAAACATTGTCCAACAACCAACAATAGATGTTGAGGACGCAAAAACTAATGCTGATAAGTCAGACCAAACAGGATTGGTGCAAGTGTCCCCAATTGCCGGAGAAACACCCCTAACCAGAGCGTCCAATCAGTCTAAGTCGAAGGACGAATTGGGACGAAACGACCCATGTTGGTGCGGTTCAGGTAAGAAGTTTAAAAAATGTCACTATCCCTCTCTTGGGTAATTATCCCGAGGCGGTAGCCCATTCGAGTCTGAGCTATGTTCATTCCTCAGACCTTCGGTTCTGAGACTACTCAGGTTCGAAGAAGTCGAAGACCTATGTTTACTCCTGGGGTGACAAAGTGACATAGTAACAAAATACTCACATGATTATTACCAAGTCAGAACCTTTTACAAAAGAAGAAATAGGACAATTAAGAGAACTGTTTGATGTTTATATCAAAACCGTGATTGATGTTGAAAGAAAAGTTTGCTCTGCCGGAATGGATAGACATTTTGAAGGCGAAGAAATTCTATTGGATCAAGGATCAAAACAGTCTAACGTTTGGGGTGGAGGAATGGATGTAACTACAAAGGTTGTTGATTTTAATTCCTTTATTAATATCAGACCGAATGATAATAATACGAGCAATGAAATACAGAACACGGAGATTAGAAAAAGATATGAGGAATTAACTAAGTATTTTTTTAAGGAGATTTTCTAAAATGGAGACGAAAATTATTATTGAATCTCTATCGATGGATTTGTTAAGAGCGGCATTGGGACTTCACAGGGGATCGGCAAGGATGGCTGAAGTTTTTAAAAAGGAGGCATTAAAAAGGATCGAGGAGTTGGAAGGCCAAAGTTCTAATCCTTATATTGACATGCTTGTGAACAAAACTAGAATTGTTTTGGAAAGTGACAGAGAGCGGACGGCAGAGGATTTATTGATGTATAGTATTCTCTTTCGAAACTTTGTTCAAAAGATAGAAGTTGACAAACTTTTTGTGTAGTTACTCCAAGAGAGGGTTAGACCTTTTTCAATTTTGCAATATAAAATGCTTCCATCAAATCAGTCGGCAAGATACGAGCGGTATTTTTAATTCTTTGGTCAAATTTTTTACCCCCCCACTCCATAATTGGATTTAATATTTCCAAGTCTGGAATATTTATTGGTTCAATTTCAACACCTTCTTCTTTTTTAAGTATCCAATCGATTACTGCTTCGTTTTCCTCAGGCGCAAGCGTGCAAGTTGAGTAAACGATAATCCCTCCTGGTTTTGTTGCAGAAATTGCGGAACGCAGAAGAAACTTTTGGCGTTGCGAGAGTTCTTCAATTTTTTTAGTTGACCAGTTATTGAAAGTCTTGGGTTGGTTGCAATTAAATTTTCCTTCAAGACTACAAGGGACATCGGCCAACGACCTATCAAAATATTGAGGATATTTTTTCCAAAGAATCTGCCCGGGCATTCTTGTAAGTTTTGTATTCGTTATTCCTTGGAGCTTTAAGTTTGCATCAAGTTTAAAAAGTCTTACGCGGCTTAAATCGTTTGCAATAATTTCACCGGTGTTTTTCATAATTGATGCGACTTGTGTAGTTTTACTTCCAGGAGCTGCTGCAATATCAAGTATTGTTTCGTTTGGCTGTGGATCGAGCACAAGCGGGGGAATCATACTTGAAAGGCCTTGGACGTACAAATATCCTTCGCGATAAAGGTCTGTTCCCATAAGTTTTCCCAACGAAGCATTCGCGTCTCCCTCTAGAATGAATGCATCTTTGTACCATTCAGCTCGTTTTGTTCGTAAATCGAAATCGTTTAATTTGCTTTCAAGCTTGTCCGAAGAGATCTTTAATGTATTTGCGCGCAATGTTGTTGGTTTTTTGACACAATAAGAATTTAAGACATTCTCTAGAGAGTCGTATGGGGCAATTTCTTTAATACGCTCCATAAACTTTTCTGGCAATTTACCTAAATGTTCCATTTTATAAAATAGTGTAAAATATCATCAAGTATATCAAACAAGTATGGGATTAGTTAAACCGCCATGGACTGACAATGATTTTTTTGAAAATTGTCCTTTTAATTATTGTGACCATTTTGGAAATAGAAAGCGGTTGGGACTACTTTGTAAAATTTGTGAAGAAACAAAATATTTAGATGAAGAGCGGATGGATTTTTCTTATATTGAAGAAATTGTAAAGCCAAATTTGGTAAAGTTGCGCTACAGGGGTAGCGAAGAAGCTTGGGAAAGAGTGATTAAGGAAAGAACAATCGAGGATATTGCAGAGGGACCACTGCTTCTGGAGTACTACGCCTATTCTCTATCTCGTTACTATGCAGCTTTGGTTAGGTTGATGATTAGGACTTTATCAATTGTTCCCCGGGGTGTTGATTTGGATCTTATGGAAAAAGCGCTTGATGCTTTCACCCATGCAGAGCATTGTATTCCAGCTAAAATAAGACGAGCCTACCTTTCTCGCGAAAGAGATAAAAGGGCATTGGTAAAATGTTTTGATGATAAAACATCTGCACTTTTTGCTTATATGGCGGCCGAGAGAAATTCAAGAGCTTTTCAAGCACTTGCCAACCATGAACCATTACATACTATTCGTGAAAGAAATTTAAGATTGGTGAAGTTGAGTCTAACGGTTTGTGAAGTAATAAGACGAGAATTTATCGGCGAGAATTTAAAGTACGAGGAGTTTGGTTGCGAAGAATATGATCAATGTTTCGAAAAATACGCAAAAAACACCGTCAAAATTGCAAAGAATCAAAGCGAAGCTTAACATAAGTTAATATTCCTTTTATTGCATCCTTAGCTTTTATTTTCTTGCCCTTCTCATAACTTCTCGGTTTGTAGGAAATTGGTACTTCAAGCAATAGAATTTTTTTCTTTGCAAGTTGTGCTGTTATTTCCGCTTCTATTTCAAAACCGTTAGATGAAAGATCTAAAGATTTTGCAATTTTTGTAGGAATTAATTTATAACAAGTGTATGAATCGGTGAGTTGGGTGCCATACAAAAGATTGCAAAATTGAGTTAACAGGACATTCCCTAGATAGGTTCTCAAGTAAGCTTTGGGATTTGAAGAAATTATTCTAGATCCATAAACAACATGATTCTTGCCGGCTTTTTCAATAAGTTTCTTGTATTCTTTTGGATTGTACTCAAGGTCAGCATCTTGAATTATTACAAAGTCTCCTGTAATTTTCTTAAAAGCCCATCTTACCGCTGCCCCTTTACCCAGATTGCTTAAGTGAGTCAAAACGGTGAACTTTTTTTTGCTTTTAAACGCCTTTAGTATTTTAGGTGTATTATCAGTTGAACCATCGTCAATAACTAATATTTCGTGAATAAGTTCGTGCGAATCGAGTACTTTTAACACTTTTAATATAGTTTTACTCTCGTTAAGAGTGGGGACGACGACAGATAATTTCATATCAGTAATTTTACTGTATTTGGGAATTTACACAACCCAGCGGAGTTATTTACGGAACGGAAGAATGGTTTTGTTACTTTTTATTGGAATATTATAGTTTTTGATTTCAAAAGTCTGGTCAAAGTCTTTCTTGTTTTTACTTAGCATTCCTCGGACGATAACCCTATGCCCCACTTTCATGTCTGATAACTTAATCAACCTTCCGCGTTTGTCCTTTAGTGAGGTTGAACCAGATGTTGGAACTATTGTTCTGTTTTTATCTGAAATGCTAAGCGAAAGTTCTGAATTTGAAATTGATGTAATTTTCCCAAAAACTGTTTTTACTTTCGGGCGGGAAGTATCTTTTTTAAATATACTAGTTAGGTTTATCTTCTCTGTAAAAAAGTTGGATATTGCATGTACGGGTGTTGTTGCATAGACAAGTAAAATTATAATTGTAAGTAGGAAGATTGGTAATTTTTGCATAGAGCTTAGTCGTATTTGGTAATTTCTTTTATTCGTTGAGGAAACGAAAATATATCAATTTTCCTTGACACAAATATTAAGATTACGGGAGAAAGAAATATTCCAACGAGCAAGCTCTTTTCTAAACTTTCCCAAAAGAATGATCCAACCTCTTGCATTTCTGGCAATAAGGTTTTCCATTCATATTCAATTGTAAAAAGTATTTCAAAAATCCCTTGTTCTGATAAATATGCAACTGTTTGATATAGGGCAGATATGAAAATAAGAAAAAGAAATATAAATAATGGAGATATTACGATAAATAGCTTAATAATTCGCCATTTTTCACTTGCGGCAACTCGGTGCATAACAATTGGTGTAAGTATTTCAGACTTCATATTCAACCATCATTTTGTATAGACTTGCTTTGCCTCTTTTTAGTCTAGTTCTTAAGGTGTTAACTGGAATATTTAAAGATTTTGCAAGGCGTTGGTAATCAAGTTCTAAGAAATAATATCCCCAAACTGGCTGAAAGTAAATTCTTGGCAACTTGTTTAAGGCGGATCTCAATCTTTTAATTTCGTCACTTTTTGCTAGTTTTTCAATTAACGAAGGATGGTTGTCCGGAAACGTATTTTCAAGTTTTGTTAAGCGGGCGTTTTTACGGATATAGTCAAGGCAATAGTTGGTAGCAATCTGGTAAAGCCATGGTTTAAAGGGGCGATGGGAGTCAAACGTTATTAGTTTTTGGAAAGCACGAAGAAAAACCTCTTGTGTCGCGTCTTCTGCTGCGGGAGCACGTTTCAAAATTCGCAAGGAGTGCGAGTATATTAATTTTTCATAGCGGCGCACAAGTACTTCGTATGACGAAAGTACTCCCCTTAATGTATCTTGAACTAGTTCAGAATCGCCTTTTTCCACGCCTCTTATTGTATTACGTTAATATGTTCTAAAAGTTTCTTTTTGCACGAGCACATTACTTCGACTTGATAGTCCCTCTTGCTATTTTACCAGAAGCCTCATTCTTGATCCAACAGTGCAACTTGCCTGAAGTTTGAATAACTGAGTAGAGGATATTTAATGTAATATGCATTCTTTGTAATATCATTTTCGATTGCAAGGTGGGTTGCTTGACTTTCTAAGCTAAAATCCGCAGCCTTAAAATCCTGATTGTAAAAGATAACTGCCTTGATAAGTTTCATTGAAGGTATGTCCTCAGTTAATGTTTTTTTCAACCAGAGTGTCTTATTGCCGCCGCGGCTAACGGAGGACGTTTCTGCGACCATTATAGGTAGGTTAAGCTGTACAAGGTGTTGATAGATTCCTTTCGATAGATCCTTAAATGAGGTCCATCTGTTGAAAGAGTACGTCTTCCCCCAGTTAAATCCGCTAAAACCCACCCAATCAACATACATATGGCCCGGGAAGTACTCAAGTACATTTTCGTTGTTACCGTTCTCGTCCGTATTGTTTGGGGTCCATGCCCAAATGACGTTAGAAGCTCCTTCTTGCTCAAAAATATCATGAACGTGGATCCACATTGCTTTATAATCTTCGGGAGTGTTCCCATTTACGTTGCCCCAGGGGTACCAATTCCCATTCATTTCGTGAGCGAACCTAAGGAAAAATGGGTTTTTAAATTTCGCTGCGCCTTTCGCCCATGCTCTAATGTAATTATCGTGTTTCCCTTGTATTATTGCTTCTAGCGAGTATTCGTTTTGGTTAATTAGTTTTGTGTTTGTTTGTTGGGAATCCCATGGTTCCCAAGTTATAACAGGAATTACATTTTTATTGTAAAGCGACTGGACAAAATCTTTATTAAAACCGCTGCTTTTGCTCCAGTCTTGGTAATACATAACCAAGGTGGGTTTTTCTCCCTCCATTAAATTTGTGGGTGAGTTATAAGGTTGTTTGTTAAGCTCTGGAAGATAATAACCGTAGTAGACTCCATTTGTGGGGACTAAAAGTTCCTGAGAACTTGCATATTTAACTTGTACTGTTTTTGCCTGAGGAAGTAATACAAAATTACCTTTTGAGTCTATTGTTCCAATGAAATTGAACATTGTAAATGAGGTTGTAAGGGCGACAGTCGATTTAATAATAAATTGCTTGGCGGGGGCAAAATATCTTTTTGGTGAAAGTAGCGATTTGACGTTTTTTATTGCATTGTCGAAAATGCCAAGATAGGAATTTTCTTTTGCAATGAGGAAAAATCCAAGAAGAAGAAACGCAACATCAAATATCGCCCAGAAATAATTTACGTAAGTTCCAAAGCTAATGTTGTTTCCCCTGAGCAAACTAAATGTCAAACCACACAACAAGATGATTGCTACTGTAAATTGGATTTTGTAAACACTGAAAGGATTTTCTCTTTCATATTTTTTAATTGTAACAACAAACGCTAAGTTCTTTTGAAGGAGGCTTGAAAAGAAGGCTACCGTAAAGACTGGGAACGAAACAATATCTAAAACGATACTTTTTATTGGATGCTTAAAAGTTTTGGTATAGAGAATAAAGTTGTAGACAAGCAGTGGGCCATAGACAAATGCAAGGAAAGTTATGGTATTTGTCTTTATGAGTGGGATATCGAAAAATAAATATGGGATTGGGGCAAGCATTAGTATCAGGTCGCGAAGCCCAATAAGATAATATGTTGCTGACAAAATATAGTGCAGTTTTTGTTTGATAGTTAGTGGACCAAAAAGAATCTGTTTTAAGTAAGCGCGGGTTACATCAAAGTTCCCTTTTGACCAACGTTGCTGTTGGCCGAAATATTGTTTAAGAGAAGTGGGCGCGAACCCCAAGGCTAATACTTTTGGCATAAACACACCCCTTTTGCCTGAAAGATGTAAATTTAGCGACGTTGCGTAGTCTTCGGTAATAAAACGAGTATCCAACCCGCCTACAGACTCAAGAGCGCTTCGCCTAATAGCAAAGTTTGTTCCGCATAAAAATAGGGAGTTGTCGTAACCCTTTGCGGGACAAACATAGTCAAAGAAGAATATTTGATGTGCAGCCGAAGCTTTGGCGACCCAGGTATCTTCATTTTGATAACGTTGTGGGCTTTGCACAAAATCTATGTTTTTATCAGTGAATGGTTTGGTTATTTCAGTTAAAAACTCTTTTTTCGCTGCAAAATCTGAGTCAAAGATAATATCTATTGTGTTATCTGGATCTAATGACGCTGTTTTTGAAAGGGCGTTGTTGATGTTACCGGCTTTAAAACCGCCAGGCTTTCTTCGGGCAATATGTTCGACTTTTAGTTTACGGCACAGCTTTGCAATTTCAAACCTGTTTTCTTTTTTTGCAACAAACCCGTCGTTTAAGATAATTACTCGAGGTTTGTGAATTGGTTTAATCAACTTTTGGTAATAATGAGCAGCTTGTTTTGCACCAAGAATTGTGTTTCTGACAATCTCTACAGGTTCGCCGCAAACACAAACAAACATGTTTATGTGCAATCCTTTATCTCTGTTTAGGCGCAAATATTTAGGGTATTTCCTTGGCCATATTGAATAAAACATTCCGTAAAGGTGAAATATTGTATGAAGCTCAGCGATAAATAAAATAACACTGAAAACTACAATGAAGGGTTCAGTGTTTACCAACTGTGCTCTGAAGTAAGTGTAAGCAGTTAGAAGAATTATTCCGTACAAGACAACCGAGATGAAGGCAGCCTTTTTGATTATTGCAACAAGTTTTTTTATGATTTCCTGAAGCCAACTTATTATTGTCTTTACAACTCTTAGAACAATCAACAGTGCCAGCAAACTTACAATTATCGTGTAAATTTTTATTAGAGATAGTATTTTTTTCATTTCTATTGTTTTTGGGCATGGTAATAATAGGAACGAAAAAGTTTAAAAAACGTAACACTTGGAGACTAATTTAGAAGTTATTTATTAGACTTGGAGTTTGAATTAGAGTCTTGAGGTTTCTGGCTATTACCACTTGAGCCAACTCCGTCTTTTTGATTTTCCTTGGTTGTTTCAGTGACTGATTTTTGAGTATTTCCCCGGTTACTTTTTGGCGTATTAGGCGCATCAGTAGGTGTTATCTTTTTATCAGGAGAAGATTTTTCTTGTTTTAATTGGCTGTTGGGTCGCAACACATTCTCATTTTTTGTAGATCCAACGCCTTTTGCGTCTTTTAGGCTTTTTTGGTAACTGTCATATGCCTTTTCTAACAGATCTTGCCGATTGTTTTTCTCAAGTTCTTTATATTCATTTTCTCGCCGTTTGACCAACTCTTCAGCAATTATTGACTTAAGGGAAGGAATCGGGGACGAGAGAGCAAGTGCTACTTTCTCACTAGCTACTTTAACCGGATAAAGTGGGTCGGATGGAAGACTTGATTGTGCTGCGAATACTGTACTACCAGTAAAGAAAAGTAGAATTGCGGCAAATGCGAAAGAATAAGCCCATCTTGTTGAGATACTACGTTTTGGAAGGACTAAAGAGGTCTCTTGGTTTATGCGCTCGATGAACCTTGCTCTGGAGTTTCTCTTAAACGTTGAACTTGGAGAAGCTTCGGACATGCCCTTGAGACTTTTTAATGTAATTAAAATGTTTTCTTTCATATTTTTTTGTCTTTTTCTAAGACTTTTTTAAGTGCTTTTAGGCTGCGACTTTGAAGTACTCGCACATGTGCTTCTGGTTTATTTATAATTCCCCCTATCTCATCGTTATCTTTACCTTCAATAAACTTTAGTATGATCAATTCTTGATAAGAATCAGGTAGCTTCTTAACCGCCCTCAACACTTCTTCTTGTAAAATTGATTTTACAGTGTATTCTTCAGGCGTCGGGCCAGTGTCTTCAATCTCTATTTTATCATCAAAAGAGCTCAGGTCCTTTTTGGTTCTGTAATAATCAATTATTTGGTTTCTAGCAATCCTAAATATCCAAGCCTCAAACGGGAGTCCTTCATCGCAGTAATCCTGGATTTTTTGGTAAACTTTGTAAAAGACTTCTTCAGTTAAATCCTCGGTTTCTTCTTTGGTGTCAACTCTAAAATATATAAAGCGATAAATTCTATCTACTAATAAATCATAAATTTTGCCGAAAGAATCTACATGCCCCAACTTGGCGTTTTGAACTAGCGATTGGAGGTGGTTTGTTGCCATTCGAGAAAAATATTACTGGTTTGATGCACACCATTAGTTATGGATTTATTGGGTGTGTAATGCGTTATAGAAATGTAAGAAAGCAAAAAGAGAAGTAGTTAGGGGCTAGGGCATGTTGGTTTTAAATGACTGAAGAGATGCGTCAGTTGAGTTTATTCGCCAGTCTGTCTCTTTAAGGATATTAAACCAAACAACTTCAGTTATTTTCGTGAAGGAATTAGTAAGCGAATCTTTAAACATTTCTTCTATCCAGAGCGGCTTGTTGCCGCCAAGTTCGGTTGATGCTGTTTCTGCGACAACTAAGGGTTTAAAATAGGTCGATGTTAAAAAGTTATAAGAGGGTATAAAAATATCTTTAAAGCTTTTCCAAGTGCTCCAACTTTGCGAAGATCCCCAATTATAACCGTCAATGCCGATAGCGTCTACAACATCGTCACCAGGGTAGTAGCTCGAAACGTTGGAAATTGGAGAGTATGGAGTGTTCTCAAAATTAATACTCCACATCCAAGTAACATTTGTTACTCCTTCTTGCCTAAAAATATCTACAACGTGCCTGTATGACGTGATGTATTGGGTTGGTTTGTTTCCCCAAGGATACCAGTTTCCATTCATTTCATGACCGAACCTGATAGTAACTGGACTACCATATGTTTTTACTGAATTTGCAAAGGAGCGTATGTAGGTATCTTGTTGGCCTTGGGTAATTGCTTGAAGGTAGTCGACGGATTGATTCATGCCCTGTTCCGGGTTCCATGGTTCCCAGGCAAGAAGTAGTTTCATTCCCTTTGATTTAATATACGAAAGGTCATCTAAAACTAAATTGCTATTGTATTTTGAACCAAATTGTTTGTAGATTGAAACTGTTGAAATTGACTTGCCAAGGCTTGCTTCAAGAGAACTTAACTCGCCGTAACGGTTTGCATAGTCGTTTACTACGATTCCCACTTTAATCGGTCTTGTGACAGGAACAGATGAAGGGCTTGGCGATGGAGAAGGACTTGTTGAAGGCGCAGGACTGGGAGTAGGAGAAGGAGATGCAAAGTGTGGATTCTTTTTATCCTTTCTAGCTGCTAAATAAATTTGAGCACCGGCAATATTGTTACTGTCTTGGTTATTGCGAAAACTCGAAAGAATTGTTGTTGCGAGCATTGAGGCTAAGACAACGACAGAAATTAACAAAGTTTGTAGCGGTCTGTTTAATGTTATCACAGCAGGGTCACCCATCATACCCCAAGACCTGTTCAAAGTCAAATTGACTCGAGCGGCCTAAAGATGTGCAATTATAATAGATTCAAGTAAAATATCCATTTGAAAACAGTACAAATATGCAAAATATTTTAAATGACTTCCCTTTAAGGAATTGGGATGAGGCTTGGTATGGAGAGATTATTAAAAATCTCGCAAGCGGGGAGTTCAACCTCTTAGTTCCTTTTTGGAATGGACAATACTATTTCGACAAGCCACCGTTATATTTTTGGCTTTCGTTACCATTTTATAAATTCATTGGACCAGGTGAATGGCAAGTTAGAATAGTTTCCATTCTGGCAAGTATATTTTCCTTTCTCCTAGTTTACCTAATTGGGAAAAAGCTATTTAACAAAAGAGTTGGTTTTATTTCGGTCTTAGTTCTTTTATCTTTAGGCCAGGTAATTGTCAGGTTTTCTCATGGCAATTTAGATGCACTACTGATTTGTTTTTCTCTTGCCACATTTTATTTTTATCTTCTGTCTTTGAAAAATTGGAGGTACTCAATATTGTCAGGAATAACTTTAGGTTTGAGTTATCTAACCAAGGGTTGGTTTCTCGGACTTTATCCACTGGCAGTAATTTTTGCGCACTCAATATTAGTTGAAAAAAGATTTCATAAAAATTTGGTGACAATTGTAGTAGTATCGCTGCTTTCCTCCATGTGGTATTTCGTACTCGGATTTATAAGTTTTGGTAAGACCTTTGTGGACTGGTATATTTTTAATCCGACAGCAAGCCAAGTAGGTTCAAAGTCTATTAGTTTTTCAGGAGAATATTTGAAATTTTTTATAAGAGATTTAGGATTCTGGATTGTTCCGTTAGCACTTCATTTAATTAAAGTGAGAGGCCAAATTTCTGCGAAATTAACTAATACAAGTTTTTTGTTTGTCGTGTCACTTTCGTTTATTTTTTTCCTTAATTTATTGGTCGAGGAATCGGATTGGTATTTGCTGCCAGCATATCCGTTTGTTGCCATCTTTGTTGCGCGGGTGGTACATCAGTTGTTTAAGGATGTCAATAAAATTACAGCTCTTTTATTGCTATTACTACCATTACAAATTTTTGTTGTTTATAAAATTGAAAATTTGTATCCCGATAGATCAGCAGTTGGTGCAACACTTGGAGTACGTGTAAAAAAGCTGGTTTTAAAAAACGAAAAGTTAGTTTTTGATGATCACGACTTTACGTCGTTTCTTTATTACTCAAACCACAAGATGGTGTACACAACTTCCGAGCTTGGAGGTAAAGATTGGGAGTGGTGGACTTTAAAGCGTAAAGACTTGGAAACTTTCATTAAGGCAAATAAAAAAGTATTATTAGTAACGCCGAACTTAGATAATTTCCAAATTGATTACTCGAACATGAATTTGGTGGATTATTACAGTGGGTATTATTTTTTAAGAGCTGAATAAAATGCAAAACAAAAACTTTTCTTTTAAAATACTGCGAAAGGACAACATAACATGTGCTCGGGTTGGGACAATTTTTACGCCACATGGAGCAATTCAAACTCCAGCATTTTCGCCTGTTGCAACACGGGCAACAGTTAAAACACTCGATCCCAGTGATTTAATAAATGCAGGTTCGCAAGTAGTTCTTGCTAATACATACCATCTATATTTGCGTCCCGGTATAAAAATAATTGAAGATTTTGGAGGTTTTGCGCCTTTTATGAAATGGGACGGGCCAACCATAACAGATAGCGGTGGGTACCAAGTATCGTTTTTGTGGTCCCCCTCCGCTAAAGCTTCGGTGGGACAAGACACCTCAGGTCAAGAAAGTGTTTTGGACTCTGGAAGAGTGGCAAAGATTACAGATGAAGGTGCTACTTTTATTTCGCATATCGATGGCGCGCGCCACTTGTTAAGTCCCGAAAAGTCTATGGAGATACAGCATTCACTCGCGGCGGATATCATTATGGCCCTAGATCAGCCACTTGGAAAAGACTTTAGTGAAAAAAAGAAAAGGGAAGCATTTGAAAGGACACTGAGATGGGAGGAAAGATCTTTTGTTCGATGGAATGAACTAGAGACCAAAAGGAAAAAAGGAACCTTTCAAGCGTTATATGGGATTATGCAGGGGGGAATTAATAAAGATCAAATAAGAAAGTCTCTTGAGTTTATTCTCGTAACAGGATTTCCGGGAATTGCAGCTGGTGGGGAAACGATCGGGACTGATCCGATGTTAACCTCTCGAACTTTGGACTTAGTTAGCGATCTTTTGCCGGACGACAAACCACTACACGCACTTGGTCTTGGGGGAGGGCCTGAAGGGATTTTTGAAGCAGTTGAGCGCGGAGTTGACACGTTTGACAATACTTCCATAACCCGCCAAGCTCGCTCCGGTTTATTGTTTTTGTACCCAGAAGATGGGGGAAAAGTTGAAAACAAATTCAGAATGGATATAAAAAAGAGCAAGTTTAAAGACATTAAGGAACCTTTTAGCAAGGTTTGTAATTGCTATTCTTGTTCCAATTTTTCTGCGGCATATCTGCATCACCTTATTATTTCCGGTGAACTTTTAGGTCTCCGCCTAGCCTCAATTCACAATGTACATTTTATAAATGATTTGATGAAGAAAATTAGAGAGGCAATACTAAATGGAGACTTCATTCAATTAAAGAGGGAATGGATTTAATGTTTTTAGAGAGGATTGTTGGGCAAGTTGATAGTTATTTGATGTTTAAGCTTGTCTTTGATTCTGTAGGATTCTCCGTTGATGGTAATTGTAATGCTGTGGTGTCTTAATCTTCCCAAGGTAGCATTTGCCCGTTCAACATCGCCGAAAATACTACCCCACTCACTAAACGATTTTTGAGATGTAAGAATAATGGATCCTTTTTCATTTTCAGCCTTTACCTACTTGGCCTTGATTGCACTCTTTGGGGAGACAGAACTGGCGGCTAAGCTTGACCGTACACCTGCGCTCAAAGACCGGGTTGCAAGCTTCGGCGCGCTCACTTCCCAGCGGCGCGATGAAGAACCTGCTCAACGCATCCGGACTCGCACACTTGCTACGTTCTCACCAACAGTCGTTCCAGTGTGTCCGCTTCAGCTAGCAGTTTGCTTGTGACTGTCTCATTCCGCAGACGAGGATTTACGGCAATTAACTGACGACAGAATTCTCGCACCACTTCTAGCACATGGGTGCCGAAGCGAGGGAGTGGAACCTTTGCTTGAGCACGCATCAGCACGCCAGTGTGGAATGTGACAGTCAGCGTGGATACTACTGTCTCAAGAAAGAGCCCGGTATCGCCGTCGTCTGCCGTCACGTGCGCCGTCTCGTTCTCAAGGCACGCAACGACACCGTCCAAGAGGTTTTCAAGAAAGTAGGCCACGTAGACGTTCTTCATCGTCTCTGTCTTGTGCCCAAACTTGAATACTATATCGCCCGGTGTTTGTGGACCTAACCCCCCCCAATCGTCGGGCTCGACTTCCGGCCAGGTCTGAAGCGGAGTCGCGTCTTTCGTATTCAGATGGAAGGCTATCTCGATCTTCTGATTACTATTCACCATGTCAGATACAATCATTCTACCATGGTGTTGCCTGGCATGCTGATCACAAGCTCATGCCTGTGGGTCCACGACAGGTCTTGGCTGTGGTCAAAGGGTACGCCGTGATGATCTCCCCAGACTGTAATTTTACACAAAAAAGTAAACTTTTTCTAGCTATAATTTATTTATCTTTTAATCCAACCAAGGCTAGAAAAAGTTAAACAATTAGCGTAAAATTACAATATGAGCAAAGGAGCAACTGCATTAATTATTTTTGGTATAATTGGAATCGGCGGAATTTTTATTATGTTTAATTCTCAAAAAGCTGGACAAAAACAAGCGTCCCCAACGCCTGGAATTCCAGGACCAACTGAGCAAATACAAGGTGTTCCGACTCGACCCCAAGCTGCTAATTCTCAATCAGCCCAGGAAAACACTCAACCAGCCCAGGATCCAACCGAACTTCAAATTGTGGATATAAAAGTTGGAGATGGAAAAGAAGCGACCTCTGGCGCAACAGTTAGCGTCCACTACACTGGAACACTTTTAAATGGTCAAAAGTTTGATTCATCGCGCGACAGGGGGCAACCATTCTCCTTTTTGTTGGGCGCTGGTCAAGTTATCCAAGGTTGGGATAGGGGCGTTCAAGGTATGAAAGTTGGCGGAGTAAGGAAGTTGGTAATACCTTCCAATTTAGCCTATGGAGAAGCCGGAAGTCCTCCTGTAATTCCTCCAAATTCTCCGCTCGATTTTGATATTGAGCTATTAGATGTACAATAATTAAGTAAGTTTGTTTTTTAGTGCTACAATAAGATTGTGCCAGACCTCTTAAATAATTTTTTTGCCAATATCACCCAAAGTTTTTTGTCTCCGGATATGCTTTCCAGTTCTTCAACAAAAGCTTTAATTGTTTTCGGGCTTGTATTTGTTGTTGCCATTTTTATGGCCGTAAGCCGAAGAATTTTAATTCATGGCGCGCTTGAAGGTGTTTGGGCAGGATTTATTATTGGAATAATTTTTGTTTTAGCATTTGAAGGATTGTTATTTTGGGGTACAAAAAACTTTTTATCAGGTGACAAAGTTAGTGTGCTCCCAGAGAGTGTGCTAACAGTTTTGCAAGGAGGACAAGAAAACTTAACTCAAGTATTGGGAGTAAAAGCTGAAAAAGAGAGGCCTACTGCGCAATCTGTAGTTACAGATTTTGATTATTTAGGTGAGTTAGACGCAAGTCTAGTAAAAAATTCAATTTGTAAAGAATGATTCATACAATAATAAAATTTACTGCAGTATTTATTGGCGGGATAGCTGTCGCATTTGCAGTTTTTCAAGTACTGCCTATCTTGAATTCTACTCAAATTACAAAAGATGGTGGAAAACAGATTCAAAATGAGGTGAATTCTCGCGTGGAAAAGGTTACCAAAGAAAAAACAATTGCTGCGGAAGGCGCAGTTGGACAAGTTTTGTCATCTGCTAGTGAAAGTTCAATACTTGCACCGCTTTTTAGAACAAAGGCAAAGGTTGAAAATACTGTTGAAACTGTGATGGGTTTGCCTGAAGAACAAAGAAACGCAATTTGTAGCCAAATTTGCCAGTGATTATGCTTCTTGGTGCTTCAAATCCCTTGATCTGGTAAAATATAAGCATGCACGAATTAAAAGAAAGACTGTTTACGCTGCGCGAGCGGCTTGGGAAAATAGTCGAAGTATTAAATATTGAAGAGGAAAGAAAAAAACTTCGCGAACTTGAGGCAAAGACCGCAAAGGCAGATTTTTGGGATGATTCGCAATTGGCAACTGGCGTGATGAAACAAATTAGTGCAATTAAAGATTCAATTGACAAAACTGAGAAAATCTCAACGCAAATTGAGGACGCATTCTCGGTTGTTGTATTACCTGACCTTGAGAAGGAAGTTGAGGCATCGGCAAAAACAATTGAAAAAGAGTTAATAGCACTTGAGGTTCTTACATATTTGTCGGGTCCAAACGACAAAAACAATGCCATTTTTTCAATACACGCGGGGCAAGGTGGAACAGAAGCAATGGATTGGGCACAGATGCTACAGCGAATGTATATGATGTATGCCCAAAACCAAGGCTGGGAAACTGAAACTATAGATTTTACGCCTGGAGAGGAAGCTGGAATTAAGTCTATAACTTTATTGATTACGGGGCAATACGCTTATGGAAAGTTAAAAGGGGAAGCAGGTGCGCACAGGCTCGTTCGGCTTTCTCCTTTTAACGCAAATAATCTTCGCCAAACTTCATTTGCCTTAGTTGAGGTCTTGCCAGAACTCGAGGAGGTAACAGATGTGGATATGAAAGAAGAGGATATGGAGTGGCAATTTTACCGCTCGGGGGGGCATGGAGGTCAAAATGTTAATAAAGTTTCAACTGCAGTACGATTAATCCACAAACCAACAGGAATTGTTGTTACTGCACAAACCGAAAGGTTCCAAGAGCAAAATAGACAAATCGCATTGAGATTGTTGCGTTCAAAACTTTGGGTGCGACAAGAAGCCATAGAGAAAGAACAGGTAAAAGAGCTTAAGGGCGAATATAAGCCAGCAGCGTGGGGAACTCAAATTCGTTCATATGTACTTCATCCATATAAGATGGTTAAAGATCTTAGGACAGATATTGAAACATCAAACACAGAGTCTGTGCTGAGTGGTGAATTGGAAGAATTTATTCAAGGTGAGTTAAAGTATTTAGCTCAAAAGGGGTTGTAGAAACTTTAATTTGTGTGGTATATTGTTTTGTATGCCCGAAGATACTATAAAGTTCGAAGAAGCAAAGCAACCTTCAAAAGGTAGTGATAATAACTCTTCGTTCTTAACTGGAGTTTTAGTTCCGGCTGTGGTGATTCTCGTTGTAATTTTGGGCGGTGTGGGTACTGGCTGGTTTCTTTCCGACAAAACAGACGGTGTAGCAGGAGTCGGAACTAATATTTCTGCTGCTCCAGGTACAGACGTTGTCTCGGGAGGAAAGGAGTTTGGATTGAAAGACGAAGGTACTTTTCGGGATGATGCGGAGGGAATTTTAGAGGAAGGTGGAATAGAAGGCGAGGGCACCCATCACTTAGTACGCGACGGTGGCCCTTCAAAGTATGTTTATCTTACCTCGTCAGTTGTTGATTTGAGTGAGCTAGAGGGCAAGAAAGTTCAAGTTTGGGGAGAGACGTTTGGTGCAAAAAAAGCAGGTTGGCTTATGGACGTGGGACGAGTGAAGATTTTGGATTAAAACATGCCCAATGATTACCTTCGAAAAAGTTGTAAAAAAGTTTGGATCAACCTCTGCATTAGATGAAATTTCCTTTGACATAAAAGAAGGCGAGTTCGTTTTCTTAACCGGTTCCTCGGGAGCTGGTAAAACTACTTTAGTAAGATTGCTCTTGCGTGAGCTTACTCCAGACAGTGGAAAAATATTAATCGAAGATCGAGATATCTCAACTCTTAAGTCATGTGACATCCCACACTACAGAAGAAAACTAGGCGTTGTTTTCCAGGACTTCAAGCTATTGCTTGATAGGACAGTTTACGAGAATGTTGCATTGGCCCTTGAGGTAACAGGTGAATGGGAAAATAAAAGTTCTTCAATTAATGATGCTTTAGAAGAAGTAGGTTTATCCCAAAAAGCAAATTTATTTCCGCGACAGCTTGCCGGAGGAGAACAACAAAGAGCAGTTATTGCGCGAGCATTGGTTACAAATCCAAAACTTGTTTTAGCAGACGAGCCAACGGGCAACCTTGATCCGGCTACAGCGCGACAAATTGTTGAACTATTGGATAAGATATCCAAAAGCGGAACAACGGTTCTAATGGCCACGCACAATGAAATTTTGGTTAATTCTCTAAAACGCCGAGTTATCAAGCTGAAGGACGGAAAAGTGGCTTCGGACAAAGTTGGGGCAAAGTATGATGAGTAAAATGCTAAATTACATAAAAGTTACCAAAAAATACATTAGGCGTTCGCCATATCAAGCTTTATCTGCGGTCTTAATAATGATAATTACTTTTTTTGTAGCAACAGTTTTGGCACTCCTAACCTATGTTTCCTACTCAACTTTGCACTATTTCGAAACTAGACCTCAAATTATTGCCTTTTTAAATGCTGAAGCAACGCCAGATCAGATTTCATCACTGCAAAAAGATTTAATTTCCGACTCAAGAATAAAAGACTTGAAGTTTGTTTCAAAAGAACAAGCGTTAAATATATATAAAGAGGCAACTTCTGACAATCCACTACTATCCGAGCTTGTAAGTCCTAAAGTTTTTCCTGCAAGTTTAGAATTTTCTGTTACCGATTTACAGCTTACTGAGTCTGTCTTTTCCGAAATTGGGAAAAAAGATGCAGTTGGACAGGTTGTTTTTACAGCAAGCTTAGGGGGCTCAAAAAGCATTAAAGACGTAATAGATAATTTGCGCAATATTACAAACTACATAAAAATTGGTGGTGGAGTTATCGTATCGTTTCTTCTCGGATCGTCACTTATTATCTTGTTGGTAATCATAAGCATGCGCATCGCATCGCGTCGTGAGGAGATTAGAATTTTGCAACTACTGGGCGCAACTCCTGGATTTATTAGAGCACCCTTTGTCTTTGAAGGAATAATTTACGCAATTTTAGGAAGTTTTCTTGGTTGGCTTTTTGCAACACTCGCGCTTTTGTATATTTCTCCGTCTCTTGTGAAGTACTTTGGGGACATTCCAATTTTACCGCCTACGACCAACGGTATTTTACAACTTTTTGGAGCAATCTTAGGAATTGAAGTTTTAGTAGCTTTGATTTTGGGAATTTTAGGAAGCTTTGTTGCAATCAAGCGGTACCTAAAGATATGATTTTTTCTTCATTTAACAAAGCGCTTCTTGTGTCCGGAATTGTAGCTATTTTTTTGTTACGATTGCCTTTGAGTATTCTTGCTGACGAGGATGATGCCCAGTATATAGATAATTCATATACAAATGTGGGTCAGCAACAAGGCAATGAGTCCGATTTGCAAAAAAAACTTGACGAAAACAGGCAAGAACAAGAAAGAGTTAATAAACTTCTTGGAGAGACAAAACAAAAAAAGGTTACACTTCAAAACGAGATTGTGTATCAAGATAATCAAATAAGATTAACTATTCTAAAAATTGAAGAAACAAAAGGACAAATAGAATCGCTGACAGAACAAATTAACAACCTTGAGGGCGCCTTAACTGATTTGTCAAAATTGTATACTGCGAGAGCGATCGAAACATATAAATTGAAAAGGCTGGGTGATTCACTAGCTATTCTTCTTACTGCAAACAATATTACTGAGTTTATATCAAGATTTAATTACCTTCAAAGAATTCAAGAGAACGACAGGCAATTGCTTTTAAAAATGCAGTCAACTCAAAGTAATTTTGAAGATAAAAGGGCAGATATTGAAAAACTAAAAAGCAAACTTGAGCAACAAGAAAAAGCACTTGAAAATCAAAAAGGTCAAAAAACCCAGCTTTTGCAAGTTACAAAAAATGATGAAAAGAAATATCAAGAGTTGTTGGAGACTTTAAGAGCTGATGAGGACTCGATTCAAAAAGCTTTAAGCTCGCTTATTTCTCGAATTGTTTCTGGATTGGCAACAGGTTCTCCAGTAACCAAGGGACAACCAATAGGTTTGGAAGGCAATACTGGAAATGTTTTTCCCCGTCCAAGCTCTTCTTGTCCAAAATGTGGGGCACACCTTCATTATATGGTTATGCCTTGCGATATTGTTAAAAATGGCGGTCTTTCTTGCCACTCGGACCCCGCTCCTTATATGGACAACGGAGAATATGCAAAGCCTATGGATTTTTCAAACGGTTGGAGGATCTACTTGACCCAAGCGTATGGCAATACTTCGTTTGCACAATCGGGAACTGCAGGTTATTCTTTCCACTCAGGTTTGGATTTGTCAGTAAGCTATGGTGTTGCGATAAGAAGTGTGGCGGATGGAACAGTTTATTACGGTACCGACTCAGGTGGTGGGAAGTATGCCTTGGTTAAGCACAGAGACGACTTTTGGACTGCCTATTGGCACCTTCAATAGGAGAATTGTAAAAATCCTAATTTTTCAGTTGAAGGACGCCTTATCCATTGGAGTCTTAATGGTTTAATTGACACGATCTGTTGTAAAGTCCGATATAATTTTCTGACATAGATTTTTAGTGTCGGCCATGAGTATCTTTTGCTCACTTGCTTTTGCAATGATGACTGCAAAATTATACATTTCTTTATAGGAAAGAGTGAAGTCCACGCCGTTTCTTAGTAAAAAAACGTGGGTAAATAAAATAGCCATTCGCTTGTTTCCATTTCTGAATGTTTGACTTCTAACGAGGAGGTTAAAGTAGTTGGCGGCGGCTTCAAGGACTGTAGGATTTAAATATTCCTGATTATAAGTTTGGCTAATAGTTCCAAGAATGGATTCCAAACGTCCTTCAAAACGATCTTTAAACGGAGGAATCGGTTCGTCGAATTCCAACCCCCTTCTGAAAGTCTCGAATATACACTCGCAATCTTCCAGAGTCAGCTAGTATTGAGGGGTCTTTAATAGATTTTTTGTCATACTCCTCCAACAGTTTATAAGTATTCTTGTACTTTCTTACACTATACTCCACGTCGTGTTGGTAAGATGGATTTTTTGATAATAGTTTAAAAACTTCTAGTTTGAGTTTATTTAAAAACATAGTCTCCTTTTTAGGCAGCCTTCGCGGATATACCTCTAAGCTCTTGGTAGTCTAAATGGATTCCAGGAATCATCAACAATCCTTTCTAAACCATCATACTC
>MHCC01000004.1:0-1865 GCA_001816475.1 Candidatus Blackburnbacteria bacterium RIFCSPLOWO2_01_FULL_40_20
GATATTTACTTTATGAACAATCTAGGTAGCAAAACTGCAAATTGCCCAAAAGTATCAGTTGTTATCCCTTTATAGTTCAAGAGTTTGGGGCTCGCCACGAACGATGGACCCCGTTAGGTGGAGGTGTAAGAAATTTTTTAGTGTACAACAACTGTTGTGGAGCTGCTTTGTTTAGGAGAAGATGTTGGGAAGAAGGGGGAGGTTTTGATGAAAAACTCAAAGAAGGGCACGAAGATTGGGATTTCTGGATATCTGTTACAAGTAAGGGTTGGTTGGTACATACGATCAATGAACCATTGTATTATTATAGAATTTCTTACGATTCGAGAAATTTTAAAAATAACAAACGGCACGCTGAACATGTAAGAAATTTAGTAAAAAAGCATAAAGAGATATATATAAAATACATTGAAGAAGTTGTTTACTTAGAAGAAGTTGCCAGAAGAAATGCATATGAAGTTGAAAATTCGGAAGCATATAAAATAGGCAAAGTCCTTATTAAACCATTAAGTTTTCTCAAGAAAATAATAATTCTAAAGTAATTATATGAGTACCGCAATCTTTACAATAGTATCTAGGAACTATCTTTCCTATGCTAGAGTTTTGGCTTCTTCAATTAAAAAATACCATCCTAACACTAAAATATATGTTCTACTTGTTGATAAAAATGTTGGAATAGACGTTAAACAAGAAAATTTTGAACTATTTGAAATTGAAAGATTAAAAATCAAAAATATAAAAACACTGCTATTTAAGTATAATATCCTGGAATTAAGCACCGCCGTAAAGCCCTTTTTTATTGAATATTTATTTAAGGAACTAAGATTTAATAATGTTATTTATTTTGACCCCGATATTCTGATAGTTAATAAAATTAACCATGTTTTTTCCATACTTTCCAGATATTCAATTGTCTTAACTCCTCACATAACAAAACCACTTATGGACGGTCTGGAGCCTGATGAAATAGATTTTCTGAAAACAGGAGCATTTAACTTGGGGTTTATCGCTTTAAGAAATACTAAGGTTGCTCGTGATTTTGTTGATTGGTGGAAAGATCGATTGTACAGTTATTGTCTTTGTGAGACAGACAAAGGCTTATTTGTAGACCAAAAGTGGGCTGACTTAATACCAAATTTGTTTCCTGATTACTTTATATTACGTGAACCTGGATATAATGTTGCTTATTGGAATTTACACGAAAGAAGTTTGAGTATTAAAAAAAGCCTGGAGAAAAATATTACTGTAAACTCTCAACCTCTGTACTTTTTCCATTTTAGTGGCTTTGTTCCTGAAAAGATCGATTACGTTTCTATACATCAGAATAGGTTTTCACTTAGGAATATCACCGGTCTAAAACCACTTTTTGAGGAGTATCGCGCTTTGCTATATAGAAATGATTACGGTCACACGAAGAGATTTAAGTATGCATATGGTACATTCGAAAATGGAGTTGAAATTAATGATTTTATACGAAAAATATATTTTTCGTTCGATGACAAAAAGAAAAAGTATTTTGGTGATCCTTTTTCCGTCGATAATAAATCGTCATTTTACAATTGGTTAGTATCTCCCAGGAAAATAACTTCGCCAGGGTCTCCATTCATTAGCAATTTATTTTACGAGATATACAAATCGAGAAAGGATTTGCAGGCCGTTTTTCCAAACGTATTCGGCAACAACCTTGAAGGTTTTTTGAATTGGATAATAAGCAATGGTAGGTACGAATACGGTTTGGACAAAAGACTTGTGTTTATTCATAGAAAGAACGAATCCGAAGATAGATACAATAAAACTGGTATCGGAGAACTGTTTAATAGATTCTTATACCATCCGACTGTCCAAAAACGGAAATACTTTATTAA
>MHCC01000004.1:1894-32324 GCA_001816475.1 Candidatus Blackburnbacteria bacterium RIFCSPLOWO2_01_FULL_40_20
GTACTATACGCTAAGAAATTTGTTTATTTCTTTTTCTTGGAAACTTAACACAGAAAAAATTAAAAAACAAATTAAGACCGAGAAAATAAAAATGTCTGGAGTTAATTTTGTAGGTCATGTAACTGCTGAGAGTGGTACGGGTCAAGCGTCAAGAGGATTGATAAAATCTATCAAAACTGCAGACGTTCCGATGGAAATAACCAATTTAGAAATGAATTTATACCGGAAAGATGATAAAACATTTACAGATTTTTCATCTTTACATCACCATCCGATCAATATAGTTTCCGTGAATGCAGACCAGTCTGACGCGGTTTATAAATATTTGGGAAGAAAGTTTTTTGAGGGAAAATATAATATTGGCTACTGGCTTTGGGAACAGTCTAGTTTTCCAAACGATTGGTTTGATAGATATAAATACTTTGACGAAATATGGACCTCGAGCTCCTTTGCTGCAAGTTCTGTAGGTATGGCCTCACCAATACCTGTTATAAGAATTCCATTATCTGTCGCAGTATTTCCAAATTCTAGGTTCGATAGGGATTATTTTTCTTTACCGAAAGATAAGTTTATTTTTTTATTTATCTTCGACTTTTTAAGCATATTTGAACGCAAAAACCCCATTGCTGTTGTAAATGCTTTTCAAAATAGCTTCTCGAACAATGATAGCGTTTTATTGCTTTTGAAGACTGTTAATTCTAAATACAACCCATCAATGTATAGTTTTATGAAATCCTCTATAAAAAACAATAACGTTGTAATATTAGATAAATATCTTTCTAAAGATGAAGTGGACAGTTTAATAAATGTTTGCGATTCTTATGTTTCCCTTCATAGAAGTGAAGGATTTGGATACACAATCTTCGAAGCGATGTTGCTAGGAAAACCTGTGGTAGCGACTTCTTATTCAGGGAACATGGATATAATGAATTCTTCGAATAGTTATTTGGTTAAATATAAATTAACTGAGCTGGGAAAGAATTATGGTCCTTATAAAAAGGGTACTGTTTGGGCTGAACCAGAAATTGAGCATGCTTCAAAACTAATGAGAACAGTTTTTAATAAACGTGGTGATGCAAAGCACGTAGGTGAAATTGCCTCTCGAACCATAAAATCTCAATTGGCTCCTGATGTTGTGGGAAAGATAATAAAGGCGAGACTCGACAGAATACTGGAGACTGCAAATGGCTTCTAAACTTACATTAATTATTGTGCTTTACAATAACGAAGCAAATGAAGTTATTAGTTTGGTTAAATCAGTTTTAGCTGGCACAAAAATTGAAGTGATAATTGTAAACAATGGGTGGGTGAAGAATGGTTCGCTTTTAAGTAGGGAAACGCAAATAACTAACTATATTATAAACAGAGAAAATATGGGTTTTGCTAAAGCATGTAACATAGGAGCAAACATTGCAAAAACACGATATTTGCTTTTTTTAAATCCAGATTTAGTTGTTGAGAAGAAAAACTTCAAGAATGTTTTGAATTTTATGAATTTTATGAATAAAAACAGCGACTTTGCAGCTGCGGGTTGCAAAATAATCAACAGCGATTCATCTCTTCAGCATTCGTGCGGAAAATATCCAACGATCCCAAATATAATGTTAGATAGGTTGCCGGTCATAAATAAGTTAGTTAAAACAGAACTTATTAGACAAAATCGATTTTATCTAACAGAACAGGAACCTGATTGGATTTGTGGAGCATTTATGTTGGCTAGACGGGACGTTTTTTTAAAGTTGGGTGGATTTGATGAGAAGTATTTTATGTATGGTGAGGATGTGGATTTTTGTTATCGCGCAAAAAAAGCAGGGTATAAGATAAAATACTTCCCGGAGGCCGAAATTGTTCATTACGATATGGGCAAAAGCAAGGCAAGAAAAAGGAACAAAGCTATCAACATGAGAAAAGGATTCACAATTTTTTTTAGAAAGTACAAATCGCCATTTTATTGTTTTATTTGGGAAACAATTCTTAAAATAGAAGCGTTTTTTAGACCTGAGCTGCGCCAAAATTAAATGAAAATTTTGTTTGTTACTCCCCCGCCATATTTGCCCAACAGATTACATAGAATTAGGGCATTTGAGTTACTGAGGATTTTAGCAAAGAAACATGAAGTTCATTTATTGTCGGTAATTACAAAAAAAGATGGCATCAAGGACTTTAAGGAAATCAAAAAGGAAGTTAAGTCTTCAACTGTAATTAAATTTAGCAAATTTAAAGCTTTTAAAAATTGCTTACTCTCTCCTACTTTACCTCTTGAGGTTTCTTATTGTAATTTTGAGGAGGTTTCTAAAAAAATTAAACACATTGTTAGAAAGGAAAAGATTGATGTTGTTTATTTGAAAAGACTAAGAAGCGCGATATATTTTTCTGACTGGGAAGTTCCAGTCGTTTTAGACTCAACTGATGCGATGAGTTTGTTTTACAAACGTATGTACTCAAACACCAGTTTCCCAAGGAATATTTATTATTTCCTTGAAGGTGCTAAGTATAAGAAATTTGAAAAAGATACAGCTGGGAAAATAAAAAGTTGGATTGTTTGTTCGGAGAACGACGCTGATTATTTGAAGAAAATTATGAATGTTAACACTAACGTGGTGCCAAATCCAGTAGACACCGGATATTTTAAGTTTTCTCCAATAAGACCAAAAGGTGATGTGCTGTTGCTCAGGGGTTTGATGGATAAGCAAGTAAATATTGATGCGGCAATTTATTTTGTTTCAAGGATTTTTCCGCTAATAAAAAGAAAAATTCCGAAAGCTAAATTGAGAATTGTTGGTCCATTTCCAACGAGAGTCGTCAGAAAATTAGAAGATAGGAAAAATATTTTTGTTGAAGGTTTTGTAAATGACATGCGGCAGTGTCTGGAGAGTTCAACCATTTCAGTATGTCCAATACGAATTGGAACTGGCACTCGTCATAAAATTTTACAATCCTGGGCTGCTGGCAGGCCTGTTGTTTCAACTTCAATTGGCGCCGAAGGTTTAAATTATAAAGCCGGCGAGAATATTGAAATTGCTAACAGCTCAGAAGAATTTGCAAAGAAGGTGGTAATTTTGTTAAAAGATAATGAGCGCTATAAAAAACTTTCATTAGCGGGTAGAAAACTTGTCCAAAAAGAGTATAGTTTGGGTGTCGTTGCAAATAAGCTTGACCAGGTACTTGAACATGCCAAGAATCAAAAAAGGATTAAAAAACAATAAGTTATATACAGTATTTCTTCTTGTCGCTTTTGACACACTTGCCGTTTTTTTATCAGTCTTCGCTTCTTACTACATTCGCAATGACATACTTGGGCTTCTACTTTCAGAAATTCAACCTGTTGAAGTTTACATAAAAGTTTTTCCATTTATTTTAATCCTGATTCTTTTCTTATTTGCCATATCAGATCTTTATAGTCCTAAATCAAATGGAAATATATTTGAATCGTATAAATTACTGCGCGCTCAGTTGATTTGGATTGTGATTTTAATGTCGGGAGCCTACATTTACAAATTTAATTATTCTCGATTACTAGTATTATTTTTATTGATACTTTCTCCCCTGTTTTTACTCATTGGAAGATCGCTAGTTTATTTTTTAATTTTTAGATTTCAAGGATACTTTAAACCCAAAGCAAATGTAATTGTTGTGGGGTACGATCAGTATTCAAAAAGAGTTGCGACATTTTTGCTTGAATCACAGGAGGCTGACTACAACTTTTTGGGATTTGTGGCGAGAACAAAGAGCAAAGGCAGAAAGATAATTGGATATACTAACAGCTTCCCTAGATTAATAAGCAAGTTTTCTGTTGATGAAATATTTGTGACTGACAAGAAAATGTCAAAGGAAGAAGTATTGGGAATGGTTGTAGCTTGTTGGGGAGAGGAAGTACAGTTTAAATTATCATCAAACTTATTTGACTTAGTTACAGGTGGAGTCAATGTTGGGTATTTCAACGATTTCTCGTTTGTAAATTTGGAAAGAGTTGGTTTTAATTTGTGGCAAAAAATTTATAAAAGGATTGTAGATATTATTATTTCTCTTCCCAGCTTTATTTTTACCTTGCCATTTTGGGGCATAATCTCCTTGGCAGTCAAACTTGACTCAAATGGCCCTACACTGATTAAGCAGAAAAGAGTGGGTGCTGAAGGGAAAGTTTTTGAGATGTACAAATTTAGAACGATGAAAAAAGAAACTTCTTTATATCGTAGTTCGCCTAAATCTAAAAAAGATGGCAGAGTCACAAGAGTCGGTGGATTTTTAAGAAGAACAAGTTTGGACGAACTACCTCAACTTATAAATGTTATTAAAGGTGAGATGAGTTTAGTCGGTCCTAGGCCTGAGATGCCATATGTTGTAAAAAAATACAAAGAATGGGAAAAAATTAGATTGATGGTTAAACCCGGGTTAACTGGGCTTTGGCAGGTGTTGGGAAGAAAAGATTTACCCTTAAGAGAGAATCTTGAATATGATTTTTATTATGTTGCTCACCACTCGTTTTTGCTTGATCTAGTAATCATCTACAAAACAATTCCTCTCGTTGTTCAAGGAAAGGGAGCATATTAATTAAATTTATGGTTAAATAGTAGTATGGGGTTTGACAGGGAAAATTCAGCTTTAAACTTTATATTTACAATCGCATTTTTAATTGTAGTTGCCACTGCAGGATTTTTTGTTATTGATCCCGTGGATATGATGAATGCCAAAAAAGATGAAAAGCTGTCAACCGAAGCGTCAACCATATTAAAGGCCATATACGCATATTTTGACAACAAAGGAGTATTGCCTTGGGCGAACATAACTGGCTCCAAACTGACTTCTCCTCCACTTTCTTGGACCCAAGCTAATCAGGAAAAAGTTGGAATATGCGCAAATGACAAATGCACAAAGGGATCATATTTGACGGAAGATTATTATGTTATTGTTCCCGGCGATCCAGAGACTCAAAGAAAGACCTATTTGCCTGACGGGTATTTAGATAACTTTGTAAAAGAAAAGATTGGTGAAGATTTATACGTAGGAAAAGGATCAAGTACCCAGAGTCAAACATATGTTTGCTTTATTCCCTCGTCTAAAAAGTTGAGAAAAAGCACGGGTCAGCTATATAAACTCTCACCTGGCGCATCTGTTTCAAATTTAGGACCTGAATCTTGTGATGACTCTGTTACTTGGAAGGAAGACGATGCTTGTTGGAAATGCGTGTCAAAATAAATTCGAAGCAGTTTTGAATTTGTTTCGAATTTCAAATTTAAATGTTGATTTTATATTTTTTACTTTCTCTTCTTGGTCTTGTTGTTGGTTCTTTCCTGACCATGCTCTCCTATCGTCTGCCGCGTGGTTTATCAATTCTGGGGCGCTCAGTTTGTCCTCTGTGCCACAAACAGATTAGTTGGTATCAAAATATTCCTGTATTTTATTTTATTCTCTCAGGGGGTAAATGTGGGTTCTGCAAAGAAGCTATTTCTTTAAGGTATCCGCTAGTTGAGATAATAACAGCCTTGTTTTTTTTAATCAGCGCCTATTTATGGGGCTTGTCCGGTAGCAACCTCGTTGTTGTGTGGAATGCACTTTTAGGCAATATGTCCTTACCTTTTTTCTTTCTATTAACTATTTTCTTTTTACTATTAACCATTATCGATTTTGAATTTCAAATTCTCCCCGACAAAATTTTATTCTTACTGATGTTACTGACAACACTGGTGTTACTACTTTCTCCCTCCCCTACTGTGTTATTTAATTTATTTGTTGGCTTCTCTGTCTTTATCTTTTTTCTTGCAATTTATCTTTTGACACAAAAACGAGGAATGGGATTTGGAGACGTTAAAATGTCATTTATTTTATCTTCATTGTTAGGGTTTCCAAACATATTAATTTGGCTTTTTTTATCCTTTCTTTCTGGGGCTGTAGTAGGGTTATTTCTTATCGCAATAAAAAAAGCTAGTTTTGGTAAATCTATACCCTTTGGACCATTTTTATTGATTAGTGCTTGGATTACTTTTTTCTTTGGAGATATGATCTTGGGGTGGTATTTAGTATACAATTAAGACATGGCAATATTTTCAAAAGACTTCAAAATGACCAAGATCGAATCGCGAGTTGTTATTGTCACTCTTTTGGTAATCGGCTTGCTTTCGTTTTTCAATTTAAGGAATGCAGAGGTGTTGGCTCGCGATATCCAACGAAAGAACGATCTTAAACATGTTGCAACGGCATTAGGTGAATTTTTCAAAAAATATGGGGAATATCCCCAGGCACTTGATGGGAAAATGGTTGCTTGTGGAACCCCGCTCGATTTGAAGCCTTGCCGTTGGGCAGCTGATAAAATCGAGGGGATTATGGATCTAATTCCTCAAGATCCGCTTGCCTCCTCAAAAGAGTATTCATACCTTTACTTTTCTAATTCTCGCGAGTTTCAACTTTTTGCGCATCTTGAAAGAAAACAAGATGAAGAATACAATGAAAGTGTTGCTCAAAGAAAACTTAACTGCGGGAAGGTGGAGTGTAATTTTGGAGTAGTTAATGGAAACATTCCACTTGACCGGGAGTTATCGGTTTTTAAAGTAAACGAGGCAACAAAAAGTAGCCTGCTAAATGAATAGCCAAAAAGCTTTCACTTTTATTGAGTTAATTGTTGTTGTTAGTATAATTGCAATAATTTCTGCGATGGGCATTGTAGGCTATCCAATATATCTAAAAAGAGCGCGCGATGTTCAACGAAAAAACGATTTAAAACAATACCAAGTTGCTCTTAATAGCTTTGCAAACTCCAACAGCATGCTATATCCAGCTTCGACAACAACTTCCTCTATCTCATCTTTTTGCAGCAGTTATTTAACAAATTATATTCAGGGTTGTTTTCAGGATATCTTTAATTTAAGGGATTCCTCTTTTGATTATAATTATCAAGCGCAAAGTAGAAGTGGTGGAGGGATAATAGGTAGTGCTGAGGCAACGAAATGGGTTCTTTGGGCAAAACTAGAAGTAGGCAGTAAATATTGGGTTGTTTGCTCGAACGGAAAAGTTGGAGAAAAGGCATCTACTGGCTTTATTGTTACTGGGGCAAATTGCCCCTTGTAGTAAAATGAAAAAAAAAGCAAAAGGATTTACATTGATAGAACTAATGATAGTGATTTCCATAATCGGGATGTTGGCAGGGCTATCAACAATTGGTTACCAGGGTGCTCGTGCTTCGTCTCGCGATGCACGAAGAAAAGCGGACATTGAAGACTTAAGAACAGCTTTGGAAATTTATCGGTCTGATTGTGGAAGTTACCCGGCTACACTTCCTACGGCAGGAGATGCTTTGGTCGGTACTTCAGCTACTGGTACTTGCTTAACAAGTAATACGTACATGTCTCAAATTCCAGCAGATCCCCAATCAAGTAAGGGATACCTATATGAGTATAAGGCAGGAGCTTCCAATAGAACGTATACTCTTTGTTCAACCTTGGAAAACGGCAATAGTACAGGTTCTGTTTGTGGAGGGGACGCGAGCAAAAATTGTGGTGTTGCCAACGGCTGTAGATATACAGCAATTAATCCCTAATTTTTAATTCTTCTTAAATATTGAAAAATTGGAAGCATGAAACTGCTAAAAGTCACAAAACATCAGGGGTACAGTTTAGTGGAGATAATGATTGTTATAATTATTATGTCCTTTTTGTTTGTTGGAGGGTTTACCCAGTACAGAGATTTTTCGAGAAGACAGATGTTGTCAAATGCTGCCGATGAGTTAAGGTCAAATTTAAATCTTACGCGCCAGCTCGCACTTTCTGGAGAAAAGGAGGGAGTTTGTCCTCGACTAGAAACACTACTTGCGTACAAAGTAACGTTTACATCTACTTCTTATTCAATTACAGCAGTTTGCAGTACTACTTCGCCAAGTGCAAGAACAGTTATAAATTTGGCAGAAACAGTTCGATTTACAACTAACCCGACCGAAATAAAATACAACGTATTGGGGAAGGGTGTGAGCATAACCGGTTCTTCAAGTATTATTCTTAATCAAACTTCAACTGGAAATAATTTTACATTGACAGTAAATACACAAGGTGTAGTTCAATAATGAAAAATAATAATCACAATAAATCAAACAGAATGTTAGGTCAAGGGCTTTTTGAACTTGTTGTTGCAATGGGGATAGGAGTTTTAGTTATGACGTCTTTGGTAAAACTGATCACAGTTTCGATAAAGAATACGACTTTTGCTAAAAATCAGTCTCTAGCAACAAGGTATGCTCAAGAAGGAATTGAATGGATCAGGGGACAAAGAGATGTAAGTTGGAGTACACTACTTACTTACTCGTTGGACGCTAATCCAACTTGGTGTATTAATACTTTAAATTGGAATACTCATTCTGTGTGTTCAAGTACTATCTCTAGCACCATCTTTTCTCGTAAACTAACTTTAGACAAAACGTCTAATTCTAACGTGGATCTTATTGAGGCAACAGTAGTTGTAGATTGGCCGGATGGCAACATTACGCACAATTCAAGGGTCTCGATACAACTTTCCAATAGAAACTAATATGAAAATTTCAAAAGTTTCAAAAGGCATGTCCTTATTTGAACTTCTTATAATTATTGCATTATTTTTGGTAGTTACATCAATTGCTGGACAGGGTTTATTTGTCACAATAAAAGGCAGTAGTAAAAGTAAAACCACTACCAAGGTTAAACAAGACGCAAATTACGTTGTTTCTATATTGGAAAGGTCTGTCCACTCCGCCTCGGCTTTTGTTACTTCCACAAACAGCAGCATATCGTTTAGAGATGAAGTCGGAAATCCAGTTTCGTTTTCTTGCATAGTCGCTTCAAGTGGTTTGAATGGTGCCATTACGCAAAATACCACGTCATTAATTTCTTCAAGTTCAAAAGTGGACATTTGTACTGTAAGCTGTCAGCCAGCCGGAGGGTTCCAAACTTGTAGTTTGAACCTAACTTTATCGCAAACCGGAGATGACACCGGGTTAAGGGCTGAGGAGAAAGCAAGGATTAGTATAACTACGCAAGTACGTTTCAGAAATTAGACGAACTTGAATAATGCAAGGAAAAACTGTAAATTGAAGTGGTGGTAATAAACAAACAATCAGGTCAGGCAGTGCTCATTATTTTACTTGTAATGGCAGTCATACTGACCATTGCTCTTTCTGTTGTCTCAAGGTCTGTAACTGACATTTCGATATCAAGAAAAGAAGAGGAAGCAGCGCGAGCATTTTCTGCTGCAGAGGCAGGAATAGAACGAGCGTTAAAAGGAATAGTAGCAAGTGATAGCCTGTCAAGTGGAGGATCTTTTTCAGTTATTTCAAGTCAGCTTGTTGCGGGTGGAACAGAGTATGCTTACCCTGCTACTATAGTATCGGGAGAGTCAGCCACTGTTTGGTTTGTTTCCCATGATGCTTCAGGGAATCTATCGTGTAGCGGTTTAGCATGTACAAACGGTTCCCCGCAAACGTTAACCGTTTGTTGGGGAGCTAGCGGAACTGATGCGAGTAGAGCGGATACTCCCGCCATTGAAGTTTCAGTTATTTTTGTTGATAGTGGTAATTACAAGATAGCTAGGAAAGCTTACGACCCGAATGCGACTAGGAGAGCAAATAATAGTTTTGACACAGTAATGGGTGGTTGCACGCCAAATATTGAGGGCCAGAACTTTGCTTTTAGTAAGGCCATTAATCTTGAAACTGATATGAATATTTCATCTACTGTTTTAGGCAACGCAGGTGGTTTACAATTGGCCAGGATAAAGTTGTTTTATAATACAGGTACGGCTCACCCAGTGGGAGTTAAAATAAGTTCAGGTACTTTGCCAAGCCAGGGTCAGGTTATCGAGTCAACGGGTTGGTCATCAGCGGACACGAAGGATTCAACAAGGAAAATCGAGGCAAATCAACTTTATTCCGACCTTCCATCTGTCTTTGATTTTGGTCTTTTCTCGGGGAGTGGAAATCTGGTAAAATAAAATATGTCTGCCTTTGGTCTTGATATCGGCTCTCAAACAATTAAAGCTATTCAACTTGAAAAACAAGGTGAAAACTTCGTAATCTTAGCTGCTGGAATTACCCCCGCTCCCCCTGGTGGATTGATTTCAGGAAATGAAAAAAGTATAAACTCAGTTTCAACGGCGATTAAGAAGTTAATTTCTGATAGTAAAATCCAAGCAAAGCAAGTAAATATTTCACTTTCTGAAAGCCTTGTATTCACAAGACTTATCCAGCTTCCCCTTTTAACAGATGAAGAAGTTGCGTCAGCAATTTCTTGGCAAGCAGAGCCATACATTCCTATTCCAATTTCTGAGGCTGTAATTGACTACCAAGTTGTGGCGAGAAAAGACCCAGGTACTAACGATCCGGGGAAGACTGAAGTTTTGTTGGTAGCAGCGCCAAAGACTTTGGTTGAAACTTACATTAAAACAGTGAATTTAGCAGGTCTAGACGTTACGAGCGTAGAAACAGAGTTAATTTCATTATCCCGGTCAATTGCGCCTGTTGACCAAACAATACTATTAGTAGATCTAGGAACTTCTTCAACAGATTTAGCAATTGTAAAAAAGGGGCAGTTGGTTTTGAGTAGGTCAATCCCAACAGGAGGAGATGTCATAACTCGAGCGGTTTCGTCAGGTCTTTCTTTGAGTTTAAATCAAGCTGAAGAATATAAAAAAGCTTATGGATTAAGGGGAGATCAGCTTGAAGGTAAAGTAAAGTCTGTGATCGAGCCTGCCTTTAGGTTGGTAATTGACGAAATGAAAAAGATTATTCAGTACTATAAAAATGAAGTTGATAAGGATGATCAAGTAGGTCTTGTTGTTGTAAGTGGTGGTGGAGCTAGTATGTCGGATGTTACGACTGCATTAAGCCAAAACTTGGGCTTGGAAATAATAATTGGGGATCCTTTTGCTAAAGTTATTAAAGATGAACAAGCAAATAAGGCTTTAACTACATGGGCGCCATATTACGGTATTGCAGTAGGGTTAGCGCAAATTTAGAGTACGACAGACGACAAACCAGCCCGCGGCGCCGTCGAGAGCGTTGCGGGTATGCAACAAAGGAAATAATTTATGGTTCAGAAGAAGAGAATAAATTTATTACCCAAAGATGTTGAGTATTCTGAAAAACTCAGGTTTCTTAAAAAAACAAGTTTTTTAGTCCTGGGTGTTTACCTGTTCTTACTATTCGCTTTGTTAGGTGTAACGTTTTATTTTTTCCAAACAGAGTCCAAATTGGCAAGCATGAATGAGTCATTAAAACAAGAGGTTGATCAGTACAGAAACAAAGAAGGTCTTTTGTTAACGATTGCTGATCGAGTTGGTTTATCAAAAAGCATATATGGCTTATCAAACACAGGGTCGATTGAAATGGTGAATGACATTATGTCTCTTTTTCCGTCTGGCGTTGAGGTGGCAAGTGTGGGATCAAAACAGAGTGGCTCTGGGATTGTTGTTGCGGGGAGAACTTCTAGCTCTACGGCCTTAAAGGAGACATTGGACAGGATCAAAGGAAAGCAGTTCAATGAAGCTTGGCTGCAAAACTTTTCGCTTGGCGAAGAGGGATACAACTTTTCTCTTGATATACGCTAGACGTTAATTATGAAAAACATTAATATCAATTTGCCCAGAAAATATAAGCCATTATTATTTCCTTTAGGGGTAATTGTCGTAATCTTGGCTTCGACGTTTACTGTAGGGATGACTGCTTTTGATAAGTTGCAAGAGGTGCGTTCTAAAATTAACAATTTTGAACAATCGAACAGAAATTTAGAGGAAAAAAGAGATTATCTAGCAACCTTGAGCCAGGATGAATTATCAAAGCAATCAGAGGTGGCAACTTCTGCAATTCCCGCGGAGGAATCAACGATGCTACTTCTCGCGTCTCTAAAAAGCTTGGCAAATTCAAGCAACGTATCCGTATCTGACTTTAATCTTGCTCCTGGCGATCGGAAAGCAAGTAGCGCAAGACCGATTAAAATTGGAGTTTCAATTTCTGGCAGTTTAACATCAACATTATCTTTCATAGACTCCTTAAAAAGTTCCTATCCACTAATGAGAATATCAAAATTAGGTTTTACGGTTAGCCAAAATAATGTTCGGTCTGATTTCTCCATCGATTCCTACTGGAGTCCCCTGCCAACAACCATTTCTTCAACAGACACACCGTTACAAAATTTGCGTTCTTCGGACCAACAATTATTAACAAGATTGGGGGAACTTAAGAAACCAGCGAGTTTAACCTACACGGTTTTACAACCCCAGGGGAGAGAGAACCCCTTTAGTTATTAAGAAGCACTTTCCTCAACTCGAATTGCAATATTAACCTGGTCTTTAATGGCTCGCGCGCGACAAATTGATCTTATTGCGCGAATTGTACGTCCGTTCTTTCCTATTATTGAACCAATAACACTTGACGGAGCTTTAATGTAGTAAACCTGGACGTCACTTGATGTTTCCTCGTTAATAGAAATATCTTCATTGCCCGTAATTTCTTTAATTAAATATTCAAGTAAGCTTATCATTTGTTTGACTCAACTAATTTTCTTGCGGATTCTGTGGGTCTTGCGCCCTTTTCCATCCACTCTTTATAAAGTTTTTGATTTATTACTATTTTGCCTTCCCCAGGGTGCCAATGACCGATTTGATCAACAATTTTTCCATTTCTTTTTGACCGCACCTCCCCCACTACAATTCTATAGTGGGGTTCATGTTTTTTACCAATTCGCGCGAGTCTTATTTTTAGCATCCTGGTATTTTAGCACAAAGTTTGGCTTTGAGGCAACACTTCGGTTACAAGCCTCAGTGCCGAAGACTTAGTGTGGTTCCTTTTTCCATTTCGCAAGCGCTTCCTCTGCTGCGTTTTGTGCAGCTACTTGTTTGCTTAGGCCTGAACCTTGAGCAAATGGATTCTTGCCGACTATAACTTCAACAAGGAAATTCTTAGCGTGATCCGGGCCTGTTTCTGAAACTGTTCGGTAAACTGGAGCTGCAAATCCACTTGCCTGAACATACTCTTGAAGTAAACTTTTTGCGTCTTTTAGAGATTTTTGTACTACTTGCGGAACTTTGCGCGTAATGTAATCAAATACGAATTTTTTAGTGCTTTCTAATCCTTGGTCAAGATATATTGCTCCTATAATTGCTTCAGTTGTATTGGCTAAAAGTCCTGTATTTTGCCTACCCCCACTTTTTTCTTCGCCTCGTGATAAATACAAGCTCTCGCCCAATCCAAGCTCAGTTGCGACAGTTGCAAGGGAGGTTGTATTTACTAGTTTTGATCGCAGCGCTGTCAGGTGACCCTCGTCTTCTGAGGGAAACCTTTCATATAAATGCTCGGAAACAATAAATTCAAGAATGGCGTCTCCTAAAAACTCCAGACGCTCGTTTGACTCTAACTCTTCGGGGTTTTCGTTTAAAAATGATCTGTGCAGCAAGGCTCGGTGTAACACCCCCTTATCTTTAAAAACGACATTTAGTTTATTTTCAACAGACTTTTCTTTATCCTTTTGTTTCAACATGGTTCTCAGCCAATTCGACAAGATCAGCTACAGTTATTACGTCTCCTGTTTGGTCTTCAGGGATCGCGCACTCGTATTCACGATTTAAAGAAGCAACGATTTCTGACAAATCTGCCTCAGTCAGCCCCAAATCTTCTCGCAGTAGCGAGGTTTCGCTAACATCCGTGGGTTCTATTCCTAATGCTTGAGAAATTAGTGATACTATTTTATCCAACATGTTTCACTATCGTACCCAAAACTCCATTAATAAATGAGGGCGAACTTTCGCTTCCCAAGTCCTTGGCAAGTTCAATCGCTTCATCAATTATAACTTTTATCGGTTCCTTTTTTTCAATGGTCAGCTCAAAAACTGCAAGCCTTAAGATTGCTAAATCTATTTTGTTTAATTTCTCGAGGGGCCACTCGGGTGCAGTTTGTGTTATTACCGGGTCAATCTTGTCCAAAGAACTAATAATTTGTTTAGTTTGATCTTCCGACGGTTGATCGCTCGCAAAACTGTATGCGAAAAGTTGTTGCACAACCTTTTTTCTCTTGAGATGGCGAGGGTCACTGCTTGCTTTCATTAAAAGTTAGGCTCTGGATTTGTAATGGTAACCACAATGGGGGCATACCATGTGCTGAAGCTTGAGTTTCTTACAGGATGGGCAAACTGACAAATTTGGAAGGGCCACCTTGTGGTCACCCCTTCTCTTTCCTGTTCTTGCCCGAGTATGTTTTTTCTTTGGTAGTGGTGTCATAATTTAATTTTACCATTAATTCGGAACAATTTCACCCTTTTTATCAAGCAGTTTTTTTATTGAAGGAAATTTTTCAATTTCTGGCAGTAATTTTTCTGCCGCTGATCGTGCCTTTTTTATCAGTTCCAGATCTGAATAAGACCCTACTTTAAGCTGTGGGTATCCATGCTGGGCTTTTCCAAATAAGTCTCCCGGTCCCCGGAGTTTAAGATCAAGTTCGGCAAGGGTTGCCCCTGAATAATTATTTTCCAGGTGCTTAAGCCTGTAAATTGAATTGTGGCTTTCTGAAAACAGAAGACAATACGATTGTTTATTGCCTCTACCGACTCTGCCTCTTAATTGGTGGAGTTGTGCAAGGCCAAATCTTTCTGAGGTTTCAATCATCATAATGGTCGCTGTCGGAATATCAATACCAACTTCAACAACAGGAGTGGCAACAAGTATGTCAATTAGACCCTCTTTCATTTTTTGCATTTGCTCCTCTTTCTCTTTGGGTTTCATTCTTCCATGCAATAGTCCAAGCCGAAGGTTTGGGAATACCTTGTTTGACAGTCTCTCAAACTCAACAGACGCAGCCTTTACGGACTTCATTGTTTCAAAGCTTGATTCCTCAATCAGTGGGCAAACAATAAAAGCTTGTTCATCTGTGTCTTTTACGCGTTGACTTATCCAACCGTATGCTGCCTGCCTTTTGTTTGATGGGACTACCCATGTTTTTACATTCTGCCGGCCTATTGGCATTTCGTCGATTACCGACAAGTCCAAATCCCCGTAAACGGTTAGAGCGACAGTTCTTGGGATTGGGGTCGCAGTCATTGTAAGTATGTGGGGAGTTTTCTCCTTGGCTTTTTGGGAAAGTAAGGCACGTTGCTGGACGCCAAACCTGTGTTGTTCGTCAACAATTACCAGAGCTAGGTTTTCAAAACGGATGTCTTTTTGGATAAGGGCATGTGTGCCTACGATAAGATCAAAACTTGACAAGTCTTTTGCAGTTTTTTGGTCTGAGGTAACCAAAGCCACATTTACTCCTAAAGGAGCAAGAATATTAGTCAGGGTCTTGTAATGTTGCTGAGCCAAAATTTGAGTCGGAGACATTAATGCAGACTGGAATTTGTTTAAAAATGCAACGTAACAGGCAATTGCCGCAACAACAGTTTTTCCCGAACCAACGTCTCCCTCTAATAGTCTATTCATAGCCTTGTCTTTCCCCAAATCTTGTAAAATTTCGCTAAGAACCCGTCTTTGAGCATCAGTCAGTGTAAAAGGCAGACTTTTAATTAGGCTAATAACCTTATCTCTGTCAACGGATATGGCATGAGCTAACTTTTTTTCTTTCCATTCTTTTTTACGCGAAAGAGTGTTTATTTGAATTTCGAAAAATTCATCAAACCCCAATCTTTCACGAGCTTTGTTTAGTTTTTCTTGGTTTTCCGGGAAGTGCATTTGTTTTATAGCTTCCTGAAGACCAGTTAAGCCATTTTCTTTTTTGATCTCCTCTGGTAAAAATTCTTCAATTTGATCTATCGTTTTCGGAAGCACTTTGACGACTCGAGAGCGGATCCATTTGGAGGAAACGCCATCTGTTTCAGGATAAACTGGAACTAGCCGTCCTGTATGTACGCCTGTCTGGGTTAACTCCATTGCACTATTTTGCTTTTCGTACTTTGGAGAGGTTATCGCCTTTTTTAAACCAAATTTTTCAACTTTTCCTGAGATGGATACAAAAGTGCCCTGGGGCAAACTTTTAACCAAAAATGGCTGATTAAACCAGGTAACAAACAACTTATCTTCTCCGTCTGAGACAACGGCTTTTTGGATTTTTTTGCCAGACCTTGTGTAAACATTTTCAATTGAGATTATCTGACCTTTAATTGTTGCTATCTCTCCTGGTTGGATTTGGGAGATTGGGGAAGTAAGGGAATAATCATCATGTCTAAAGGGAAAATAGTAAATAAGGTCAAGAACGCTGTCTATTCCAAGTTTTTTCAACCTTTTCACCATCGTTAGACCAACAAAAGGAACCTCATGTACGGGAGAGTTAACGTTCATAGCGAAAGTATATCACTTTGAGGCTACTTGAAGACGTACATCAGTGGCCACATGGAGCCTGCGACTAGCGCAATTCCACCAATCACCGAAAGTACTACCCAAAACACTCGATGTTTTTTTGATAAATTCATATGCGTTCAATTTTTAAAAATCTGTACTTCCCTACCTTAAGTAAACCACTTTTGTCAATAAGTGTCGACAGGTTGGATACTTTTTCTCCTTCCCACTCCACGCCACCCTGTTCAACCAAGCGACGCGCCTCTGATTTACTTTGGGCCAAGCCGGAATTTGTAATGACATCAGTGATGTTGACGGCTTCTTTTATCTGAAAAATTTCAACGTTTTCCGGCGCTTCCTTTTTTTGAAAAACGTTTTCAAATTCTTCTTGTGCTTCCCCTGCTGCCTCTTTTGAGTGAAGCTGTTCTACAACTGCGAATGCCAAGCGCTTTTTTGCATTCATTGGATTTTCACTCCCCGATTTTAATCTTTCCTCGGTTTCGTGGACTTCAGAGACGGGAAGATCAGTTACGAGTTCCATGTAGGGAATTATCTGGTTGTCTGGAATGCTCATTAGTTTTCCATACATGTCTTCTGGCGTATCATTAAGCCACACGCAGTTCCCTGAGGTTTTGCTCATTGGTTTTCCATCAGTTCCGTTAATCATTGGAACTGTTAAAACAAACTTTTCACGGTTGTTCATTTTTCTTTGAAGCTCTCTCCCAATCAACATATTAAACTCCTGGTCTGTTCCTCCGACTTCAAGGTCTACGTCCATTGCAACAGAGTCATACCCTTGCAAAAGAGGATATAAAAGTTCGTGTGTCCAAACTGTGTCTTCCCGTTCAATTCTTCGTTGGAACATATCGCGTTTAAAAAGCTGTGTTGCGCTTATATTCGAAGCGATATTAACAATATCCGCCAGGTTAAGTTTTAACAACCATTCACCGTTGTACTTAATTTGAACTTTATCGAAATCTATCAATGATTTTACTTGTTCTTTCCAGGTTGAAATATTTTTCTCGATTTGCTCGGGATCAATTTTTCTCCGTGCTTTATCGCGTTGCGACGGGTCACCGGCCAGTACCGTTCCGGTTCCAAAAAGGACGATTACCTCGTGTCCCGCATTTGCAAAATCCATTAACTTTCTTATTCCGATTGAGTGTCCAAGATGGAGACTTGGACCGGTCGGGTCAAATCCCTGGTAAACACGAATTTTTTTGCCCGACATCAACTTTGTCAAACCTTCTTTATCTGGCAAAACATTTGCAGTGCGCCTGGTTAAAATTTCCTCTGTTGTCATGTTGTTTTGAGTATATCATCAAGGTTGCCTAGATTCCAAACTGATCTTGTAACGAACTTAATTTATAGTTCTATAAATCGGCAAATAACACCCTAGTCTGTTATAATCCAAGCTTATAATGAAAAAAGAAATTATTCCTCACTCCATATCTCTAGAAATCGCAGGATCACTTCCGCCCGGTTCAGTGGAAGCTCTTGCTGGATTCTATCAATTAGTACGTACTTCAGAAAGATTTTTGTGGATAGGTATGATTAAAAGTATAGATGATTTGGGAAGGCATAGGCTTAAGTTTTGTTTGCTGGAAAAAATAAATGATACGCGAGATAGTGCTGAGCATAATTCAGGAGGTGTTTCAGTTGTACCTGCGTTTGATAAATTAGTATTAGCTCTACGGCCAGATTTTCGTGCTAATCTATATTTTGCTTCCGAAATAGAGTATGCCCCTGATCAAGTACCTCAACTTTTAAAAGAATATAACAGCAGAGAGAGCAAACATGATCAGCTTATCTGGGAACAAGTCTTGGTATAAAATTTACATTTATGAAAAATATCACACCTCCGAGGTGTGATATTGTGATACTGGTGTTTGGATTACATCTACTGTGTTCTGATATAATTTGATTAATGGCTTGGAAATCTGCATGGAGAGATAGGAGGAACTACTCTTATCATTCCACCCACACACCATCGAATCATCGTCGTAAGTCAAACCGCCTGTTGTACCGATTAGGACTCTTCTCATTTATTGGTGTAATAGGTTTATTATTGCTTACCTTTATTGCATTTCCTTTATTAGCGTTCAACCTTCCTTCCCCTGATAAATTGGTAAGGCGCGACGGTTTTTCAACAAAAATTTACGACAGAAATAAAACACTGCTTTATGATATTTACACAAACGAACGTAGAACACCTGTAAAACTTGAAGATATTCCGCCTTACTTAAAACAAGCAACGATTGCAATCGAGGATAAAAATTTTTACAAACACCAGGGTTTTGATCCCACAGGTTTTGCTCGAGCCATGTGGAATATTGTTGCCCACAGGAAGCTTCAAGGTGGATCAACCTTAACTCAACAATTAGCAAAAAATGTCCTTTTAACTTCCGAAAGAACAGTATTAAGAAAAGTTAGAGAATTTATATTAGCTGCGCAAATTGAGAGAAAGTACTCAAAGGATGAGATTTTGCAGATGTACTTAAACGAAGTTCCTTATGGAGGTACAGCATGGGGTGTTGGGGCGGCAGCCGATGTTTATTTTGGAAAGTCGGTAAAAGATCTAACACTCGTTGAATCCGCAATTCTTGCAGGTTTGCCACAACGCCCATCCACTTACTCACCCTACAGCTCCAGTTCCAAAGCTTATGTTAGTCGCACAGAGCAAGTATTGCGAAGGATGAAAGAAGACGGAATTATCTCTAAGGATCAAGAGGAGGGAGCGCTAAAACAGCTAAACGATGTAAAATTCGTGGGTAAGGGTGCTGGCTTCAAAGCTCCCCATTTTGTTATGTATGTAAAAAGTTTACTTGAGGAAAGATATGGGACTGAACTTGTTGAGCAAGGAGGTTTAAAAGTAACAACAACTCTTGATTGGAACTTGCAAGAGAAGGCACAATCTGTAGTTTCTGAAGAAATTGAAAAGGTAGAAAACTTAAACATTACAAATGGAGCCTCTGTTGTTATTGATCCTAACACGGGTGAGATTTTAGCAATGGTTGGTTCAAAGAACTTTTTGGCAGAAGATTATGACGGACAAGTAAATGTTACGCTTTCGTTGCGCCAACCTGGTTCCACAATTAAACCGGTTACTTATGTAACGGGTCTCAAGAAGGGCTACACTGCCTCAACCTTACTGATGGATGTTCCGACAACTTTCCCAGGAGGAGTTAACCAGCCTGATTATAAACCTGTTAGTTATGATGGTAAATTTCGTGGTCCAGTTCAAGTAAGATACGCACTTGCCAATTCTTTGAATATACCGGCTGTTAAAATGCTTGCAATGGTTGGGGTAAAAGATATGTTGTCAACTGCTTATGACTTAGGCTTAAGGACATTAGAGCCAACAAACGACAATCTAAATCGTTTTGGTTTGTCTGTGACCTTAGGTGGTGGCGAAGTGCGACTATTGGATTTGACGTCAGCCTACAGCGCTTTTGCAAATGGAGGCAGGCAAAGAGACTCAGTAGCAATACTAAAGGTTGAGGATTCCAAAGGCAAGGTGCTTGAGGAGTCAAAGCCATCTGACGGGAGAAAAGTACTTGAGGAAGGGCAGGCATTTATTATTTCCGACATATTATCAGACAGTAAAGCTCGAGCAGAGGTTTTTGGCCAAAATTCGGCTCTAAACATTTCGGGACACACGGTTGCTGCTAAAACCGGAACAACAAACGACATGCGGGATAACTGGACCATTGGTTGGACTCCTCAAGTAGTAGTTGGAGTTTGGGTTGGAAATAACGATAATTCCCAAATGAAAAAGCTCGCATCTGGAGTTACGGGCGCTGCCCCAGTTTGGCGGAAAATAATGATCGAAGTTTTGTCTGATAAGCCAAACATGCCATTTAAAACTCCAGAAAGTGTTGTCAGCGCAGAAGTTGACTCTATTTCTGGACACAGGTCCCACGATGGTTATCCTTCCCGTACCGAATTTTATGTAAAAGGTACAGAACCTTTGGGGGATGATCCAGTTCACAAACGTCTTAAGCTTTGTAAAAGTGAGGGGAGACTCGCAACTCCATCTCAAGTTGCTGCTGGAGATTATGACGAAACAGAGTTTTTTGTTTTCAAAGAAGAAGATCCGACGGGCAGTCCTAATCGTTGGCAAGAGGGAATACTAACATGGCTTAATGAACAATCTGAGCCAAAATATCGCCCTCCTCTTGATTATTGCGGATCCTCAAACCCATTAAACGTGGAGTTCATTAAACCAAAGGATAGAGAAAAAATTGACTCAAATGATCTCCAAATTAGGATTGACCCGCAATCAACCTCGGACATACTTCAAGTTGAAATCTACCTTGATGATACCAAGCAAACGACCTTGATGGGTGCACCTTGGCAAACAAACTTAAACAATGTAAAAGATGGAACTCATGAATTGCGAGCCGTTGCGAAGGATCGCGACGGACACGAGGCAGACAGAAGGATAAAAATTGGGGTGAATGTCGCTTGGGATTATTCTGCCTCATCATCGTCGACACCTTCACTTGCTCCTTGAGAAGCGAAAAGCCTATTTAACGTGAGCTGTAAACTTTTTTTCAATTTTCATAATAATTTTCTCTCGGATCTTTTTAACTTCCTTATTTGTTAGAGTTTTTTCCGGGTCTTGATACGTAACGCGAAAGGTGTGTGAGTTTTCGAATGAATCTACAAGCTCAACGTTGGCTATTTGGTTATCTGAGTTTTTGATTGAATGGATAACTTCCCCAAGCCTGGTATTTGTAGGGAACGAGAAAGTAATGTCTTCAATTTGACCTGGATATTTAGGAATTGGTTTATACGTGGGGTTTAAAAACCCGGATTTTTGCAGTGCCTCAACGTCAAATTCAAAGTAAATTGATCTGTCTTGTTCGAGTATCCCGAACTGGCCCAGGTTTAGGTTTTTACAAGATATCTCCAGCCGTTGGTTTGGATTAAATCCTTTTGTGTCAGAAGGGGTGAATTTGGCACTAATTCTCAACTCTTGGAGAACCGCTTCGACAATTCCTTTTGCTTGTTGATAAGTAAATCCCGCAAATACTCCACCAAGCATCATTTTTTCCTCTGGCAATTGGCCTCTTGTTGGTAAATAAACATTGCTCATTTCAAATAGAAAGAATGGCTCCTGTCCCAAGTTTTGTCTCTTTGCCGCGACTAGTGACGGTGACAATGACAGTCTTAAGTATTCAGTGTCTGCCCCAAGCGGATTTCTCAATTTTAATACCCAAGATGGCTTGCCGGAAATATCAACTTTATTTTCTGAAACTAAGGAACATGTATAGACTTCTACCCCGCCCCAACCTTTAAGCAGTTGTTTAATTTTCATTTCAAAATCAAAGGGCTGACCTTGGGGTTTTTCAGGAATTTCACCAGACATTATCTTACTTGGGAGGTTAAAATACCCATAAAGTCTGGCAACTTCCTCGAGAATGTCCTCTTGTAAGTTTACTTCGTTTGCTCTCCAGGAGGGCACGGAAACTGACATGTTGTTTGCATGCCAGCGAACTTTGAACCCCAGTGAGATCAAAATGTCTTGGACCATTGGTTTATTGATTGGAACGCCAAGCCTTGATTGAATAAAACTTAAAGTTGTTGTAATCTCTTTTTCTTTATAGGGCGTTGGATATAAATCAAGAATTTGGTTTTCGGGCTTGGCCAAACAAAGTTCTGTTAACAAGTCGATTCCTCGTCTTATCGTTGTTTCTACTAACTCCGGGTCCAGTCCTTTTTCAAAAAGGGATGCTGCGTCTGATCTTTGGGCAAGTGTCATTGAGGTTTTTCTAATTCGTGCTGAATTATAAGTTTGAACAAACAACAAAACATTCTTGGTATTCTCGTCGACTGCCGAGTTTTTGCCCCCCATGATACCTGCCAGATCGATCAAATTACCCGACCCGTCTTCAATAACAATATCTCCTCCGGGAAGCTCGTGAGACTTACCATCAAGTGTTGTAATCCCTTCACCTTTTTTTGATTCTCGAAGGATCATTTTGTGATCCTTTATTTTATCGTAATCAAACATGTGTACGGGTTGGCCAACTTCAAACATCAAGTAGTTTGAAACATCCACAATGTTGTTAATTGGGCGTGATCCAACCTTTTTTAATCTATCTTGCATCCAATCAGGAGATTTTCCAATTTTTACATCCTTTATCAAAACTGTAGTAAACCGAGAACATAGTTCATGGTCCACAACAACATTCAAATAATCTACACTTTTAGTTAAAGGTTGGTTAGCCTGTACTTTAACCGGTTGAAGTGACGCTTTAATTTCGAATCTTGGTAGAATTGCAGCAGCTTCTCGAGCAAGGCCATAGACTGACGAAGTGTCTACCCTATTTGTTGTCACTTCAATCGTATAAAGCGTATCATCACCGCTTTTTTGGATTCGTTCAACTGACGGTCCGCAAAGAGAAAAACACTCTGCAATTCTTTCGGGTTTTGCCGTAGTCTTCAAATAGTCTTTAAGCCAGGAATGTGGAACTATGATATCCATAATTAAAATTGTTTTAAGAACCTCAAGTCTGCACTGTAAAGTGTTCTAATATCTCCGATTTGTAACCCGGATTTCATCATGTATGTCCGCTCTACTCCCCAACCAAAAGCAAAGCCTGAATATTTTTTCGGATCTATTCCTCCATTTTTTAAAACTGTGGGATGAACCATTCCAGCTCCTCCCAATTCCAACCATCCGGCTTTACAAAGTTTGCAACCCTGCCCTGAGCTTGTCGAATGGGCCGCACCATTGCAGATTCCACAGCTAATGTCGACTTCAAACGATGGTTCTGTAAATTGGAAGTGATATGGGCGCAGCCTGGTTTTTCTTTGTGCACCAAAAAACTGTCGGGCAAAGTAGTCCAAAGTTCCTTTTAGGTTTACAATATTTATTCCAGCGTCTACTACAAGACCCTCGAACTGGTGGAACATTGGGGTATGTGAAACGTCAGATTGTCTCCTGTAACATTTAGCAATGTTTACCATCCGGATGGGTGGTTTTTTGGATCTTTCCATCTCTCGCACTTGTCCGGACGAGGTGTGCGGCGTTAAAACCATTTGTCCATATTTTGGGTTAGTTGCGCTATCCACAAAGAAAGTTTCCCATTCATCCCGCGCCGGGTGTTGCTTTGGCATGTTTAAGGATTCAAAAGCAAACCAGTCCCATTCGACTTCTGGATAACGCACGCGGACAAACCCGATTTTTTCAAAGATTCCGGCGATTTCTTCTTTAGCTTGTGTCAAAATATGCAAATGTCCGATTGGAGGTTTAATACCTGGAATTGTGGGATCAAACCATGTGGTTTTGGCTTTTTTTGATTCCAATTCAACTTTCTTATCACTCAATGTGTTCTCAATGATTGACCTGGCTTCATTCACTAATCGTCCCATGAAACCTTTTTTTTCAGGCAGCAGGTTGGGGATCTCTTTAACTAATTCATTAATTGCCCCCTTTCTCCCCAAATACTTGATTCGCAACTCCTCAAGTTCCGCGACTGATTCCGCCCCGAGAATTTGCGCCATTGCCTCATTTTTGATATTTTGTATTCTTTCTTCCATAATGTACTTATTCTACATTTACTTTATTACTTGATCAATTGATAAATATTTAGTTTTGCGGTTGGGAAAGTTTTGCTCTACCCAACCGCTAACTAAAACCAGCTTCTTCCTTAAGGGCTACAAAAAAACGCCCGGATTTCTCTTCTAGGTTTTTACTCTAAAAAAGAAATACGGGCGGACTTTGTCCACGGTACCACCGTACTTTCCCCCCGATCAAATCGGGGGCTAATTCGTGCTTCTCCCCTTCGACTCGTCATCGACTCTGAGGTCTGACAACCTCGTCGCTCAGACTCGAAGAGCTTTGCTCGCTCAGGATGACACACGTTTGCTCTGTTACGGGAACTTCCCGGATTTGGCTACTTCTTCGTTCACCAAATCAGCCATGAACTATTCAGTTCAAGCCCTGCACCGTATGGTACGGGGTACCAGGGGAACCTCAAGGAATCTTTGTATTCTGCTTTCACCATCCAGAACTCGCTATCTAAAGACTTGCTCCTAGCACTTCCCTGGTCAATGCTTTTGTAAATGTTAAGTTTTTAAATTACTATTTTGATTGCTCGACAATTTTTCCAAATGTTTCAGGATCAGAATTTGCAATCTCGCTAAGTACTTTTCTGTTAAGCTCTATTTTTGCTTTTTTAAGACCTGCAATAAATTTACTGTATGAAAGCCCGTATTCTCGGACTGCAGCGTTCAATCTTTGAATCCAAAGCTCTCGGAAATCACCTTTTTTATCTTTTCTTCCGATATATGCGTATTGCCCAGCATGAAGTACAGCCTCTCGAGCTACCTTGTAACGTCTTCGTCTAGCCTGTTTAAAGCCTTTTGCTAATTTTAGTACTTTTTTGTGTCTTGCCCTTCTCGGGCTTTTAACTCTAGCCATGTTTATTGATTGAAAATTTATTTATTTTTCCCCTTAATATTCCTCGTACCAGTCGATAAGGCAAGTTTGCATTAATGTGTTCCCATACACTTGCTTGTTTTGATCCTTTGAATGACTTGGCTGATTGTCGGAAGTTGATGTTCCTTCGTTGCTTTTTGGCAGGCATACTTATTTATACTCCCAGCACTTGTCTTAACTTCTTTTCTAGTGGGCCGGAGATCCTAACAGTTTGCTTAAGACTTCTTTTTCTGCTTTTTGATTTACTTGCTTTAAGATGCCTACCAAATCCACGACGGCGCAAAAGTTTTCCGGTTTTGGAAATCTTAATTCTACGCATTATCGATTTTTTGATCTTCAATTTCGTTTTTTTCATTTGCGCCCTCCGTGTTTTGATTTACTTTTGCTTGCTTTTTACTTGGAGACAACCCTACCATGAGTTGCCTTCCTAAAAACTTCGGTTGACCATCGAGTTTTCCGATCTCAACCGTATCACGCTCAACTTTGTCAATGATCTTGTAACCAAATTCTTTGTGACCCATTTGGCGTCCCGTGAATTTGATTATTACCCGAACCTTAAATCCGTCTTTCAAAAACTCTTTTATACGTGCTAGCCTGACTTGGTAGTCGTTCTCGGCTATGAAAGGCGTAAGCCATATTTGCTTTTGCTCAGTACCACGCCGTTCCTTAAGTTTTTGTTCTTTCTCTTTTTTCTCTTGTTGATACTTAAACTTTACAAAGTCTATTATCTTTGCAACAGGAGGATTGGCTTTTGGCGCAATTTCCACTAGGTCCATGCCCACTTCACGGGCTTTGTCGTTTGCTTCTCTAGAAGAAAAAACACCAAGCTGGCGACCTTCAGGTCCTACTACACGAAGGCTCGGAGCTTGGATGCTCTCATTTATCCTCCAATATGTCTTTTTATTTCTGGTAAAGTAACTCCTTGCCAAAGTCTTGTCTTTATTTTCTGTTTACTATATTATCATAAACCATGTTTGTCTGCAATAATTTGAGCCGATCTAGTTGCAAATTCTTCAACTTTGATTGATCCTAAATCTTCTCCGGTTCGCAACCGTACGGCAACAGTTTTCGCTTCTTCTTCTCGATTTCCTACAACCAACATGTATGGAATTTTCTGAATTTGGGCGTCTCTTATCTTCGATTGTAGGGTTTCTGAGCGGCTATCCAGTTCGGTTCTAACACCTGCTGCCTTAAGCTTGGTCGCTACTTTTTCTGCATATTCCGCGTTTCTTTCCGATATCGGGAGGACAACGGCTTGAACCGGTGACAGCCAAACTGGGAAAGCGCCTGCAGTGTGTTCAATCAAAATACCCATAAACCTTTCCAATGATCCGTAAATAACTCTATGGATTGTAATCGGAGTTTTTTCCTTACCGTCAGCATCCATATATTTCAAGTCGAAATTTCTTGGAATTTGAAAATCCAATTGTATCGTACCCATTTGCCAATCTCGGCTCAGTGAGTCTTTCATCAATATATCAACTTTGGGCCCATAGAAAGCACCATCTCCTTCTAAAACAGAGTATTTTTTTTCACTTTCATCTAATATTTGTTTTAGAGAATTTTCTGCTTTATCCCAAGTTTCTTTGTCTCCCATAAACGCTTCAGGTCGGGTCCCGAGTCTAAATGAATATTTTAAATCGAATATTGAATAAAACCTTTCAACGATTTCAAAAATATTTTTGTACTCGTCTTTGACTTGATCTTCTGTTACAAATATATGAGCATCGTCTTGTCTAAATTCGCGAACCCTCAACAAGCCATTTAATGTTCCCGAGCGTTCGTATCGATGAAGCGGATCAGTATCAGACAACCTCAAGGGTAGATCTCTATAGGAACGAGACTTAGATTGGTAAACAATCATTGCGTTTGGGCAGTTCATTGCCTTTACTCCATAAATTTCTTTTTCTTCCGTTTCGGCTATAAACATGTTTTCGCGATAATGCTCCCAATGCCCCGAAGTTACGTAAAGTTCTTTCTTGTTCAATATTGGTGAGACTATTTCTCTATAGTCTCTTTTACGATGCTCTTCGCGCCAAAAACCGATAAGCTCATTAAGAAGGATGGTTCCTTTTGGAAGCCAGTATGGCATACCAGGAGCAGTTTCGTGAAACATAAACAACTCCAATTTCGGTCCAAGTTTTTTGTGATCTCTCTTTTTAGCTTCTTCAAGAAGTTCTAAATGTTTTTCTAATTCCTCTTTTGTTGAAAAAGCTGTTCCGTAAATTCTAGTTAACATCTGGTTCTTTTCCGATCCTCGCCAATATGCTCCGGCAACGGATAACACCTTGAATGCTTTTATTTCTTTTTTCGGGTTTTCGACATGTCCTCCCCGGCAAAGATCTTCAAAATTCCCGCTTTTGTAAATTGTTATGCTTTCCCCCGTTTTTTCAAGTTCTTCAATTAGCTCAATTTTGTATGGGTTGTCTGCAAATTTTTCCCTTGCCTCTTTGGCTGAAATTTCCATTCTTTCAAACTCTTTCCAGGTTTTTAAAATGCCAGCCATACCTGCTTCAATTTTTGGCAGGTCCTCTTCAGAGATTTTTATATCACCAAAATCAAAGTCGTAATAAAATCCGTTTTCGATTGCAGGTCCGATCGTGTTTTTTGCACCAGGATAAAGCTCCAAAACTGCAGCTGCCAAAAGATGAGCTGCAGAATGCCTAAGTTGTTCCAATTTGTCAGGAGATTTTTCTTTCATAAAGTTACAGAGATTTTCTTGCCTCGAGGACTTGGTTTGTTGCTTCAATAATTACTGCAATCCAACCGCCAATTAGTGGAACTCCGCCAAGTGCCTTAAGTGCAAAAGTCACCACAACAATTACAATTGCAAAACCGACGGTTGTTCCCAAAGCCCAGAAAATACCTCCCCAAAAATTATGCCAAAGCATCTGTTTTACTGGCCGGTGGATCCCTTCTGTCGGTTGCATAACTTAATTCTAACACAATCCTAGGCCTTTGAAGCAAGATAGACAAGATTAGCGTTTTGTGGTTTATCGCCATTTGATGATGGTTGCTCTAGCTTTCTTAATGTTTTATTAGCTTTAGTAACTATTTTTTTTCGTTCTTTCAGCTCTACTTTTTATTCTATTCAAGTGTTCTTTAAATCTTTCTTGATCAAATGCTGCAACTTTTAGTGGAAAATGCAGTGTGTTTCGAGCAATGTTGTCTGCAAGTTCTGGGATGCGTTGAAAAGTTCTTCGAGGTTGTGGAAGTACAATTTGTCCCCCTATAACGGAAGCCCGCCAGTCCTGTAAAAGTGAGGATCATTTTCCAATCCGCTTGTCGCGTCTACAAATGCTGAGGTTTTTTCTAGTTCGTGATTAGATCCGTTAGCACAATACTTTTTTCTCTCAGCAGTTAACATGTTTTGACTCTAACAAAAGAATCGTGTGATGTCCATATGAGTTTTGCAATAATTTGAAGACTTCAATTTTTGCTTCAAAAATGTTAAAATATAGTAAGTTGGGCGGTTAGCTCAGTTGGCCAGAGCGCATACTTGACGTGTATGAGGTCACAGGTTCGAGCCCTGTATCGCCCACAAAAACAGAACTCAACGGCTTTTTCAAAGCCAAAAGGTGGGACGCGCTTCGCGCGGCAAAATCCGTTGGCAAAATTCCTGAAAGTTTGATTCTGGTGCGTTTGTTTGACGAAATCCGAACTTTTTTTGAACGGAACTGACGGCGCGCTTCGCGCGCCAAACTGAACGCTCGGGCGGGCAAAAAGGAAGGGGGTTGGGGGGGAAGGAATTTTTGCCCGCCCTCGCTTTCCGCCGCCGCCGAATTTCGTATTTCGCTTTGCGAAATGCGCCGCAAAAAAATTTGACAGGGAATCTTTAATTTCATATACTTACAATATATCATATGTGCGAAACTCTGCAAGTATATAATAATTATGACTGTCAAAAACCTTTTGGAAAAAAGAATCTTTGAGCTTCATGCGAAGGTCTGTAAAACCTTGTCTCATCCCAAGAGACTGGAGATCATTGATTTACTTCGTGATAAAAAAGAAATGGGCGTTTCTGAAATAGCTAAAAAACTTGGTATTACGAAAGCCAATGTTTCCCAGCACTTGAGTTTAATGCGTCAACAAAATATCGTTAAAACTCGACGGGACGGCGTCGCTATTCTATATTCTCTCGCCAATCCTAAAATTCTTATTGCTCACGATGCTTTAAGAAAAGCCCTCAAAGAACAACTGGAATCCGACGGTAAATTATTAGAAAACTTTTAAAATAACTTTATGAAACTTGGAATCATTTTACAATCAAACAAACCCGAACATGCATGGAATACCTTCCGCCTCGGAATTACCGCGCTCAAAGCTGACCTCCAAGTTGAAATCTTTTTAATGAACGAGGGGTCGGAACTCGATACCATCCCCGACAGTAAAGATTTTGATGTTTCGGCAAAAGTGGTGGAATTCAAGGGGTTGAAGGGTGAAATCTACGCTTGCGGAACTTGCCTCGAATTACGTGGAAAGAGCGAAAGCAAAATATGTCCGGTTTCCACGATGGCCGACTTGCTCAAAATGGTCGAGATTTCGGACAAAGTTTTAGTTTTTGGGTAACTTAATAAATATGAAAAAACTTATTTTCACAATTCTTGCGGCAATCGTCATTGGCTCTTTTGCCGCCAATGTAAATGCGCAAATGATGGGCGGGTTTTCAAATTCTACAGCGGATTGGGAAGAAGTAGTTGAACACACTGCCCGTGAAGAACAGGAAGGTAAAGAGCTTTGGGACAAGCTCCAAGCCAAAAAAGTTGCTTGCGCCGATCTAAATAATGAGCAGTATGGAGTGCTTGGCGAATACTTTATGGGACAGATGGCCGGTGAGTCGCACGCCGCCATGAACGCCATGATGATTCAGGTGCACGGCGAAGACGGCGAGGAGCAGATTCACATTGTCATGGGCAAGCGTCTTTCCGGGTGCGATACCTCGGCGGCGTTTCCAGCAATAAGCGGCGGCTGGATGCCGATGATGAATATGATGTGGGGAGGGTGGTCATCTCCCTTTGGCAATAATTCAACAAACAATATGATGAACTTTGGATTCGGGCCTTTGGGCGGCTTCGGCTGGATATTTATGATTCTTTGGTGGGTCTTGATAATCGCGGGGATTGTCGCGCTTATCAAATGGCTTACAAGTCAATCTCGCGGAACCCATAATCACGAAAGGTCTCCGCTCGAAATCCTGAAAGAACGCTACGCAAAAGGCGAGATTGATAAAAAAGAATTTGAGGATAAGAAAAGAGAATTAGACTAATCTCCTTCCCTCAAATTTTAATTAGTAGTATAATAAAACCATGAAAAAGATGCTTTCAGTTTCGTCTTTTCTGGCAATTATTGGTGGCTTTGTATTGGCCGGTAGTGGTGTGTGGGGTATTGCGTTCACTTATACAAATGTCGCGAGGGAAAACATCACAACGCCTGATGATGCTTCTATTCCAGATGTTCCTGTGCGTGGACCATTCACGCTCAAGGCCCAAGCCGATATAATCAGGACCCACACCCTTCGCATGACCGAAGGTAAGACATTCGCCGAGATGTCTCGGCAGATTCCTAAACTTGATGTGGAAGGTAAACCGATTTTAGGCGAAGACGGCAATCCTGCGATGACAGCAAATACCGCTCGCGACATTTGGATTACGGCAACCACTCTTATAACAGCATTGAATCTCGGTCTATTCGCGTACGCATTTTCTGCC
>MHCC01000005.1 GCA_001816475.1 Candidatus Blackburnbacteria bacterium RIFCSPLOWO2_01_FULL_40_20
CACCGGCAGATCATCCCTGGAGACAATTCAAATTCTCATCTAAAAGGGGGTGACATTTCTATTGTCGTCTGACAGCGTTTGATTATTAGAAAGTCAACCGGAGTATTGTATGAATTTAGTAAGAGAAGTTACTAAAATCAGTTGTAGGGTAGGAGCGAGAAGTATTTGATTGTTTTTATTAAACGCCTTGTTTAAAAGGCAAATCTTGTTTACCTCCCACAAAAATATTATTATTTCCTACCCCCAAACCTGATTTTACCGAATATTAAAACGGAATTGTTAAACTCTCCTTAACGCTCGAGATAAGAAGAGCAATAATAATGAACCAAGAACAGCGATGGCAAATGAAGTAAAGTTGAAGCCTGTTACCGAAATTTCAAAAAGAAGATTTGCTATGAAGCCTCCAACCAAGGCTCCTAGAACTCCTAATATTATTGTTCCGACTATCCCGCCTTGTGCAGGATTGGGATCAATCAAATGTGCAATGACTCCAGCTAAAAGTCCAAATATTATCCAACTAAATATGTTCATTAGTTTTATAATATTCTTTACCAATAAGAGAAAAAAAAGAAAAATGTAATAAACGTATGAATACTAAAAGACAATATTTCGAGGCAAATCAAGGCTGAATTATTGGAGAAAACGAAGTAGTTTCTAGATACTTTGCGGCGTTAGGGTGTAGTTCTATAACCAAGTTGTTTACAGTGTAGGGAACTTCGTAGTAATAACTTCTTGGTACATCCAGCTCTGGGTTTGGCCTAATTATGTAACGATTTTCATGGACTCCCCACGCTTCTCTGAAATGTTCATAAAATGCTTTTTCAGTGGGTTCGCTTATTATGCCACACAAATACAAAACTTTTATTAATGCGTCCTGTTGTTCATGGCTTCGACGAACAGAAGAGGCTGGAGCCACAATGTATTTGAAAGCATTCATTAATGGAAGAATCTCTTCATCAGATAGCTCTTCCTGCTCAACTCCGTCCTCGGCGCTAGTTTTAAGGTGGTAATTTTCTCCATATTTGCGGCATACTTCCCTAAACTCCCCGGGGGTCTTCGCATTTGCAACCTCTGTTCTAAAATTAATAGGTTTTTGAATATCTCTTCCCTCCGTGGTTATTGCTATCCAGTTTACATATTTTGAATATTCTGGATGTTTAACTAGCCACTCCTCAAGGCTGTCACCTCTATCAATAAGCACCTCCAACCCTCTTGATCCAATAAAGGACAACGTTGTTGAAGGTTGACACAATATAATTCTTGCGCCTCTTTTAATATCAACTCCTAAAACCAATGCCTTCCTCATTACCCGGTCAACAATCTTTTCATATTCAAAGTCCTTGTATGCTCTGTGGGCAACTTGAGGTTTTCCTTCAACAACAGTCAGAGGTATTATTCCAGCTACTTGAGCCGCAATTGCGCTGTCGGCAAAATTTACAGTATAAATAGGAAGTCTTTCACTTGTTTCTTTCATCCAGTCTTGAAGTAGCGGGTATGCACTGAAAACCTGCCTTAATTGTGTTTCCACCACATTCTTTCCACCAACAGATTTTGCTTTCAAAATAATAACTGTAGGTTTGTCATGAGGAGCCGATATTACTTGACGAATTATTCGTTTTATAAATTCGTCCATTCCTTCAAGGTTATCCAAAACCTCAATACCTTGAAGATGCATTAAAGGAGATTGTATCTCCTCCAAGTTAAACCCTAAATATTCGCGTTCATGTGTCATGCTTTAGCTTTGGGCAGCCTAATATAAACTACTGTTCCTCGACCAACTCGGGAACGAATGTCAATTGTCCCTCTGTGTTTGGTGACAATATTTTTTGACAAATAAAGTCCTAATCCCATGCCTTCTTCGTGGGGGTCCTTTGATCCTTTATAAAACTCTTCAAAAACCCGTGCAAGGTTTTCTTTTGGAATTCCCCGTCCTCGGTCTTTTACTTGAACTACAAAATAATTTTTTTGCAGGTCCAATTCTACCACAACATCGGTCTCCGGAGATGAATACTTTGCGGCGTTTTCGAAAACATTAGTAAAAACTTGAAGAAGTTTGTCAAAATCTCCAACTACCAAGGCTCGGTCTTCAAGAACACAATCTTTATAGTTAAGTAGGCGTCCCTGGTACGTTGAGGAAAAATTAATAATTGCTCTATCTATAATGTCCTTAAGACTGCAGACTTTCAAAAAATACTGAAGCTCACCAGTTTTTATTCTGTTGATAACCAAAAGTTCATTAATCAGAATATTCAGTCTAACAGCCTCAGAAGTAAGCTCATCCGACCAACGAACTAATGCTGGATCTCCCATTTGCTCAACCTTCCTTTTCAAAAGTTGAAGATAAACCGTGATTGTTGTAAGTGGGGTGCGAAACTCATGAGCTGCCATTGAGATAAATAGGTCCCTTATCTCCAGCGCCTTTTTGGTCTCATCATTAAGCTGTGCTTTCCTTATCGCTAGTGAGGCCATAGACCCAAAAAGTTTCAAAACGTCCAAATTCTCCTCAAGCCCACGTGGCTTTCTATCAAGGTTTACAGTCAATACTCCGATCGATTTGTTTCTGTAAGAAAGGGGAATAAAAACAGATGTCTTGACTCCTATTTCGTTAAGCTCTGGGTGAGCGTGTGAAACATCTGAAATATCTGCAATAATTACTTTCTTTTCTTTAAAAGCTGTATAAGTGTTGCCAAATTTTCTGTTGATAGTTTTAAAGGCAATTGGGGAAGATGAGTAGACTCTTGCTAATTTGCCCCTCTCTTCCAAAACAATCGAACCATACATCGCGCCAATCAACCTTGTAGCTTCGTGAACTATTGCAATGTATGTTTCTTCGGGAGTCAGTGGAACTAAAAACTTTAGAGCAGCTATATTTATTCGTTCTATAATACTTGCCATATATACTAGTGGAATTATACTGTATTGAAGAAATATGTATGAATTTTCATCGGAGGCGACCTTTCATCTTTATAAATCCCAAAGCAAATATAGCTGTCTTCCCAACTCGGCACCGCCACATTTATAATACCCGTGATTTATCCCTCCTTTCTTTGTTTAACCAAATGCATGAAATTAGATTGCGAAGTAAACTTCTAGCGCACATATAATGCTAGCCTTGAAACGTAGGAAGAGAACAAGAAAAACGTAAGAGTTAAGAAAGGTAGATATAAGGGGGAAAATTTAGTAAAATGTGGTTGTTTGGTGTACTGTGCCCGTATGGCTCTTACAAAATGTAATATTTGCCAAAAAGAGTTTTACATCAAACCCAGTCATCTAAAAAGAGGGTGGGGTAAATATTGTTCAATTAAATGTCGAGCAACTGCACAATTTAGAGGCAAAGACGTCAAATGCTTTATTTGCCTAAAGACGGTATACCGTTCGCCTAAAAGTTTAACCAAAGCAAAGAGTGGTAAATATTTTTGTAGCAAATCATGTCAAACACTTTGGAGGAATGGCATATATGTTGGTAATAATAGTCCTAACTGGAAAAACGGTGAGCATGCTTATCGAAAGATCTTAAAAAGAAGCAGTAAAAGTTTAGCATGTACTCTTTGTGGAATCACTGACGAAAGAATATTAACAGCTCATCACATGGATCACAATAGAAACAATAATGACCTTGATAACTTAACCTGGTTGTGTTTAAACTGTCATCACCTAGTTCACCACAACAAAGTATTAAAACAACAGTTAATGGATAAAGCAAGCAAAAAGTAACATTACATGGTGGTGTGTGCCGAATGGCTTAGGCGTCGCTCTGTGGAGGCGATTTTAGCGGGTTCGACTCCCGTACACCACCCAAGCCTTTTTAGCCTCAAACTCTCTTACCGCTAATGGGATTATTGAACCCAATACTCTTTTTTCTTAGCTAAAATAACTAAATGTTTCTCTCCGCCGCTCTCATCTATCTCATCAAATAAAATATTAAACCCTGCTTGTTCTATAAGTTCTTTATTTTTGTCCGCTCCAAAATGACTCCAAAACATTTTTGCTCCATGGAAATCATCCTCAGTTCCCTCCCATTCCCCTGACCCCATCGTTACCAAGATGAATCCACTTTGAGGCAAAAAAGAAATGACTCTCTTAAATAACTCGAGGTGCTGCTCTCTTGGAGTGTGAAAGATTGCATAAAAAGAAACTACGGCATCTACCTGAAACTCTCCTTCAGCAAGCTCCGACATGTCTTTGACTTTAAAGGATTGATTAGGCAAATTTTTTCTCGCTAATTCAATTTGTTTTTCGGATATGTCTAATCCGATTACCTTATAACTATGCCCTTCAAGATATTTATCTACAGGGATGCCTGCTCCACAACCAATATCTAAAACAGTTGAACCAGGAGCTAATTGTTCAGATAACCTGTCCAAATATTTTTGATTTTTAAATACATCTCTTTCGGCTGAATAGTTCTCTGCGGCCTTGTCATATATCCTTCTCTAACTAAATTATTAGACATGTTCAGAGTATAGCAGAGGAATTGTTTGGAATGATATAAATAGGCAGAAATTCTTTCGTTTGGATACAAACTGTGTCTGCCCAGTCACCCCCAATAAGTTCATTTCAAATAACTTTAACTCCAATCGCATAAAGTCCATTTTTAATTATGGATTCTTTGTAACCTGCAAGAGAATGATAATTTTCTATCCCGTGATCTATTGTTTTGGGAAAACTTGATAACACATTTTCTGGGCCTTCTTTTTCTAACATATCCCGAACACTTTTATAGTGATGAACAAACAAAACTTGAGTTTTCATCAATTTGCCTGTATTTTCATTCTTGAATTGAATAATGTCTCCGGCGTGTAGCGAAGTATATGGAGTTTGGTCATCTTTAGTAATTGTCCGACCCTCTACCTTCTTGGTGCCATTTTTAATAGCCTCAAAAGGTCGATTAGGTAGAGAAAGTTTATATAACATACAAGATTTATTGTACAAGATGAATAACTTTCAAATCATCTGGATGATTTATATGTCTTCTTGCTACAACCAATCTAACTCAGATTGGCTTTTTTATGACTGTGCAGAATGAGAGGCCGCACGTTGAGGGCCGAAGGTACTTTAGTATTCGATTCCCGTCATCCACCCCAAAATGACAAAATACTAGACTGTCTCAAATTAGGCTTTCTAAAATTTGATTTGGAATTTAAAAATGATAAAATCATACCAAATATGGGATTTATAGAAAGATTGAAAACGGAATTAGAATCAAAAGAACAGGAAGAATTCCAAAGAAGGCAACAATATGCGGCACAATTGGAAGCCGACCAGGAAAAGCAACGGCAGTTGGCTGTTCAAGCAGAAGCGCTACATAAGCAAAGACATAAAGCAGCAACAGATTTTTTCCAAGAAAGCCATGTAGAAAATATGCTTGAAAGACTTGCCTCAGTTATTAGCGGATCTGTCGTTGGTGTTATTAACGGTGATCAGTATTTTCAAACTGATCCAGATAGTAAAGTTATTAGAATTCGTTGGGAAGCAATAAAAATAGGCAAAGACGGAGGACCTGATGGAATTTCGTATTGGGCAACGTGGGATATATTAAAAGCAAAATCATTCACGGTAGAGTGCGACTGTGGAGGAACCCTCCATTTCAAAGGTGGCTTGTTCTCTGGTTCCAGAATTACTGTAAAAGAGTGGAGAAATAATACTAATGTTCTTGATTCAGCATTAGAAAAAGCCTACTCCCATCCAGGAACATTTCGTTATACTGGCAACCGTCAAAGTCAATATTTAGATTGCGGTAGTTGATTAGTCTCAATTTATCAGTAATGTATATTCCTATGAGCGAGAGCTTACATCGTTTATTACGCTAGAATCTGTCAGTGTGTTTTCAATTCCTGATGTTAGCAGAAGCTAAAGTTGGTTCGAACGTCGATTGCTGGACAACCCACAACAAACACCGGGATTGTTTGTCATTTTGTTGAAATAGCCTATATGAAGATAAAAAAGCAACTAGATTCACTTATTAAAGATTTTGCACTCGAGGCATATTTATCCAAACCTCCACGAGACAAGGTAGAAGAATTTGAACCGACTATTGTTGATAATCCTTCTTTCGAAGAAGCGAAAAATTTGGACAATAATGGTAAGTGGAAAGATTCTGCTGATCACTACTACACCATCTTCACAACAACAAACGATCCTTTAGAAAAAGCCGAATCATATATTCAACTTGCCCAAACCCTAATTAACCTGGTCAAATATATTAAGGCTCGGGGGTTTCTTTTGGAAAACAAAGACAATGTTCTTGCAAATCTTTCAGAACCTGACAAAACATTTTTTGAAGCTCGGGTATTTGAAAAACTTGGTTGGATCAATGATTACTTAGGAGAAACAAAGGAGGCCATTTCTAATTTCTCCAGAGCCAGAGACCTCCTATCAGAAAAAGCAAATAAAGACGATTCGATTTTGCGGATTTATGAAACTTCAAATCATTTCTTAGGACGTCTCTACACCATTCTTGCCTGGCAGGCTAATGAAACAGATACAGATAAAGATACAGAAAAGGCAATTGAAAGATTTAACGAAAGCATTCAAATTTATGAGAAGTTAAGATCTCGCGGCAAAAAGGATGACGCAGCCGAAGGATTTCAATACGCATGGCTAGCAAGGGTACATATAATGCAAGGCTATCACACTCAAACTGAGAAAGACTTAGAAAAGATGAAAGAGCTTTTCGAAACAACCGTTCAAGAACGACCTGGAAGCGGAGTTTTGGGTTATTACCATTTACTTTTGGGCCGCTTAAAATTTGAACAAAATGACCTTAAATCTTCAAGAGAAAACTTTGCAGAATCTTTGCGAATTAACACAGAAGTTTTAAATTATCCCTCCAGCCAAGCTGATGCACTTTTAGGAATGGCACTTTGCGATTATTCATTGGGGGAGATAGAAAAATCAAAAGAGGAAACCCAAAAAGCACTTTTCTTAAACCCAAGTCTGCTTTATAGGGGATATGTTTAAACTCCGATATTATAAAATTTAAACAACGTGGATTTGCGCCCTTGATAGTCATTGTTTTATTAGGAATAATTCTTAGCGGAATTACGCTTGTTGTTAGAAACAATAACAAACTGGTTCAAGTTAATACAATTCCCACACCTAATGCAACAGAGGTTGCAAAATCACCAAAGCCCAGCCCTGATTCAATCGGGGCAAGTCCAACTCCCCAAGTCTCCCCCAAACCTACGCCTTCAATAGCTTCAACACCAGTTGTCGGGTCACCTACCCCCTTACCAACCCCGTCTCCTCAACAACCATCACCACAACCTGTTCCACAACCAACAACCGATGCAGCAACCTACAGAGATTACATGTTCTCAACATATGGCTTTACCTCAACTGCGCAAAATTTCATCAAGTCAAACTCATCAATTCGGGTTAAAGACCTGAACGGAACTTGTGGTGGAGGGTTTTGGATTCCTTGGGAAAAAACTGTTGAAACAAATTGTGCACAACATGAGGCCACCATCCACGAATTGTCTCACGCTTGGTGGCACACTCGACGTCTCCAAAACCCTGCTGATGCAAGAGGTTTGGTCCGTGATTTGGTGAGGCTTGCAGACGGAGACGGCTCATCAACTGCCGTTGCATTTGCCCGAGGTTATGTTTACGGAATAGGGGATTGGAAGGGTATGTATTGCACAAGTCAAGGCTGTGCGGATGTTCACAATATCCAAGACAGTGATTTTGATCTAACAGAATCAACCTACAATAACTAGTCGATCGGACCTAAATACTGGCCTTGTTCTGGAAAATTTTGTTCGAAATCTTTTTTAAGCTTCTTTGATAATGATTTTGGGTAAAGATTTGAAGGTAAATTGTTTAACTCAACCCAAACTTGTTTGTGGAAATCCGGGTACTCTTCGTCGATTTTCTCTTCAATCCCATCAGTTTTGTCAATTTCTCCCAACATATAAAACTCAATACTATGCTCATCTTTTGATAAGTCAATGTAATCCCTAATATAAAGTACTTTTTCAAATTTGAAATTTATTTCTTCTCCACATTCTTCATGAACTTCTCTAATGCACGTTTCTTCTAGCGTTTCTCCAAATTCCATTTTCCCACCAATGTAGAAATAAAAGTCTCCATCTTTTGTATACGTTAAAAGTATTTTACTGTCTTTAATAATTACCAAGCGTACTCGAGGTTTAATCTTAAGTTCCATTTAAAGAAGTATAACAGATTTAGATTTGTGCGAATAAACTTACTTATCAAAAGCGGAGCGCTTTACAAGTTTAGCAACGTAGACAATATCTCGAACTTCACCGTCTTCGTCTTCAAATGAACTTTGGCCCGTCATTTGTTGATATTGTGCCAAGAAGTACGAAAGACCTTCTTTTAGTTCTTTTAAGTTGTCGTTCATTGCTTTCAGTTTTTCAACAGTGTGAACAATATCTGGTTTTGCAAGCAATTCTTTTTTAACTTTTGTCTTTTCTTTTGCAGCATTTTTTGCAGCTTGTTCAAGTTCCAAATAAGATGGGTCATTCTCAAGGTAGGACGTAACCATCTCACGCAAAGATTTTATTTCTTCCTTTTGTCTTTCAACGTGGGACAACCTAGCTTTAATGGAGTTTTCAACACCAACTAAAGTACTTACATTTTCTTGAGCTACATCTTCCACAACTGTCGCTTCTTCAATTGGCGGTAAATTTTGGTCGTCTTGAGCAGTCATACCGGTGCTTTTTAATGTAACGAATTTTAAAAACCTTGGCAAGTGGCAAAAATAGGTTCTTAGATTACTTTAGAAACGTCACCCCCGCTTTCATTAGAAATGTCATCTTATTAAGGTTGTTAGGATCAGCTATTATGCACTATTC
>MHCC01000006.1 GCA_001816475.1 Candidatus Blackburnbacteria bacterium RIFCSPLOWO2_01_FULL_40_20
GATGGTGACCAACCAGGGGTGGTAGTTATTTCTCAAAAGCTTTCTCCTGTCAAACTTGCTATTTTCGTAGTAGTATTAGCAGTAGTTGCGGGTGGCGCATTTTTAATAATTAAGAGAAAAATACTTACAAAACCTTCTAAAAAGCAATCAAGATGAGTTCTACGCAATTTTGGACAGGAATGCTTATTCCTCCATTTATTAAATGGGTCAATCCATACCTTAAAAAATTTTTCAAACTTACTGAGTTTGACAGTGAGATAAAAGCAAAAGTTTTTAACAAAACCTACCCTGCTTCCTTTAATTTTTTATATAGCCTTTGGATTATAACTTTGCTTAGCACCGGGTTTACAGTGCTGATCTGGTTTATGATATCCGGCTCGACTCTTTTTGCGGGTAAAAGTTACGCGGTTCCAGTTTTTCTGGGACTTATCAACATGATTGGGGTGTGGTTTATTGCCGGAGCCATGCTGAATTTTGTATTTTGGCAGATATCTTCAGAAAATTTCAGAGATTATATAAAATTCAGGCAGATTAAATCCGGTTGGGGTTTTGATATAAAACAGCAGATAATTACACTTTTTAAAATTGGGATTATTTACTATCTTGTAACTAGCCCGTTTATTGTCTACTTATTAATTCGCTAATAACCTCTAGTTTATCACTTACCAGCTTTCTAATATGCATACTTATGCATTTCTTAGCCCAAATTGATAAACAGAGCTTGCTTTTTTCTTTAGAAAAACGTAAGCAAACTCTGAGTTTAGGCCTTCCTGAAGGAATGATTCAGAGAATTCCTTCGTAAATTGAGGCTGGTGTATAATGATCCAAAATTGTATAATAAGTAACAGGTATATAAATTCTTCTCCCAAAGAGTTATCTCCCCAAGTCTACCTGTAATTATGCAAAACATGGATCAGTTTGATGTGTTAGTGGTTTACTCTGAGGCTATTGCTCAAAGCGCGTCCCAAAAGTACGCTGTTTTCCCTTTTGACCCCTATTCAAGACGAGCAAATTATAATGATGCATATGCATACTTTCTAAAATATTGTGCACGCAAGAGTCTTAAGGCAGCATTTGCAACATCAGCAGACATCGTGGGTGCCGGAAAATGTTCTAGTTATTGGACTTATAAAAATAACTTTTGGGTAAAAACAGACCGACTTTGTTCTTCAAAACAAATTTTTGATAAATTTTCTCCGGTAAATAAAGATCAAACAATAAAACGTAAATTGTTTTTTTCATCCTCAGAAGTTAAACCTTTTAACGACAAGGATCTCTTTCAGGTCTTTTTTGATAAATATAAAACTTATCTTCAATTGAAAACTTTTTCTATCCCAACAGTCGTTGTTAAAAACGCAAACGTGGAAACCATAGACAAAGCATTAAAAAAGCTTGAAGAGCTCATTAAAAAAATCGACAAAGAAGATTTTACCGAAGACATTGTAATAAAAGACCGATTCGGTGCAGGAGGCAACAACATTTACAAAATTAAGGCAGACTATGCAAAAGAAATTCAAAAAATTGTGAAAAAAAAGAAAAAAGTTTCATTTGTTGCACAACCGTTTTTGAAGTTTGACAAAGGTCTTGCTCTTAAAAAGTTTTCGGGTTTTATCGACATTAGATTAATCTATCATAACGGTAATATTGTTCAAACTTATATTCGCGCGGCAAAAGAAAATGATTTCCGTTGCAATGAACATCAAGGAGGAACTTTAACATACGTTTCAAAAAGACGCATCCCGCAAAGAGTTTTAAAACTATCTTTAAAAGTGGCAAAAAAACTTAACAAAAAGCATGCACTTTTTGCACTGGATTTTATTGTCACAAACAACAATAAAGTATATTTATTAGAAGGTAATACCGGACCAGGAATAGACTGGAATTTGCTCAAAAAAGTAAACGAGAAAAGAGCAAAATTATTTATACGTGCGATTGTAAAAGACTTAGCACAAACTATTCACAAGTCAAAAGCTAAAATAGTCAAACCTACCAATTGTCTTGAAAAATGCGATGCAATCTTGACGCCGATCGGCGTCACACGCTTCCCCATCCAATGACAATGACATTGTTAGTTCTCGAAGTCAAATCGGTAAAGCGTGAAACACTTTTTTGGGAGCTGTCGTAATAATTACCCTACCTACCTTAATCTTGTAACTCGTGTTCTTATGTGACCGTTTCGGAGCAACATCTTTTCAAGGAATGCTAGTATCAAGGCTCCTACTACTGCAATTATAAAGCTTGTGAGATTGAACCTTGTAACTCCTACCCCAAATATCAAGTTTGCCAAGAATCCACCAAGGAGTGCACCTATTACTCCAGTAAGAACAGTTCCCACTATTCCCCCTCTTACGTTTTTTGGATCAATAAGATGAGCTATTGTTCCAACAATTAAGCCAAATATAATCCATCCAACGATAGTGGATAAAAATACGTTTGTTCCAAATACATCTATCATTATACCCACATGTTATTACTTAAGATTAAGAAATTAAACAAAATACCAGTAAGAATTATTTAAGAAGGGTAGCCGAGGAAGAGATTTCAGGCAAACGCAGTAGCTTGGGGTACCGAGATTTTCGGTCTTTTAAGCGGATTACAAAATGCAATTTCAAGAACCTGGTCGAGGTGCGAAGTAAATACAAACCTAATGTCTTCCTTTACTTTTTCAGGCACTTCTTCCATGTCTTTTTTGTTTGCCTCGGGCAAAACAACAGTTTTAATTCCAGCTCTGTGAGCAGCAATAACTTTTTCTCTTACCCCACCAACCTCAAGAACCCGTCCACGGAGCGTTATCTCCCCAGTCATTCCCACATCTTTTTTAGTTTTGGTTCCAGTTAACGCCGAGACCAATGAAGTTCCCATAGCAACTCCTGCCGACGGACCATCTTTTGGAACTGCACCCTCTGGAACGTGGATATGAACATCAATTCCTCTTGCAAAATCTTCCCTAAGGCCCAACTCTCTCCAATGGCTTCGAGCATAAGAGAAAGCGGCGCGAGCAGACTCTTTCATCACGTCGCCCAACTGTCCTGTGAGTGTTAACCTACCCTTGCCCGGCATTAATGCCGTTTCAATAAAAATTATTTCCCCTCCGGCTGAGGTAACTGCCATACCTGTTGCGATACCTATGTCGTCCTCTGTGTCTGCTAGTAAAGATGTAAACTGAGCTGGTCCCAAAAACTTTTGGATATCCTCTTTTGCAATTTTCTTTGAAACTTTAACACCCTCTGCAATTTGCCTCGCAAGTTTACGGCAAACAGTTGCCAAATTTCGCTCTAAACTACGAACCCCAGCTTCTCTAGTATACCGGGATATAATCTCGCTCATTGCGGCGTGATTCATCTCCATGTCACCTTTCAGCCCATTAATCTCAAGCTGCTTGGGCCAAAGATATTCGTGTGCTATGTGATACTTATCCTCTTCTGTGTACCCAGGAAAATGTATAATTTCCATTCTGTCACGAAGTGCAGGGGGAATGGTATCCAAAACGTTACCTGTGCAAATAAACATAACGCCCGATAAATTGAAAGGAACCTCTAGGTAGTGGTCTGAGAACTCTCTATTTTGCTCGGGATCCAGAGCTTCAAGTAAGGCAGAGGAGGGGTCTCCTCTGAAATCATTACCAAGCTTGTCTATCTCGTCCAACATGAATACGGGATTATTGGTTCCGGCATTTCTCACCCCTTGAATAATTCTTCCAGGAAGAGCTCCTACATACGTTCTTCTGTGTCCTCTAACTTCTGCTTCGTCACGGACTCCTCCCAATGAAACTCTTACAAACTTTCTGCCTAGAGCTCGCGCGATTGACCGACCAATTGATGTTTTTCCCACACCTGGAGGCCCAACAAAACAAAGAATTGTTGGATGGTCGTTGCCTTTTCCACTCACAACACCTTCCTCTCCATCTTCCATCTTAGACTTAGACTTTGACTTTGACTTAAGCTCCATAACCGCCAAGTATTCTAGAATCCTTTCTTTAACTTTCTTTAAAGCATAGTGGTCTTGGTCAAGAATTTTTGCTGCGCTTTTTATTGATATTGCGCTTGTTGATGTTTTACTCCAGGGCATTTCAACAAGCCAATCCAAGTAGTTTCTAATGTAAGCGTTTTCTGGATTGTGAGGTGGCATTTGAAACAGCCTCTCAAGCTCTTTTTCTGCCTTTTCATTAACTTCTTTTGGCATTTTTGCAAGTTTGATTTTCTTTCTTAGTTCCGCTACCTCATCATCTGGCTCCTCCTCGCCTAAACCCTTAAGTTCTTGAGCAATCGTTTTTTGCCGCTCTCTAAGCATTGCTTTTCTCATTTGCTCCTCAAATCTTTTTTGGGTTTTTGTCGAAATAGTTTTCTCGAGTTCCAAAACTCCAACCTCGTGAGTCAGCACATCTGTTACCCTCTTTAGCCTTACTTCAAGACTTGTTTCCTGGAGAAGTTCTTGTTTTTGAGATGCTTTAATGTCCAGCAAATATGCTATTTGGTCAGCAAGCTCCGAAGGCTCAATTTTTGCAGAAAGTAGTCTCATTACAGTTTGTACATCCACTGGTTTACCAAGACGCACTGCTTTCTCAAAAAGTTGGGTTAAGTGTTTGGATAATGCTTCTTCAGCTTCGGTGTTTCCTGCCACTTCTGATACTTCTGAAACTTTGCAAACAAGAAATGGCTCTTGTGACAATATTTCAGAAAGCTTAATTCTTGAAACTCCACGAACCAACACATGATATTCATTTTCTGTTGGCATTAACTGTTGTATTGTGGCTAATGTACCAACTTGATACATATCCTCTTGATAAGGATCAGCAACACGGGCGTCTTTTTGGGTAAAAATTGCAAGAAGTCTATCTCCGTTGAAGCTGGCATTTACAGCCGTTTTGCTTTTTGGCCTGCCAAAAGTTAAGATTGCCTCAACTTTGGGAAAAACAACCGAACCTCTCAGCGCTACTACTGGTACCGTTCTTTCTATCAAATCCATAAGTCTTTTAATTAGCAGTCTAGCACAATGACTGCTCAAAAGTCAAGGGCCTCAATGCTGCATCGGGCACGCACCCTCCGACCAGTCTTGGCACGAGACTCGATACTAGCCGCTTTATACTGATAACAAAATCATTCTACACCACAAACAAAAGAATTGTGTAAAAATTATTCGTGGATTATTATCCGCGCCCCTGGATTTAAATCTGAAGCAGCTATCGATGTATGCTTTTCGTCAAGAGCGGGATTTATCCAATAATAAAGCTTTTCAGCAACAGGCAAGGGCAAGTTTACGCAGCCATGGCTTTTCTGTTTCCCAAAATCATTATGCCAATAAGCTCCGTGCAAGCTATAACCTTTCATTTTTGGAGTACTTTCGTTATAGAAAAACATTACGTGAGGAACATTTGGTAAATAATAATAACTCCGGCCTTCTCCGCCTGACATTTTTGTTGAGCGTATTTTGGACCAAACCCAAAATTCTCCCGTTGGAGTGTTATATCCCTGTAGACCTGTCGATACCAAACTTTCCAAAAAAACCGTATCGCCTTCATGTGCAATTAACTTTTGTTCCGACAAATCTACTTCAACCCATTTCTCGTTAGTTGTTGCTTCGCCCAAAACAGATTCATTTTTTTTGATTTTGTTTGAAGGAGTGTTATTAAGTGCCGCAACTTGCTTACCCTCAAAATAAGCTGTCTTTACATCTGGTTCAAAAAGTTCTTTGAAGCTTGCTACTCCACAACAATCATTCGCTGCCCAATTTTGTTTGTCGATTGATGTCTTTAAAACAAGTCCTGCAACCAAAAAAATCATTAAGGGGATGAAAACGTAAATTTTGCGCATTACAAAATAGAACACACCACGCTTAGAGCCAGTTGGACTTTTCTTCCTTTTAGCCATAAATTTTAACCTTCATTCTAATCTTAGATTTGCAAGGGCAGCTTTGTCAATGTAGAATATACATTAAACAGATGATCCACACAAAAAAAAAGTTAATCTTCTCTCTTGTGCTCTTTTTGGCTGCATTTGTATACGCTCAAAATGTCTCTGCTGCCCCAAATACCAACGCTCTTTCAAAACAAGACCAAACAGCAGCTTCAGCGAATGATGAGGAATCTATAACAAATAAAGAAAGAAAGTCAACCCAAGAACCTAATACCCAAAAAGATACTAAATCAATTAAGATTGAAATTAAGAATGGGAAAACAATATTTAAAGCTGATGACCAATCAGTAGTCGAACTTAAGTCCGAAGAAACAGAAGCCTCCCCCATCAAACTAGACGACAAGGACGGCAGTGGCCAAATAAAAATTAGCACCAAAAAGGACAGTTTTTTTATTTCAAAGTCAAAAATTCAAGCTCGGACCAATTTTCCCCTCACTGTCAACTTTGAAACGAATGAATTACAAGTAACGACTCCGAAAGGAACAAAAACAGTTACTGTTTTACCCGACAAAGCTGTTGAAGGAATGTTAAAAGCTGGAATTATCGATAAAATTAGCCAGTTGCCCGTTTCAGAACCCGAAGGATCAGAATCTGGAAGTTTGGTCGACGCAGTTGAGTTAACAACTGATTCCAAAAACTCTTTAGTTTATAAAATAGATGGTGAAAAAACTAAGAAAATATTTGGAATAATACCTGTGAAATTTAAAAAAACAGCCTACGTCTCAGCAGAAACTGGAAGTATTACTCCGCTCACCAAGTCCCCATTCGACAAAATTATAGACCTGATTGCTTTTTAATCTCTCATTTAACAGGTTCTGCAATCACAATTAACCTCTTCAAAGCAGTTCCCGGGGTCCGCCAGAGTCGAGGCTCGCCCTTACTCCAAGTGGATAAAACAAGTTTTACTTGACAGGCTCTGCAACAACAATTAGTCTCTTTAAGCTTGTTCCGGGCGGCCAGCATGTTTGCAAGATCAATCGCTCCGGTCCTTGCTTTACATCCTTAAGCCAAGACACGTCATTTGGTCCCACAATTTGCTTTTCAACCACTTTGTATTTGTGAAGCTTGTCAAGAAAAAAAACATAAATGTCATCTCCCTCGTAAGTTTGAGTCTTTGGGTTAAGTTGTTTTAGTAAATAAAAGACAGTATTATATTTTGCTGACTGCCAGGCAGGTGCGCTTGAATGTGCAAATAAATATGTTCCACCCGGCATTCCTGGAAAAACAGAACCCGCAGCATGTGCCACACCTTGAGACAGTGCCTTCAGATAAGCTTTTGAATCATAAGGGTCAACATTTTCAACAACTTGAGCTTTAGCGTTGATTTTGGGTATATATATAGAAAAGTAGCTATTGGGAACACCTAACTCTTGGGCAAGAATTTGGGTTTGTTCCTTTTCCTGTTCTTCAGCCCTTGCCCTTTCTATCAAGGCTTCGTCCGCCTTTTCCTGTCTTAGACCTGTACCAACAAATGAATTCCACCTGTATGAAATCTCACTTGTTGCAACCGGAGCAAATGTAAAAATAAATCCTGCCAAGCCTACAACAATTAAAGCAGAACCTATGTGTCGACTCGCGGGCTGGATTAGCGGCAGAACAAGCTCAGTAATGACAATAGCTCGAACACCAAAGACAACTTCACCCTCAAGCCTTCCCCATTTGTAGTCGTAAATTAAGCCTTGCTTCCTAAACATGTTTGTATCTCCACCCCAACCATCCGAAATATACAACAACCAGCAAAAGCCCAAAATATTCCAAGTACTGTGGCAAAAACACAATCACGATTTCTTTATCTGTATCTACATCTTTATCCCGATTTGATCGGGACAAGCTCTGCTTATCTAACCTCCATCCATTCTCCCAATTATTAACCAGCACATGTTCCTCAATTTTCTTCCCAAGCAGTGGTGCCAGTAATTGAAAATTGCCGCCAAAAGCGAGCCTCGCCAGCGGCGGGAAAATTGAAAATTGAAAATTACCTTGATAGGCATTCCATCCTTCGTTATAGCCTTGTGACAAAACCAAAACAGGATTATCCCCTAACTGCCCCTCCAAACCAACACTGTACAAACTTGGGTTGGAGTGTTCCACTGAAATTATTGGAGGAGTTGTGTATGGTAAGTTAAAGTACACAACCCCTTGGTTTGGCCTCAAAACCAAACTTGTTAAGAAATAATATGGTATTGGATAAACTGAAATTTCCCCAAGATCATTTACAGTTTCCTCTTGTCCAATTGAGATATTGTCAAAATGTAACGAGTAACCTAATCCTTCATTTTCCATAGGAGGTTGTATAAAATATGAAGTTTTAAAATTTTTGCCTTTTGGCAGGTAAGTCTCTAAGTCCGGACGGTGGCTGTTTAAATTTTCAATCCAAAACAACAAACTTTTCCCAGAAAGATTTCTAGTCTCTGCACTAACAAGATATGAATATTCTTGCGGAAAATTAGGTAACCAAAATCCCGCAGTGCAATTATCTGCGTCCCGTGCAATAAGTCTTAAATATTCTTGCCCATCAATTGTCACTTTTTTATCTTCAACTTCACCTTGGCCGGCAACGTTACAAATCCAAATTGACGATGTAAAACTATCTCGGCTGGTAACTTCTAGAGGATTAATGTATGCACTGTAGAGCCCTTCCACTTTTGGCACACGTACTTCAACCTCTTTACCATCAAAATTCACCTCAGGATAAAAGTTCTTTGTCTTTGCCAAGTTTTTTGGGTCTACCCAAACAAGCTCAGAGCGTTCCGTTTGGGGAACTTCAAGATGATACCCACCCAGATTTGTATCTAAAAAGCTCCTTTTGAAAGAAAAATAATCCCCTTTATCTTCTATCGTAAACTCCAGATCTTTCTGTGTCTTACCAGTAAACAACGAACGAAAAGGGTAATATTCTGCTGTAGACTGTAGACTGTAGTCGGTAGACGAGATGTAATTCCCATTCTCAAGATACGCCGCGTCATAATTATTCCAGCTGTAGGCGGGTTCAATACTTGTTAGATTATTATCAAGAAATACAAAACTGTTAACAGAAGAACTTAAATTAATCTGATAAACTTGCAAAAACCCAAAAGTTTTTACTAATTCAACCTTTCTTGAGGCAGAAAGCATGTTTTGTAATTTGTCAAAATAAACAGCCTTGGGCGAGGATGGATTGATAACACTTGAATCAACCAACAACCAATTTATTTGATATTTGTCCAAGATCCCCTCAAAAAGTTTTAAATTATTTGAGTAAACAGCATTTGAGATTTCCCAATAGTAATTCTCATTAAAGTTCGCCCAACGATCAAATTCCCGATCCAAAATGGGTTGCTTTAAGCCAAACCATCTGAATCCTGCACCCTCATAGTGCCAATTTTGATAAGTCCAACCCCAATAACTATCAATTGGAAACGGGGCAATTCTGCCTTGAGGTTGGCGATCAAACCAAGAAAACATTTGAAAATATTCTTTTGGAAAAGTTACTTTCATGCTTGGACTAATAAGGTTTCCCCCAATTGCAGGTAACATGTAAATAGTAAGTAATATTAAAACACCATAAGCTTGAACCCAATGTAAAATCTTCTGATTTGAAAACAATTTACCAGCGCGCTCAATAATTAAACTCAGTGCAAGTGAAAAGTAAACTGCAAAACAAAAGGCCAATATTATCGAAAATTTAGTAAACGGAAAACGTAAGGCTTCTTTAAAAACAGGGAATTTTTCAAGAAACAAAAAAAATGTAGAGGACAAAGGATTATTGTTGGAAATAGCTGCGTATGAAATAAGAAAAATCGGAAGCAATGCAATGCCGTACTCCCAATTTTTTTTCCTTGCAACAAAGTTTTTCAAGTTTGACAAAATTCCCAAAATTACCAGCGCAAAAACCAGATAGCCAATCGAGATAACTGGGACACTATTTAAGTGAGGGCTCCATTCGTTGAACAAATCTACAAATTGCCCCTTGCTTTGATCAAATTCTCCCCAATCAAACAAGAAATTCTTGAAAATTGCAGTGTTTGCAAAATCTCCAAATTTCTTTCCTGTTAGAAACGCTGTTTCTGAAAACTGGGTATGAATTTTTGAACCAATAACTTCTTGGCTTTTAGTTGTGACAAAGTACACATTTGGCAACAACCAAAAGCTATTTATAATTACAGTTGCCAAAATTAAAGAGCCTACTCTCTTTAGGCTACCCTTAATTAAAGACAAAATTAGAACATATGTTGCAAATAAGACAAAATACACATAAAAAAGAGTGGGCGTATGGGCGATTGAAGTTGATAATAATGAAACAGAGGCGAACCAGAATAAATTCCCTTTTGACCCGTCTTCTACATGTTTAGTTGAAAAAAGTAGAAGCCAGGGAAGTGTTGCAAAATGTGTTGCAAACATTTCAAGAGGAACGTAATAGTGTTGAAGTGTTGCTAGATTTAACAAGTAAACAAGAGCCCCGCAAAAAGCTAATGACCCACTTTCGAGGATTGTTTTCTTTTTGAAGATTGTTTGTTTAAGAAAAAAATATACGCCAAGAGGACCGATTGCCAAAGTCAAGAAAAAATAACTGTAACGCAGTATGGACTCTGGTAGTAAAAATGAGGTTAGATAATACAACAAGAGACGCGGCAATTCAGAAGAATGAGCTTGAGAAGCAACAGCTCCCAAACCTTGGTGTTCTTGCCAAACTCCAAAAAAGATTCTTTTGAAGTAAAGCCCAAAATTAAACTCCGGGTGTAAAGTGTCCCAACCGGACAACCATGTTCCAGGTTGATAGTTAGACCAAGACAATAACAAAGTGAATAAAACTAGAAGTACTGCAAAAGGATTAGCTTTTACGCCACTAAAGAACCTCTTACTAAATCCCAAAAACTTTCCACTAATCTTACCCTTTGCCTCAGCAAAAGAAGGTTTCGCAGACATCAAACGAGGCAGTCTGGGAAAAGACAATAAAAGACGACGCACAACAGCTCAATGATACCAGAATTAGAGCCTATAATCAACCCCGCTGGGCGGGGTTTCACATGTCCACTGGTGCTACGCGTCATTTCTATGGCCAGAATCAATATTTACCAGTTCTTTCTGTCTAAACGATACCCCGATTTGGGGTCTCCTCCAGACTGACGTGCAACCGATAACCCTCCGGTGTTAAGGTCGTAGGCTGCAATTACAACATTTGGACAACCTCTTCCGCAATTTAGAATTTGATGCCCACCTTTCAAAAAAATCAAAAACAACGAAAATCAAGAAATTAAGTGTGGGGTAAATGCGTTTAAAATTTAAATTAAATTTGATTGCCCCGCCCCCTTTATATCAACTCGCCTACGGCGAGAAGACAAAAAGGGGCGGGGGCCAAGAGCCTCTGGTCCGAAGATCAGAAGTTCTTGTACTTGAGGGTCCAACCACTCGAATCGCGTAAATTACCTTGGTTCCCGCTTCGTGTAATGATGGTCATCGCACCGGTATTCACATCAAGAAACACCGCGGTGAGACGACCACATCCACCTGCTCCACAGTTTGGTCCTCCTCCTTGAGACACAATTGCCTCTTGGAAAAACTGCTCGTAGTCGACGAACGCAGCGTTCGTCTTGTCACGAGACTGGTACATGTGGAACAGCGTGTTTCCCGGCACATATCCAAGCAACCGAACAACGAGGTTGCGATTGCTGTTCTGTGGCGCTGGTGCGCTCGGCGGGTAAAGACCTCGTGCGTAGAAAAACCAGTTATGATCTACCCCAAGTCGAGGAAGATCAATCGTGGTTCTTACTGCACCGGCCCCATCAGTGATCTGGAAAAGTAGCTCTCCGCCAGTCAGCTTTATAAAGCCGCCCTCAGGAACCGGACCAAACCAGGGCGCGCACCCATCGAGCGTTCTTTGGCTTACCGGACTGAACGGCCGGATACTTCCCTCGGAGTTATACATCGTATCCGCACCACGCGGATTTGCTCCCAAGGGATTACTTGCCTGCCGATCAAAGAAATCCGGACCTACAAGAAGTGCCCCTGGCTTTGCCAAGAAAGCTTCAGTCCCCAAACCAAGCGGATTTGAGAACTGTCCCTTGGCAAGATCGATATTCGTCGCACTATCAGGCACACCAGAGATACGAACGTTGTCTGCAACGGTTCGCACACCGGTGCTTACTGACTTCATAGCGACTTGGTAACAAACCTCCGCTTGAGCAGGTCCTTGAGTAGGCGCGGCGATAGTCAGCGCGGTCGCTGTTGGAACAGGCGTCGACGTAGCAGTTCGAGCCGCAACGGCCGTTGCAGTTGCGTCCGAGTTTGCATCGCCTGCTGGCTTTGCACCGGACGGATTTGCCACCTGTGTTGGTACTGCTGCTCTCGGTTGTCCGCTCGGTTGTTCGTTATTCGGTTTTTCTGCCGCAGCCGCAGCAACAGTAGCTTTGTCGAGCCGCTGTTCCTGGCTTGGCCCGCTGAAAAGACCCGGAAGATAGGCAACAGCCGCCGACACGATCATCAGCAACATCAGCAATGCGACTGCTCCAATTGCTATCCAGCCTTGAGCCCTTCTAGGCATCTCTCCCTCCTTCTTTGGTTGTACCCCCCTCGATATCTTCGCCTTGACAAAGACATCAAAGGTGGTACAAAACAAAAAGAAGATAATTTGAACCCTCAAAATATTAATGTGCTTCCTGTTAAAACCCAACAAGATGAGCAAGTATATCAAATGGATTCTGCAGGACTCCGGCTAATCCATTAAAGGGTTAGTTACGGAGAAAGAAATTGTAGAATATTGCAACTGCCTCCTCTGTCTCCAACCTAAATTTTGATTGCGTTTATGAGCAGAATTATTTTGAAAGCCTGGTGCGTCTTACTGCAAGACCAGTTGCTGCTGCAAATAAAGAAAGGAGTGGAAGAGCGTACCAATTTTCCGGACCTGCTTTGGGAAGGACTGCCTCTTTTGACATACAAATTTGTGCAGTGTTTGAATCAGACGGCACACCATCTCCAGCAACTGTAGCTGTATTTACTTCACAAGCAACACTTCCGACCGTGAATTTGTCCGCACTTACTACCTTTGCAACGATATCTCGCGAAACTACTTGGCCAGCACCTAAACTTCCGACATTGAAAGAAAGGTCTCCAGAGACCAATTCCAAATGCGCTGGTAAAGTATCTGTTACTGAAACATTGTTTATAGTAGTACTTCCAACATTTTTGACTTCTATTCTAAATGTTATATTATCGCCCGGCGTAAATCTTCGAGAAGACAAGCCTAAATTATCAATTAATCTATCGCTAAATCCTGCAGAAGTTGGATCACACGATCCCTTGTCCGGATCACAAACTTTTTTGTTTACTTGAAGTTGGCCTGTTGTAACACAAACTTGTCCACCACCATATTGAGACTCACAACGAACATCAGCTAAAGCTTGTTTCGGGGTCAACAATAGAGCAAAAAATGCGAAGGTTGATATTGCTAATAATTTTTTCATTTTTATTCTTTACTGTCTCTCTCTTTTTGGAAACCAGTAACAAATATTAAAATATAGGGTTGGATTTGTCAATAGGCAGTTGTTGATAGTAAAAGTTAATAATTGACAAGCTTCGACCTATACTATATTGTTTCGTTAATATATATCAATCTGCTCTTTACAAAAAATTAACTCTTGCAATTTTCAAAATTTGATATATAATACCCCATAGATTAAGTTAATAATATGATAGTTTTGTAATAAAACTGTAAGTAAAAGTAGAGAAGAGGACAGTTTTCTTGGTAAACAAAAGAAAATTGTAAGTAAAATAAGTTATAAAATATGGAAAATCAATATCAACAAACAAACATAAAAGAAAGAGTGCAAAAAGTTTGGACAGATTTTGGTCCACTTATTTTAGGTGCAATGGTTTTATTGGTAATTGTAGGCGGCGGATGGTATATCTGGAGAAGTAGGACAGTTACTATCCCCACTCCAACACCTTCAGGGACGGTAGAAATCGTAGAAGACTTGCCATCGTCTGAGATTAACTTAGCAGAAACACCAGAGCCGTCAGTTACTCCAACTCCAGTTGCTAGCGCCACGCCACCAGCAACACCAGTTGTTGTTGCAAAGGGTGGACAGCCAAGTGATACAACCAAAGGTGGACTTCCAGCAACCGGTGCACCAATCGCGCCAATTATATTCTCAGCTGCACTTTTAGCGACAGGCTTCGTACTTCGCAAAACCTCCAAAAAAACATAGTTTCTTCCCTTGTCATTCCGGCGTAGGCCGGAATCTATAATTAGTGAAGTCATCATCGGTACTGGAGGAAGGATTTCTCAATTTATTTGGGCTATCAATTACTCAGCTTCGGTATAAACCTATTTTGTGGTAAAATTACCATGTTTAATGCCGGATCGTCTAATGGTAGGACAGCGGACTCTGAATCCGTCAATCTTGGTTCGAATCCAGGTCCGGCAGCTAATTTTGATAGTTTAGATTGTTAGGACAGCTAATTAGTCAATTAGACAGCTATTTATATCATTGGACGTGTTACTGTTATATGGGTTTTTCCATGACTTTTGAGATATTGAGTAACAAATTCTCCCCCAGTACCTGACCATGCTTGTACTTTTGCGTATTTTAGACTCTTTCCCCTTGGGGTTGTATCGTATTCGAGTGTATATTCTCCTTCATCAGTAACCTGAACACCTTCTACCGGTGAATCAAAATAGACAAGTGGATCAAGCATAGCTTCCCCAAGTTGCAAAGCTTTTCTTAGTAGTACTTCGCGAGTTCTTGGATTCTTAGTCCTTTTTATCTCCGCATCAATTGCTTGTACAGCCATGGCTGATATATGCGGCCAACGTGACTTTGGACCTTGATATTTATTTTTAGGATGCACAGGACCGTTTTCACTGACAGTTTTAAACCCTCCTTGGCTAAAGAGCTCATCAAATGATCGTTGAATAACAGCATATTGCAAGTCTGGGTCATCAAGAATTGTTCGTCCACGATAGCCATGCAACAAAACAAGAATTTGATCGGTTGTTATCGCGTGAATTTTTCTATTATATGCATCAACTGCATCTGCAATGAATCCTCCTTTTGCATCTCGGTAGACAAAGTTATTAAAAAATTGTTGTTGTACATAGCTTGCTGTCTTTCTTGCCTGTGATGCCAAACGTCGATTCCTTCTTCCAATGAGATCTGCGCCGTATTGTAATGACGACCACCGAAGTGCTTGTTCTTCTACTGGACGAATCGGATGTGGTGGAAAAGAAAGATCATCACTTACTGTTGTAGCATAGCCATCACGCCACCGTTTATCAGTGATACCCGGGAACAATCGATCTGGTTCATCTGAAGCTCTCACATAGCCTGCTCCCTGATATTCTCTTGCATTGCGTATACCTCTTTCCACCATTAGTTCTATAGACTCAACGAGTTTTGAATGTAATGTTGGTCTGTGTTGAATTAATTTATAATCCAAAATTATCAATCTATCTGATCCATCTAATTCATCATAGTTAAGTCCTATTCCTCCAGGAGCAAACCACTCAGGAGGATACCCTTCTTCAACTGTTCGATATTCGTGAATTAAGTCTCCTTTTTGTATACCAGCGCTCGGAAAATCTTTTGTTGCAACGAATCGATGCAGAGCAGTAATGGGCGGTATAACTTGATCTAACTGTCCATTGGGACAAAGTTCATAACTAGCTACTTTTTCATCTGCTGTAATGACACTATCTCGTCCAAAAATCCCTCCAAATGGCCCATCATGAGAGGATGCGTCGATCCGATATTCCTTAATGAGTGCGTCTGATTGTTTAAAAATATGGCCTAAGTCATCCAGTGCTACTACTATTCCTGATCTTTCTCTCCCTACAGCCTTTTGGATAGTATGAGATTGATGATCAATAAATTCGTGGGTCATAGAAATACTAAACGCATTTTCATAATAACAATGGTATCGAAAATTTGCTAGACAGGAATCGGGTATTAGAATAGAGGTCAATTTATTTAGGCATAATTACTCATTAAAAGTGATTTCCGAATAGTAAATATCGACCTGAACTTTGCAACAAATAAAAGAGGGGTAAAATACTCGAGAGAGCGCCTTTTAAAACACGCTGCCTAAAAAGGCATTGGTTCGTCAAAGAAGTTGTCTGAACCTTTGTTGTCGTTTAACCATTTAACGTAAGTACACCCTGTCGCCTTCTTCGCTTCCCTGTCCCAACCACCAGTGGAACACTTTTCCATCTTTTTACCAGTTGAGGTCGTATACAAAACTAAACCTTCACCGCAAATTGGACATTTCCCATCCAACGCCTCAGTTGTTCCTCCAAGCCATTCAACATAATCACATCCTGTTGCCTTCCTTGCCTCTTTATCCCAACCGCCAGTTGAACACTTTTTCATTTTTTTGCCAAAACGGGTTGTTTGCAAAACTAAATTTGCACCACACTTTGGACACTTCTCGTCAAGTTCCTCGGGCTCAGGTTGTATCCACTTAACGTAGTCACAGCCCTCACTCTTTCGAGTTTCAGAGTTCCAAGAACCCGTAGAACAACGCTGTAGTTTCTTTCCTGTTGAAGTTTCCGTTACCTCGCCAAGTTGCGCACCACACTTTGGACACTTTTCATCTTGCATAATTATTAACATACCATTTCTACTATTCAAAAAGCAAGGGTGATTTTCACTTCCAGTAGCTGTCTTGCGATAAACTTGATATATTTAGGTATCTACCACATGGACAAAATAATTGGATTAACTAAAGAAGAAGCAAGTTTACAACTTAAAAAATCGGGCTATAACGAAATACAAGACCCCGACCCCGCAAGCCCAATAAAACTAATTGCCCGGCAACTTAAGAACAACTATATTATTTATCTTCTGTTTTTTGCATCTTTAGTATCTTTTATAACTGGCGAAACGATCACTGGATACACTATTGTGCTTGTAATTTTAATGGTTATTTTTCTTACTTTTATTCAAGAGTATAGAGCTGAAAAAGCAATAAAATCATTAAAACAAATGATAACCCCAACAACAGTCGTGGTCAGAGACGGAAAGGAGCAATCGATTTTGTCAAAAGAATTAGTTTCTAACGATATTGTTGTTTTACGCACCGGAGATCGCATACCTGCAGACTGTATCATTATTGAAGACGTTAACCTTCAAGTAAATGAATCAGTTTTAACCGGTGAATCAAAAGAAATTGCAAAAAGTGAAAAAGGAAATTTGTATATGGGAACTTTCGTCGTTGCGGGCCGGTGTATTGCCCAAGTAACTCATACAGGAATGGCGACTTCTTTTGGGAAAATTGTTCGTTTGGTCTCCGAAGCTGAGAAAGACCTTCCCCTGCAAACAAAAATAAACACAATCACGCGTTACATGGTAATAACTGCAATAACAATCTCGCTATTAACCAGCGTATTGATTCTCTTGCGTAGTGGGCCTTTGTCAGTTGAGATCGTTACCGGAGTTTTAATTTTAGCAATTGCACTTGCAGTTTCTGCTTTTCCTGAAGGATTACCCGTAGTTATGATGACAACTCTCGCAGTTGGTACAAGTCGCATGGCAAAGAAAAACGCGATAGTAAACAGAATGTCAGTTGTTGAAACGCTGGGCGAAACAACAGTAATTTGTGCAGATAAAACAGGAACGATAACAACAGGCGAAATGACCGTTAAGAAAATTTTTGCAGACGAACTCCTATTTGACGTTTCAGGAACAGGGTTCAAAGCAGACGGAGAATTTTTACTGAAAGGCAAAAGTGTAGATATTTTAAAATTTTCCACACTGAGGACATTGATAACTGCATCAGTTCTTTGCAGCGACACAAGGATAGTAAGAACCGGAGAAGACGATGAATATAAAGTTCTTGGGAGCCCAACTGAAGGAGCGCTCTTGGTAATGGCTGCCAAGGTAGGCGTTTTCCTGGAAGACATTAAACACACAAGAAAAAGTGAGGTGCCCTTTGACTCAAAAAGAAAATTAATGTCTGTGCTTTGCAATATTGATTCAAGAAACCTTGTTTTTTCAAAGGGAGCTCCAGAAATTCTTCTTAGAAAATGTAAATATCTACTGGAAAAAGGCAAAAAAATACCTCTGTCGCAAAAAAAAGAAAAAGGAATATTAGAGTTAAACACCAAACTTGCCCAAGACTCATACAGAACTTTGGCTATAGCCTACAAAGAAGTGGCATCTGCCGGCAATAATTACAGCGAAAACGATTTGGTTTTTTTGGGGATTGTTGGCATGGAAGACCCGCCGCGTGAAGAAGTGAGGGAAGCCTTAGAAACATGCTGGGCCGCCGGAATCCAAGTAAAAATGATTACTGGGGACTATAAGGAAACAGCGGTTGCTGTTGCGCGGGAAATTGGGTTAGAAGGCGCTGTTTTAACTGGGGAAGAAATGGACAAAATGACAGACGAGGAAATTTCCCGGATAATCGGAGGCGTTGCAATTATAGCCCGAGTAAGGCCAGAACACAAGCTAAGAATTGTAAAAATACTAAAGCAAAATGGGGAAAACGTCACAATGACAGGAGACGGAGTAAACGATGCGCCCGCTTTAAAAGAAGCACATGTTGGGGTAGCGATGGGCAAAAACGGCACTGACGTTTCAAGGTCTGCTGCAGACTTGACGCTAAAAGACGACAATTTTGCAACAATTGTAGAAGCTATTAGAGAAGGCAGGACAATATTTAATAACATAAGAAAATTTGTAAGCTATCAGCTTTCCTGCAACTTCGCTGAATTATCTATTCTTTTAGTTGGAGTACTTCTTTCCCCAGTATTAGGCTGGCAAGTCCCTTTGCTTTTGGCACTCCAAATTCTTTTCATGAATCTAGTAACTGACGATTTGCCTGCTCTAACACTAGCACTTAACAAATCCTCAAAAGATGTTATGCTTGATCCCCCAAAAAAGAAACCGCAAATATTAAATAAACCTCTGTTTGCAATTTCGGTTTTTACCGGGCTGGTAATGGCGACTTTCACTTTGGGCACCTATTATGTTGTATTCAACATTTTAGGCCAACCTCAAGAAGTTGCAAGGACTGCTGCTCTTCTAAGCCTTATATTGCTTGAGATTGCAAACGCGTTTAACTTCCGGTCCTTCAGGCAAAGGGTTTTAACCCGCTCACCGTTTACCAACATTTACCTTTTTTATGCTTCCGTTGTTTCTATTCTGGCAACAATATTAATAATTTATTCCCCAATCTTAAATAGCGTATTCCATACTGTTACAGTATCAGCAATAGTTTGGCTCATCACTGTCCTTATTTCACTTTTGTTTGTAGTAATATTTGATATCCTAAAAAGCTTTGGTAAGAAAAACAATTACCTGAAATTGGCATAACCTTAGTTGCAAACCCAGCGCGTCTGAGTATATTATTAAGAAGGAAAATGTTAGATATTATTCCATTTTTAACTGATAATCGCGTCTTGTTCCGAATCCTGCATCTTTTGGCTCTTGCGCTTGGAATGGGTGCAGCCCTATTGGCAGATGTTTTTTTGATAAAATTCATCAAGGACGCCAAGATTACTGAAAAAGAGGCTGACATATTAAGAACTTTTTCTAAAGCAGTTTGGTTTGGACTGGCTATGTTTTTTATAAGTGGTGTTGCCCTTACCTTACCCCGGCTTGACACGTTAATAAGCTCAGCTAAATTTCAAGTCAAAATTATTGCGATACTAGTAATAATTATTAATGGGGCACTCTTAAACACAATAGTAGGACCTAAACTTGTAGAAATTTTTGCACGAGAAACGTCAAAAAAATTTCAAACTGCAAGAAAACTGGCTTTTGGTTTGGGAGCAGTCTCAGTAACTTCTTGGTTTACAGCTTTTCTATTGGGAGCATTAAGAACTTTGCAAATAAATTTTGGACCACTGTTGGCGCTTTATGTAGGAATACTTACTCTCAATATCCTTATCAGTCAAATAGTAGAATCTCAACTTTTCAAAAAGCCCTAGACCTCGCAAGGCAATTATCTTTCAATCCACTTGCCGTCCGACATAATCAATTCTTTCAGTGCTTGGACTGCCATATCTTGGGCAACGTTTGACTTAACTAATTCTTTTCCCCGAAAAATTGCAACAGTTTTCAAGCCTTGCCCCATCATTCCATAATCAGCGTCATTCATCTCTCCAGGACCATTGACAATACAACCCATAACAGCAACTGAAAGGTTTTTCAAATGCCCCATCTCGCCCTCAACTTTGGCAAGCATGGGTGGCAAATCATAACGTGTTCTTCCGCATGTTGGACAACCAATTAACTCCATTTTTGTCCTACGCAATCCTAATGACTGTAAAAGATCATAGCAAACACTTAACTCATTTATCGGGTCTTCCGACAAAGAAACTCTTATCGTATCCCCTATCCCTTCGGCAAGTAATGTTCCAATCCCCACAACCCCTTTAACTCTTCCATATTGTCCAGCGCCTGCCTCAGTAACTCCTAAATGGAGAGGGTAGTTCATTTTCTCTTCTTTCATCCTTTTAACCATCAATCGGTTTGCAGCTATCATTACCTTTACAGTACTTGCCTTAAGAGAAATAACAAGTTCTCGAAAATCATTCCTTTCGCAAACCTTAAGATACTCAATGGCCGACTCAACCATGCCCTCGGGCGTATCTCCACACATTACTTTTAATCTTTCAGACAAACTCCCATGGTTTACACCAACTCGCAAAGCAGTTCCGTGTTCTTTACAGACTTTAAGTACAGGAAGCAATGATTTCTCAATTTCTTCAAGTTCTTGGTCAATTTCAGTTTTTGAATATTCTGCAGTTCTTCCTGTGGGTTTCTTAAAAACAAAAAGGCCGGGGTTTATTCGAATCTTGTCCACAACCGACGCCGTTTTTATTGCAATATTTGACCCAAAATGATGGATATCTGCAACAAGGGGAACATCCTGATACTTCTTTTTTAATTGTTTTTTTATTTCTATAACGTGGTTTGCGTCTTTTAGTGAGGGAACCGTAACTCTTACCAGTTCTGCTCCTTCTTTGTGAAGACTAATTATTTGGTCAACCACCCCCGAAACATTTTCAGTGTGTTCGGTGCACATTGTTTGAACAACAACGGGATTGTCTCCTCCAATAACAAGGTCTCTTACCTTTACTGGACGAGTTTTAAAGCGAGGAAAGTCGACCATAATTCTTGATTGCATTTTACCATATTAACAGGCTTGTTACTTGAAAAGTTGATTTAAGCTCCAAAGTTTAGTATGTTAGGGTGTGATTAAAACTGTTTATCTTGCAAAACCTCGCGGGTTTTGTGCTGGTGTTTCACGAGCTATTTTGATTGTTGAAAAAGCTTTAGAAAAATATGGTTCCCCAATTTATGTAAAACACGCAATTGTCCATAATATTCATGTAGTTGAAGACTTGAAGAAAAAAGGTGCGATCTTTGTTGAAACGATTGAGGAAATTCCCGACGGCTCTACCGCGATTTTTAGCGCACATGGTTCTTCTCCACAAGAGCACGAGGAAGCAAAAAAGAAAAATATAAAGGTAATTGACGCGATGTGTCCACTAGTTGGAAAAGTACACCTTGAGGCGAAAACGTATGCACAAAAGGGATGTCCAATAATCTACATAGGACACAAGGGACATTTGGAAGGGCTTGGAGTAAAAGGCGAGGTTGATCGCGTTAGAGGAAAATTTCATTTGATCGATAGCCTGGAAGAAGCCAAGGCATTTTCGCTCGACGGGCAAACACCAGTTGCGATACTAACCCAAACAACACTTTCAGTCTTTGAAACAAAAGACATTCTAAAAACTTTAATGCAAAAATTCCCCCAAGCCATCCTTCCTCCACAAAAAGACATTTGTTTTGCAACAGAAAACCGCCAAGAAGCAGTAAAACTATTGGGGCAAAAAGCAGAAGTAGTTTTGGTTATTGGCTCTCAAACTTCTTCAAATTCAAATCGTTTAAAAGAAGTTGCACAAAGTTCAGGATGTAAAGCATATCTAATTGATGACGTAAGTTTTGTTGATTCTTCGTGGCTTGACGGAATGTCAACAGTCGGCATAACCTCAGGCGCATCTGCTCCTGAGTATCTGGTTGAACAATTAATTGAATATTTTAAAAATCTAGGAGTTTCAGACTTTCAATATATTGAGGCGGCAAAAGAAAACCTTGTTTTTCCCCTCCCAAAAGAACTGTAAATTACTCCTTGGCTTCAAACTGTGAGGACTGGTACAATCTTCCAGTATGGTTCTTGAGTTTATTGAGAGAAAAGGCTCTCCGGAGTTACTTGAGTGGGTTCCTCAAAATGTAATCGAGCTTCTTTCCACACTCGACCCTCGCAGTCGCAAGTTGTTTGAAAATTTGATTTTCTCGCCTTTTTTTGAATTCGCAACCATAAAAATGAAAAAGTTTGATCGTATAAATCACACTGCGTACGAAGAACTTGATTTTTGCGGAAATTTAGCTGGATATTTCCACGAGCGTATTTCCTACGAGTACGCATCAAACGTTCTTTATCCTGAAAAAATAGTTGTTTCGCCCCAGGACACTACTGAAGTTTTTGGAATAATACTAGGCAAAAAGCAACAAAAATGTCATGGAGGGCTTCAAGTAGCAATTCCGGGCAGTACCATTCCAGATGGGCTGGTATTTAATCACACTATTAACGGCACAACTGAATTACTAGAAATTCTGGAATATAAAACCGGAGGCGTTTTGTGCGATGAGAGTTTGGATTATAAATTTAGGAAAAGAGAAACTTGGGTACGCCAAAACCTTCAAACACTTATGAATCCTTTCTATAAAAGATCACTTAAAGCCGCAAGATGGTTAGTGAGAAATTCAGATCTTTCTCCAGAACTTTATACCCAACAGGAAAAAGTTAAAATCACCTATTTGATACCTTCAACGAATAACAAAGTTATAACTGGAAAAAACACATCCCTAGAAATTCTTCCATACTCCTATAGAGACATATGGACATTTACACTACTGGTTCGAATTCACTCGAAATTCAGCAGTATGTAATAAAGAATAGCAAACAGTCACGCTTTTTACTGCGGTAAAATGTTCTAATTAAGATCAGACTACGTATCCGGCTTGAAAGCTGAAGTTCGTACAACACAACTTCACACAAACCATCAGTTTGCTGCTCAACAACTACACTTGCCAAGTTTTTAAGTTGACACGTATACTCTCAATTTTAAAATTGAGAATTAGTATGATCTTCGGTTGTCTCGGCGTGGTCGATCTCCTCCTCGTCCACCGAATCCTCCTCTTGAACCACCACCTGAGAAATTGTTATCTCTTGGTTCTTGTGGTCTTGCGTCGTTTACGGAAATTGCTCTACTGTCTAATTCTTTTCCGTTTAGCTCTGTCTTTGCTTTTTCAGCATCCTCATCAGACGCCATTTCAACAAAACCAAAACCTCTTGATTTTCCGGAGAATTTGTCGGTAACAACACTAGCTGAAGCAACTGGCCCAATTTGAGCAAAGAACTCATTTAATTGTGCATCAGTTGTACCCCAAGAAAGTCCACCTACGAATAATTTTTTAGCCATACAGTCTATCACCTCCTTATCTTTACTCTACTTTTACTTTTGACAAACTGTAAAGCTACGAAAACTTTGGGGTTATACGTAGAACTGTTTTTGGCGAATACCTTAAACAAGTCTTAACTAACAGTTATTTAAAAGATTTTTGAGTATAGAACATTTCAAAGCCTACGGCTTTGATAACATTCTAGGCATATGTATTATATCATAGAAAGTCAAAAAAATCAGTACTGACTCCGCCTTACAGGTTTGTAAACCGTGACAATATAGACTCGGACGATTTGGTCGATTAATCACTTTGGGGAGCAAGAGGTTTTAATATCTTCTAAAATTTCCTTTTTTAACTTTTGCATCTCATCTTTAATGTGTTGTTCAACACTTGTTTCAATTCTTTCATCCAAATATTGCAAGAGGCTCTCATCATATGGGATTTTATGGAATTTATCTAAAAATTCCTCATGGTGTTCCCGAGGCAGATGAGACAAGATTTTGTCCATCATTCTGTGATGGATCATTTCGTCAATCAAGACCTCGATTTCTTGGCGCTCTTCTTTTTCCAAGTTAAGCTTCCCGAGCTCTATCTCAATTTCTTCAAAAACTAGGTATTTATCATAAAAAACTTTACTCATAGAATTACTAAAATTTTGTATGATATGCTTCGCTATGCTGCGCAATCATAAAAAACTTTACTCATAGAATTACTAAAATTTTGTATGATATGCTTCGCTATGCTGCGCAATCATAAAAAACTTTACTTATATGATACACTCCTTAAAGCAGCTACTGCAGGCGCAATCCCTAATTGTCTGTAATTTACTTTTCCAAGAGGTATTTTGTTTTCTGGGTCGTCAACGAAAAACAATAATACCCTGCCCTTTTTATATTGTTTACCACCCAAATCATACATCACCTCTGGACTTCCCCCAAAGTGTTTTCCCGTCCATACAGCAGGCCCTGCGTCCCCCACAACAGCAATCACAGCATTCCCGTTGTCTGTATTCACAATAATCACCTTTCTCCATTTATACCATCCTACCAAATACTTCCAACGTTTGTCCCAATCGGGTAGATAAAGCGTTTGAACTGCAACATAATACTTTTCGCGTTCCACGGCAGTTGAGGTAAGTTTCCCATTTTCTGTAAACCACCCAAAACCGCCTCGAGACAGTGCCATTCCCTCCACTTTATTTGAATGAAGTTCTATTGAGTCTCCGGGAAAACGCATAAGGTGTTGTTCTGCTCCAATGTATCCATAAGTTGTATTTAAATGCTCACCTTCAAGGGTCGCTACAGCCCGAACGTTTGTAGCCCTTTCAATTGCCTTTCCAATAATTTTCTCTTCCCCCGGCGATAAGAACGGCAAAGCCCATGGATTTTTAATAGAAGGCAGCATTACTTGAAATTGTTTGGTCAACCAAGCTTTTGGATCATCAGTCAATAGAGGATCTGGAGTTAACAAAGTTGAGGAAATGCCAAAATGTAACAAACTTTCTTGCGCATGGACTTGTGGGGCTGCAAGAAGCAGTGCGCCGCCTAAAGTTCCAGCAGTTAGAAGCTTGGATGAATGGCGCCTGATCCTCCCAAGATCTAGGGCTACATTGTTGAAAAAATTTAAGGCATGAGGATGGTTTTTAGCTAGGTGATCACGAGCATCAAGATGTCTTAATTTTAGCTTTTGACGCAAATTATCTTGGGCAGATTGATCCATGTTTTTGTAATTATTGAATTTCTGGTGATTCAACGGACACTAGAATACTTTCGGCATCATGAATTCTATGTAAAACCTGGTCTTGTCCCAAAATAACCATAGATTCATTAATTGGAGGAGTAATTCTTTTGCCCGCCATTGCCAACCTTAAGGTCATGTAAAAATTCCCTGTTTTGAACTCATTTTTCACAATTTTCTCGCCAAGTGCTTTATTGATATTTTCCAAGTCCCACACCTTTACTCCTGATAAAGCTATATTTGCCGAGGCAAGATGCTCCAAGGATTTCGGATCTTCAAATATTTCCTTTGTCCAGGCTGGCTGTTGCCAAAAAAACTCTAGCAACCCCTGAGCCTCTGAAAGCTTTGCCATTCTTTCTTTAATTAATGGTATAACTTTCAAAAGAAAATCTTCCGGCACATCGCCTGTAATATGTTCTAAGGTAATTTTTACCAACTCCTCGTCACTTGTTTTTCTTATATATTCTCCGTTTATCCAATCAAGTTTTTGAGTGTCAAAAACAGGACCGGCCTTGCGAACTCTATCTAAACTGAAATTATCAACAAACTCGGCAATGGTAAAAATTTCCTTGCCCTCAGGATGCGACCAGCCCAAGAGACATAAAAAATTGACCAAAGCTTCTGGCAAATATCCTTCTTGTCTAAAAATTTTCAAGTTAACAGGATCGCGCCTTTTTGAGAGTTTCTTTCGATCTGCGCCTCGAAGAGTTGGAAAATGTCCAAACTTTGGCAGTTCCCAACCAAAAGCTTTATAAAGCGCAATTTGGCGAGGAGTATTAGAAATATGTTCTTCGCCTCGAATAACATGGGATATTTCCATGAGATGGTCATCAATTACAACAGCAAAATGATAAGTTGGATAGCCGTCCGACTTCACAATTACAAAATCATTTACTTCAGAAGCTGGAAAAGTAATTGATCCACGAATCAAGTCCTCCCAAACAATATCGTCTTGAGATCCTTTAAGCTTGATTGCACCATCGTCTTCGTAGGCTAATTTTTTATTAAGAAGTTCTTTAACTTTTTCTTTGTATATCTCAAGCCGTTGAGATTGTTTATACGGAAAATGTGGACCACCACTGTCTGGACCTTCGTCCCAAGTGATTCCAAGCCAGGAAAGACTAGCTAAAATTTCTTTCTCTGCTCCCTCAACATTGCGTTTTACGTCCGTATCTTCAAGTCTAATGATGTATTTCCCATTATTCTTTTTTGCAAAAGCATAGTTAAATAATGCGCCATAAGCTGTACCCACATGAGCAAATCCAGTTGGAGATGGCGCAGTCCTAGTCCTAATTTTTTCCATTTTGTCGTTTTATCCTTTGTTGTTTGTCCAACCCACCTTGATTCTATCACACCTGGATCGTATACTTAAGCTTGTACGTTCTGGATTATGACTCTCACTCAAACAGCATATTACACACGGTTAACAATAAAATCTTTGCTGTTTTTTGTAATCTTTTTGATAGTGGGCAAACTTGCTTTAAATATCGGAAATGCAGTTTATTTGCAACTTTTCCCTCCTCCGCCTGCTCCGCCTACTGTTTCGTTTGGTCGTCTGCCAACACTTTACTTCCCTGAAAAAATAGGTCTTCCCACCTTTTCTTACACTCTGCAAACCGCAACAAGCGAACTACCAATATTCCCAACTACAACCAATGTGTATTTCATTCCTCCCAGGACTGCCTCATTTCTTTCCTTGGATGAGGCTTCAAAAATAGCACAATATTTAGGTTTTAGCCAAAAAGGGGAAGAGTTAACTGACACAATTTACAGATTCAGCAAGACCGAAAGTTCAGCAACGCTAGACGTTAATATTATTAACAAAACCTTTTCTATAAGTTTTAACTTGACAAAAACCCCAGAGTTACTAACTTTGCACCCCTCATCAACAAACGATGCACAAAGTGCCGTTTTAGCGTTCTTAAAGCAATCTAACCTCTTAACACTCGACTTAGAAAACGGAGAAAAAACTTTTGAGTTTCTAAAGACCGATCCGCCTGATTTATCAACGGTGTCCTCTCTTTCGGAAGCTAACTTTATAAGAGTCAATCTTTTCCGCCAACAGTACGATGATCTTCCGGTTTTAACGGCTAACAGAAAAAGAGGAAATGTGTGGTTTTTGGTAACTGGAGACCGCTCATCCTACAAACAAATAATTGCGGGGGAATACCATTATTTTGCAATTGACTCTGCTAGTAAATCAACATATCCAATCAAAACTGCCCAACAAGCATGGGAAGACTTGAACGCTGGCCGGGCATTTATCGCCCAGTATCCAGAAAAAGGAAACAAGATAACTGTACGAAAAATTTATCTTGCTTATTACGACTCAAAACAACCTCAAGGCTTTATGCAACCAATTGTTGTTTTTGAAGGAGACGGCGGCTTTTCCGCCTACGTTCCTGCAGTAACTGGAGATTATTATGGATCAGCTCTCCCATCTCCCAGCCCAGAAACAACATCCTCTGCTGCTCCATCTGAGAAAAAGTAAAATTTACAATACAAAAACAACCAGTTTAGGAAACAAAGGTCAAAGCTTTTCCTTGTTTGTTGGCGCGGCCCGTACGGCCGATTCTGTGAACGTAATCAGTATAAGAGTTTGGTTCATCAAAATTAATAACGTGCGAAACATCGTTTATATCAAGCCCACGAGCTGCAATATCCGTTGCAACTAGAATCTGCAATTGGTTTTGCTTAAATTGTGCAAGTGTTCTTTGCCGTTGGCCTTGAGACTTATTGCCGTGAATTGATCCGGCCAAAAATCCCTTTTGTTGTAACGCTCGCGCAAGGCGTTCGACATTCCATTTCGTTCTACCAAAAACAATTACTTTTTTAAATTCTTCTTGTCTTAAAAGAAAATCAAGCTTTTGAATTTTTTCCTCTTTGCTGTTAACTTTAATAATATCTTGCTCAACAGTTTGGGCTGTTTCTTTCGTTTTTACGGAAACCGTAATTGGAGATTTTGCAAAGGAATGAATAATTTGATCTACATCATCAGTGATAGTTGCAGAGAAAAACAACGATTGCTTGTTTTGTGGCAATAGCGAAACTATAAACTTGATATCTTTAATAAATCCGATATCAACCATACGATCAACCTCGTCCAGAACAACAGTTTCAAACTGGTTCATAGAAAGGAACCTTTGGTTTATCAAATCTTTCAACCTCCCCGGTGTACCGATCACAATGTTTGGGTTTTGTCGCAAGAAATGAATTTGCCTGTTTATACTTGTTCCTCCAATACACAAAATTGAGTAAATGTTCAAAGACTTTGAAAAGAGCCTTAGCTCTTCCTCAATTTGCATTGCAAGTTCTCGAGTTGGAGCCATAATAAGCACTTTTTGCGCCCTGTTTTGTAAGATTTTGTTAATTATTGGAAGAAGAAACGCAGCTGTCTTTCCAGTTCCAGTATTGGCAATTCCAACAACATCTTTGCCTTCTAAAGCGTGCGAAATTATCTGATCTTGAATCGGAGTTGGCTTGTCATAGCCTCGCGCGACAATATTGTTTAAAATACGTTCGTCGAGTCGAAAATCGCTAAAATTGTGCAAAACAGTGTAGGTTTCTATCCCCTCTTGAGGCTGGACTTTGTTTATGTATTGCGAGGGGGAAACACTGGAGTTTTGACCACGCAAGACAGAACGGCGAGCACGATTATTGTTACCTTGCCATTTTCTATTTCTATTTCTTGAAAATGACCTTTGAAACATATATTTATTTGAACCAATGAATCTGCCTAAATAAGAATTTGCTAAAAAAGTTCTGAAGTAAGATACAAATTAAAAAGTAAATTTGGGGTATCTTTATCTATGCAGCACCTAACTAAATCGAATTTAAACAGATTCATTAATTCAAACCTGTTAGTGGTATTATATCACACAAAAACCCCCTTGTCAAGCTATGGGGTGCTGCCAAGCCACATACAAGCTCGCGTTAGCCTTATTTTTGAACTTCCCAAGAGTAACTTTCAAATATCCAATCAATCAACTTTTCTGTATCTACAAACCTGTCT
>MHCC01000007.1 GCA_001816475.1 Candidatus Blackburnbacteria bacterium RIFCSPLOWO2_01_FULL_40_20
TATTAATATTCAAAAGGAACTTGCGTGTGGCGTAAAAACCTGCTTTTTATTATTGCTGTAGTTCTTGTTTCCCAATTCCTGGTTCACCTACCGGATTATTTGCGTTGGAAAAATACACCTTCAGACCTTTGGTTTACTGGTCAAGTTTCTTGGTTTGACCCCTGGGATTTGAATGTTTATTTTGGAGCCGTAGGGTGGGGGGAGAGAGCCGGCCTTCTTTTTCAAAATTTGTATGATGGGCACGCATCGGCTCCGTTATATATTTTTACTGTTTATACTTTACTAGGTAAGCTACTTGGGTCTTTTGATTTGTCTAACGCTGCAATTTTCCATATAGGTACTGTCTTTTTGAATTTTGTTCTAGCTCCAATTCTGTGGTGGTTTATTAAAATTTTCTTAGAAAAAGACGTCGAAAGAAAGATAGCCTTTTTCTTGATTTATTTTGGAGGGGGATTGGGTTGGTTATTTTTCCCGAACATGGTTTTACCAGACTTAGGCCAGCCTGGTTTTATTTTTGAGAGTGCTACTCGTAGACCACATGAAGCAGTAAGTGTTAGCTTCATTTTATTGTCTTTGGGAGGTCTGTGGATCGGAACTGTATATAGAAAGAGTAAATATTTTGTGTTATCAGCGATTTCACTGCTAGGAGCATTTTATCTTCATCCTTACACAGTACTGCCTTTAAGTTTGATAGTTTCGATTTTTGGCCTTTACCAATGGCTGAAGAATAAAGATAAAAGTTTTTGGAAGGCAGTATTAACTATTGGAATTTCAGGTTTTGTTTATCTTGTACTATTTGGTCGGCATTTGATAGGAGAGTCGAGTTTTGCGGGATTACAAGGCCAAGTACAGTTCTCGGCAAACCCTTTGTATGCTGTTTTAGGATGGGGAATTTTATTCCCATTTATCGTAACTATAATTATTACGCCAACAAGTCGAAAGGAAATATCATTTATGAAATTTTGGTTTGTTATACAATTTGTTTCAATGTATTTACCTTTAGGATTCCAAAAATTATTAGGAAGAGGTTTATGGATAGATGCCGTAATGTTGGGAGTAATAGGTGTTGGCCTATTTGTAAAAAAGGTTAACTTACAATACAAGTTTTTATTGATATTAACTATTGCGCTTGCGAGCATTTCGCCACTGTTTATATTTGCGAAAAAGATAAGTGAGCCGGCTGGTAATCGCTGGATTTATATTACTTCAGACGAAAAGAAAGTTATTGACTATCTTGACATAAACGGCAAAAACGAGGAGCTTGTATTAGCCTCTTACAGACTTTCCAATATTATTCCAGCAAATACAAAAAAAAGAGTTTATGCAGGCCATGAGTACCAAACACCAGACTTTAAGTCTAGAATAACTCAGGTGAACAAATTTTACTCTGGCGGAATGAACGACCAGGAAGCAAAAGACTTTTTAAATGGTTTAAACACAACTTGGGTATTCTGGGGGCCGGACGAAAAGGTGATTGGAGGAATTTCAAAAATACCAAACTTAGAGCTGCTGGAACCTGTAATCGAAGAGAAAGAGGCAAGTTTGTATAAAATTAAGAAGCTTTAAAATTGCTCAAACCAAAATACTTTAATCTCAAGTAAAAAAGCAAGTAGAAAGTTTTAAATAGTGTTTTTAATTGAAGTTTAGAATTTCCATTCTTTCTGTCTTCAAAAACGATTGGCATCTCATATATTTTGAACCCGAGTTTGTATGCCTTGAATAACATTTCTTGGACTACTGTCCAGCTATTGGTTGTAAACAAGCTGTCCATTTTTATAGATTCCAAAGCTTTCCTGTTGAATGCTCTGAACCCAGATGTGGGATCTTTAATATTTATCCCCAAGACAAGTCTTGTGTAAAACCCACTAAATATTGTCAAGAAACGTCGATTAAAACTTCTTTTGTCTATTCCTCTTTTAACAAATCTCGAGCCAACCACTACGTCAAAATTTATTAACTTGTTGATCATACTCTTTAGGTATTTTGGGTGATGAGAGAAGTCTGCATCCATTTCTATGACCGCGTCAGCACCCTGTTTTAATGCAAATCTAAATCCGGCAATTCCTGCGCTCCCCCTTCCTTTTTCAGACTTTCTTAACAAAAGATGGACTTTGTTTGGATACTCTTTTTGTTTAGTCTTGACAACTTTGGATGTATTATCGGGGGAATTGTCATCGATAATTATTATGTGAGTAATGGGCATTTTTTCCAAAATTGAGTCTATGAGCTGCCCAATATTTATTGATTCATTGTAAGTTGGTATAACCACAAACGTTTTCATTGTTGAACGGATTTAACTTGTAATCCAGAATTCCAAAACCTGAAAGAAATTCTTTTAGCTCCAAGTTTTTGGAGTTCGCTAGTCACTTGTTTTTGGTGCTTAACGGGAACATTTAGTAATATGCATCCACCACCGCCTGATCCTAGTATTTTTCCACCAACTGCTCCATTAGTTCTTGCAATGTTATAAATGTGATCTATTTTAGGATTTGTAGCAATCGGATTCAATTTCTTTTTTATCAACCAGCTTTTGTGAAGAATAGTACCAAAGGGATCCGTGTTGTCTTTTTCAAGAAAACGTATTGTTTTTTTAGTCATGTCCTTTAGAGTTTCTAGGTGTTTAAGTGATTCTTCTTTGTCTAAATTTTTCAACAAAGATTCTTGCTGTGTTTTTTCGGAACGTCGACCTCCTAAGTCAAAAATCAAAAGCGATTTCTCTAGCTTATTAATAGTATTGGCAGATATGTTAACAGGTGTTATCTGAACTCTTTTATTTTTGTAAAATTTTATGTTGTTTATTCCCCCATAAACACTTGTGTATTGATCTTGCCATCCACCGGGAACTTTTAATATTTCTCGCTCGATCTCGATTGCGGTTTTTGCAATATTACGAGGATTTATATTCCTGTTTGTTAACTTGGATAGAGCACCTATAAGTGCAACTATTGCGGCTGAGGAGCTTCCAAGCCCTGATCCTGGGGGAAAATTTCCCTTGATTGTAATATCTAACCCTTGAGAAATTTTCATTTTATTTATAGCCGCTTTGAACAAATCAAAAACGCTTCCATCGTAAGCAAGCTTAGATTTAACGGGATAGGTCTCTGTCTTATCTGAATAATCCTGCAACGTCAGTCTAATTATTGGCTTACTGGAGGTTTTAACTACTGCTTGCGCACATAAATTGATTGTTGCTGAAATTACAGATCCTCCATGCCGAAGGAAATAAAGAGGTATGTCTGTGCCTCCGCCAATTAAACTTATTCTTACTGGAGCTGAAGAGATGATAAGCACTTGTTTAAAGGAATTATATGGCAATAGGCTATTTTAGGAAAGGTATCAATGTTCCCAATAGTAGTCTTCCCAAAGTTTTGTAGTAAGAGGAATAAACTTTTCTGTCTTGTTGTCGTAGCCCAAAATTTGATGACAATCAATGTTGTTCCATGAGCAATATCCGGCAACAGCAGCATATGCTTCAACATATCTGCAATATGCAGATTTGCCGCTGGAATCAGTGCAAGACAACTTGAGATCTTGGGTTTTTGCAATATTAACAAGTGGGTTAAGAGACTTGTCTGGGGTCCCAAATTGACTAAAAATATGAGAGTACTTGTAGGGACTTGGATTTCCCAAACTTCCTAAATTTATTGGGTAAACGATTACGTGGTGCAGTGGAACTAATAAAAGAATACCGATTAACAGGTTTTTAATTTGGCTGTTTTTAAAACTATGTTTTAGTACCCACAACCAAACAATAACAAATATTGAATAAATTGCAGCCAGTGATGCAGTTTCCCGTCGAATTCCAAATTGGCCACTTGGGTCCGAAGTGAAATTTGCTACCATTAAATTTAATAACAACACAGTCCATGAAAGTGCCAATACAAAACGAAAGTTTTTACTTTTAGCGATCAAATAAATACTTAAAGTAAGAATAGAAATTAAGCTTAACAAGGGAATTATCAAAGAAAAATCGCCTTGCACGACTTCATAATAATAACTGTTGGGTTTTGAAGTGACGTCAGCAATTGTATGCCCAAAATTTTCAATAAATGTATTTATGCTAAAAGTAAAATTGCCCGCACCTCTAAAGATTCCACTCTTTGTTTTTTCATCAAAAAATAAAAGTTGCCTATCTTTAAGAGCCAGGAGGACTAAAACGAATGGTGTAACAAAAGATATGGTTGTAATTACAATATTTTTTGTTTTGCGGTGCATTGAAAGTGATTTAATTTGCCTAAGATATAAAATTCCAAGTACGGGGATATAAAAAACAAAAGTCGGGTAGGACATCCAAGCAACCATTATTGTAGCGCCGAGCAAAGCTTGTCTTAAAAGTGAAGAAAAGTTTTTTTGAAAATTTTGCAAGATCAGAAAGATACAAATAGGAATGTATTGCAAATCAGTTCCGAATGATGATTGTAAAGTGTTGAAAAACAAGAGAGTTGGAGATATTCCAATGGCAAGCAGGGGTATGATGGCTTTTTTCTCGCCCAGATATTTTTTGAGTACTGCAGCAAGACAGATTAAAGAAATAAGTGAGAGGACCAATCGAAAATACTTTGCAGTAAAAATTGAAAAACCAAAAAATTTGTAAACCAAAAGCAATGTTCCATACCATCCAACGTTACTAGAAACGCCGTCATAAATTGTCCCATTTTGTAACCACCATACGTTTCTAACCGACTCTGCCAATTCTTCATATCTAATTTGATTTGTTGAATTTGTTGTATAGACAAGCTGCAGTGCAAACAAAACCAGTGGTAAGGACCAGTACAATAAAAGGGTTCGATTGTCTTTATTAAGTTTGAACATTATTCGATTTTCAGCTCACCATTAATCTCACTTAATATTAATTGTTCCTTTGGTTCAATGAGGATAGGTAGTTTAATTTGAGCTTTCTTGCTTACCAAATTGCCCATCAAATCATTACTCATGAAATTTATTTCTTTGTATTTATTTTTATATATATTGGGAAGGTGGCAGTCCGATTTATTCTTAACAATAGCAATATTTGTTTCTTTTCCAGTTTGATTAATTAGCGCTTTCCCTAAGTTAATTTCTATGTCCTTATTAAAATCACAAAACCTAATACTAAAATTATACTTATTTAAATCTACAATTTCTGTGTTGAAATTATCATAAATTTTTCCTACACTATAAACACTTTCGTATTTTTTGTATTTGCCAAAATCGTCAAACAAATCTTTATGGATTATTACATAGTCAATTCCGACTGCCTTTAGTTTCACAAGTGCATCCTCATTTGGTTTTTCTCTAATTTTTGAAAGAAAGTTTAGTTGGTCGCTTGTGATTAATCCTGTATTTCCATTCGCAATGTTCTCACGTGTTTGTGTTGACCAATTTAAATACGCACTTTCCCAAACCAAGTCTGGCGCATAGATGGGGAAGTGGATTGTATTTTTATTTTCCAGGAAGTTTAGGGAAAATCCCGAAGCTTTCATTTCTGAAATTTTTAGTAATATCTTCGAGTTTGAATCGTAAGGTATTTTTGTGAAATTTTCTAATAATATTCCAGTCAATATTGATGCAAAAGCTAATAGGTAAATATACTTATTTTTAATTTTTTGCAAACAAATATTTGTTCCCCACGCTACAAAGAGCGCAAATGGAACATAGAGAACAAATTCAAAGCGTGCAGGAACGCGGATTGCCTTCAAAAGTGGAGTTGCTTGATACAAATAATAATATGGTGTTTTCAAGCTTCCCAAAGGTTCGTTCCACCCTTGGAAATAGGGACCTAAAGTAAGCACAAACGATGTTAAAAGCAAAACGATAAAAGGATAGAATATTAACTTTTCTTCCAGTTTCAATTCTTTTTCCTTAAACCTTTTGTAAAAATAAACAACAAATACCAGGAAAAGAAAAAATGGTATTAGGTTAAGAGACAGTGAGTGCTCCATATAATTAAATGTTCCGCTCAAGTCTTTTGGAGCCCGATACTTTTCAATGTTTTCAACAAACTGGCCATAAAGGAGACTGTTTGGGGAAGCTGATACAAAATCAATTAATCTTGCTGAGAAGAAAGCACCCACATCAAGAGTCCTAATGATGTTTTCCTTTTGCGAAAATTCTAAGTAAGGTGCGTCAAAATATATGAAAATTGGCAAAAAAAGCAAAAATAGAAGCGAATTTTTTAATAGTTTAATAAAGTAAATACTGTTTTTTTTGATGAAGTTTGTTACAAGAAAAGGAATGGCAAAAAAGGGGACGAGCAAGAATGCGAATATTTGAAAATATATGGCAGTAAAAGCGTTTAAAGTGAAAACTGAGAAAAATGTTAGTGCACTTTTTCTTGTCGGTTGATTAAAAAACTTGTACCCGAACAAAAAGACTAAGGGCAACATGTATTTCCCCAACAGTTCAATATGAACCGGCATTCTCGAGAAAGAAAGTGGGTTGAAAGCATAAACTGTGGCGCCAATAATACTTGCAAATGGATTTTTAACAAAATAATTAATTGCGTAGTAACTAAATATGAAACTTAGTGCAAAAGATAAAAAAGTGACGATGTTTACTGAAAGCGGGAGATTATTTGTTACCCAGAAAATAGGTGAGTAAATTAACGAAGGAATAATACGTGGATCAGAGTAAGCAATTGTAAAAGGCTGGGGATAAAACTGGTAGCCATTAAAATATTCCTCCCTGTTGAAAATTTTTCCAGTGCGGAAAGAGTATTCATTATAAGAAAACATTGATCCATTCAAAGAATAGTCTCCTAGATCTTCGTAATAAGTTGCAAGTTTAATAGCGAACGGCCAGGTGAAAACAACTGTTAAAACAATTCCTAAAACTATCGCGATAATCCAGTTTTGGCGGGTCATTTTTGTTTTTCCTTCTGTAAGAGCATCTCTTTAAGTTTTGCAGAAATTGTACTGTCTTGACTAGACAAAATATCCAACTGATTTCTTGCGTTCGACGTTTTTCCGGTAAGGATATAAATGTAAGTAAGGTTTGCACGAGAACTTATATCTTTCGGGTTGATCTCTAACGACTTTTGAAATTCATCAATTGCAAAATTTACTTGTCCGACTTGAGCAAAATATTCACCAAGTTTTGCATTAATAATTTTAGGACCTGCAAACATATAAGTGTAATTTTTGAGTTCTGTAAAGTTTGACAATTGAGAATACTTGCTCGTTTGTTCATCAACCAATTTCTGTGTCTCAGAATAAATTGGTCCATAATCGCCGTCAATTATTTTTTTGTTGGACAAAAATTCATAGAAATTAATTTCAAAGACAAAGTTTGATGTAAGAAAAAACAAAAGAAGGGCCACGCTGATTATTTTCCAAATTTTACCTTTTTCGTAAAGAAAGACGAAAAACTGAGCGGAAATAAAAAATAACATTGGAAAAAGTACTACAAAATAATGCATATAAGAAGGTGTTTTTGTTATTAGATAGAGAAAAGGGATGAGTGCAAGATAAAAAGCTAAAGGGATGAATTTTTGTTTATACTTTAAAATGACGAAGATCCCCCCTAAAAGAGTCAAGCCCTGCAAGACAAAGATTACATTAAACAGCGGGCTGATTGGTAAATTTAGCCAAAAGTCCTGATGGTTATTCCCTAAGAGCACCTGCCAATTTAGAGCTGAAACAATTTCAAAAGGTCGCAAAAAGTTGGCAAAGTCAAAAGTGCGAACTTGATTGTTGTACGAGAATAATGTCTGACAATCAATACAAAACGGTGTTGAAGAAAATTGTCTGTAAAAGTAAGGGACAGCAGGAATCAATCCAAGGCAAAAACCGATAATTGCGTTTTTCCATGCGATTTTTCTTCTGTAAATAAACAGGATAGGAATAGTGGAAATTAGAAAGAATAAACCGGAGGCATGCATTTGTGGCAACAGGGCCAAGCTTGCAAAAAAACGTTTGGTAACAATATTGTCTTTTTCGATAACGTACTTGTAAAACAGGTAAAATAAAATCACGGAAAACGGAAGGAGAATATCAGGTATCCAAATTTTTCTTGAAAAGATAATACTCCAAGGCGAAAGGCTTAACAAAAGGCTAGCAAATAAAGCGGTCTTTTGTCCCTGTAATTTCTTAATAACAAAATAAAATACAAGAATTGAGATGGTGCTAACAAGTGCAATCATAAAACTCAAGAACTGAGGAGATCGGGAAATAAAAGACAAAACTATCATTATGTAATTAAACAAAGGAGGATTAAACACACCCGTGCTTTGCGGCGGACCAACTTGCATCAAATATGGGTTGTTGTAAAACTGGACCAACTGAAAAACCGTATACGCTTCATCATACTTAAACTCTATAAGGTCAAGATAAAAAATTCGAAAAATGGAAGAAAAAACAAAAATCAAAGTCGCAACAAACAATGATTTTTTAGTATATTGCTTTATTTTCAAGGACAGAGGTATTTGCATGGGGATATTTGTAATATATCTTAATTAATATAGAATGTCAGGAGTTAGTTTGTTCAAATAAGCGCAGTTCTTAAAGCCTCGTCCGCGCGGGAAACAAACTTAAAATTAATTTCCCTGAGTACTTCATCTGGGATATCGGTCAAGTTCCAATGTTGCATTATTCTCGCAATGACTCCAATTCCACTTCGATCCCCATTTTTTTGAAAGCATAAAATCACTAAATGGTCGCTGTTGTGTGCTTCGGTGATAGTTTGAGAGACTCCTTCTCCTTCAAGAACTAGGGAAATTTTTTCAGTGGGGAATACGACAGTTTTCTTAAGTACCAATGCGGGGTATGAATTTTGGGCACCATTGAAATCGGAGAATAATGAAATCATTCTTGAGCCCTGAGCTAAATTGTACCCGAAGTAGAAGAGAATTGTGTGAGATTATGGTTAAAGTAGGGTAACTGTACTTCCGGACAGTTTACTGTCCTCCTGTTCCTCGAAGATATACTGCCTGCCAGGCTCGATAGTTTGAATAAAAACTTTTATCTTGAAGAACTTCTCCGTCTCTTATGACTTTATAATCGAACGCAGTTTTTATTCCTTTAATTGCATGTTCGGTTTGTTTGGTTGTTCCTGTTGGCAAGGACGGATTGTCAATGTAAAGTGCGGGAGGTGGATCTTTAACATCCCAAGATCGGAAATTTGAAATTTCTGATTTTCTTCCGTCTGAGGTTCCGTAAAATTCAAAAGTCAAACGGGAGGCAGGGATATCCAATTTTGTTTGGATGAGTATATATCCAGGAGTATCATTTTTAATTCTTAAATCAACAGATGGTTCAAAGACCGTTGCGTCTAGACCAAGCTTTGAGTCTTGCTCATAATATGAAACACGATATGAGTGTTGATGGCGTTCAAGAATAGGGAGGCCGGAGGCAAGTGCAGCTCTGAAAAAAGTTGAGGAAACCTGGCACACCCCGCCTCCGTCTCCTAAAACTGTTTTTCCATCTTTTATTACATATGCTTGTTTGAAACCGGTATAAACATTCACGTCACCAAGTGCCTTAAGGAAGGAAAATTCTTCACCGGGTTTTATCAAAATACCGTTTAATCTTTCAGAGGCCAAAGTAATGTTATAAACTCTGTTGGGGACTGACCCGCGAAACGCAGACTCACCCTTGCCGATAAGTTCTTTAATGCCCATGTTGTTCACGTCGCCTGTTGTGACTTGAGGTTTAGAAGTTGAGACAGGTATCGTAACCGCTATTTCTGTTTCCGCTGTGCCCCCAAACCCAATTATTGACTCTGTAACTTTTTCTACTAAGCCTTGAGTATCAACTTGGATGCCGTCTTTTCCTGGATTGAACTCCTTTACTTTTCCATCCTCAAAAACAAAACGCGCATCCTCAGGCATCCTATTTACTGTTTTTGTAATGTCGGACGCCAATTTTTCAACTTTTTTGTCGTCTGGCTTGCCGGTATACAAATTTAAAAGATCGATGATTTCTTTATCGGAGTAGACAAATTGTTGATCTTCAAACTTAAGTATCATTTTCTTTCCCAAATAACCCGATGCAACTTTCCTGATGTTTTCGACTTGTTCATCTGAAAGATGTGCAGTTTCTGTTTTTGTTGTTAAAGGAACAGGAGAATCGCTGGCATTTTCAATGGATTTAAATAAACTACTCTTCAAACTCTCCTTGTCGAGAATATTTCCATCCTTGCCGGGGTTTACGCTGATTTGACCATTTTTAATATCTATTAAAGGTTGTTGGGATTTTGCTTCAATTTTAGTTGTAAGATTGTCAACAGCCTTATCAAAAGTATCACGATCTAAGCTGTAAGATAAAGGAACATTTTTCCCCCAAGCAAGCCCTTTAACCATTTCTCGCAGGTCAAATAGAATATTATTACTTCTTCCTGTTAAAAGGGCATTTTTAATGGTTTGAGTATCGTCGTATTTAATTCCCAGATCTTCAAGACTTAAATCAAAGTTTTGATTTCCCAAGGCAAACGTAGCTTTAGTGGGCTTTTTAATTTCTGATAGCTTTGTACTTGCATTTGAATAATCGAGCCCGGAGAAGTCAAGACCTACAATGCTTGTACGTGGGTAAATTTTGTTTAAGTAAACAAGATTGAATAAATCAAACGAAAGAACGGCCAAAGATAATAAACCCAGGAGTAATAAAATGGCAGGTTTAGTGTGCCTAAGTTTTAAAAGTCTAGCTCTACCCATACTAAATATGATACCATTTTGAGTATGCCCGATCCAAATGAAAACCTCCAAGGTCAAGTTTTTGTAAGTTCAGAGGGGAGTGACGTGCCTCCGCCACCTCCAGTCTCAGACAGTCAATTAAACAATCAAGCGCAGATTCATGTTGCTCCAATTACGCCGCAGAGTATGGTTGATCCGAGTAATAATGCAGCTGTATCCCAACCGAATGTAAATATTCCTGTCGCAAATACTTCCGACCTTGTCGAACCTCCTTTAACATCAGTTTCTACAGTCCAAGCAGCTGGTCCTCCGTCAACTTCTGATAAACCTCAGAAATTGTCGGGAAAGTTTCCGTTAAAGTATTTGCTCGTTGGTTTGGGAGCGTTACTTTTTGTGAGTGTAATTTCTTTTTCAGTTTGGAATTTTGTAATAAATAAACCCAAACCGCCCGAGGAAGTCAACCTAACATATTGGGGAATTTGGGAGGACGACGCTACAGTGAAACAACTAATAAATGAGTATCAAACACAAAATAAGGGTGTAAAGATAACTTATGTTAAACAATCGAAGCAAGATTACAGAGAAAGACTCTCAAACAATTTAGCAAAAGGAGGAGGGCCTGATATTTTCAACTTTCACAATTCTTGGGTTCCGATGTTTTCTTCGCAGCTTTCACAAATTCCAACGTCTGTGTTTGATGCAAGAGATTACCAGGCAACTTTTTACCCCGCTGCTGTTAAGGATTTAAGAAACAATGCGGGTATTGTTGGGATGCCATTTATGACAGATGGGTTGGGTCTGTTTGTTAACGAAGAAATATTCAAAACTTTAAACAAGTCATTTCCAACAACTTGGGATGAATTAAGAAGAGTGGCATCCGAACTAACAGTCAGGGACGAATCAGGCAGAATAATACAAGCAGGTGTAGCCCTGGGGCGAACAGAGAATGTAGACCATTGGGAGGATATTTTGTCTTTGCTTTTGCTGCAGGGTGGGGCAAACTTGTCTAACCCGACAGGAAACCTGGCTGAGGCACCTTTAAAATACTACACTGTTTTTAATAACGAAGACCATGTTTGGGATGAAGCTCTTCCGTCCTCCACTCAAGCGTTTGCTTCTGGAAAATTGGCTATGTATTTTGCTCCTTCTTGGCGGGTTACAGACGTAAAAACTCTTAACCCGAATTTAAGTTTCAAGATAGTGCCGGTTCCTCAGCTACCCAAGAATGGACCCGCGCAGCCGGACGTTAACTTTTCTTCTTATTGGGCATATGGCGTTTCTAATAAAAGTAAAAATTCAGAAGCTGCTTGGAAGTTTATAAAATATTTATTGAGCAAAGAGCAGTTGCAAAAATTGTCGCAAGGCGTTGCAAAAACAAATTTGGTTGGATTTCCTTACTCAAGAGTGGATATGGCAACACTACTTGAAACAGATCAGTTACTTGGTGTATATGTCAAGGAGGCGCCAACAGCCGTTTCTTCTTATCTTTCGTCAAATACTTTTGACGGACCAACAGGTATCAATACTCGTATTTCAGGATACTACGCACAAGCCCTTAATAGTGTAATTAAGGAAAACAAAGACCCTTCAGAAGTTTTGCCCCAGGCAGCAGAAGGAATAAAACAAGTTTTATCGGGGTATGGAGTAAGATGAATAAAAGTTGGATAATCACAACTGACGAGAAAAGCATTAAACTAGTTGGTCATTCGCAATATCTCACACTTGTTTACCACGACCTTTTTGACTACCCACTCCTTAAGAGTGAATTAGATTTTTGGAAAGTTGGCAATCAAGATTTTCCCAACCACCAGGTTTTTTATGACAGCTCGTTTTATTTTTTACCCCAAAGGCGTGAAATAGTTTACAAACGAATAGCAGCCCACAAGGAAAGCCAAAAAAAATATGAAATTGCCAAAAAGGTGGCAAGGATTTTAAGTTTAGTTCCCACAATTCAAATGATTTCCATTTCAGGCTTATTGTCTATGGGAAATGCAAAAAGAAATTCAGATGTGGAGCTTTTTATAGTTACGTCTCCTAAAACAGTTTGGGCAACACGTTTAGTTGGAGGTTTTCTTTTAAGTCTTATTAACTATAGATCCGGGAAGGACAACAAGTTTTGTATTAATCGATGGGTTGATGTGCAAAACTTAAGTCTTGCTGATTCATGCGAAATTTTTACAGCACACGAGATTGTTCAGACAAAAGTATTATTGGACAAGGGTGGAGTTTATCGAAAGTTTATTGGTAGTAATTCATGGGTGAAACAATTTTTTCCTAATGCCTACAAAAAATGCTTCCAATACAGTAGAAAGTACACAAACTTTAAGCCTTCATTTAAAAATACGGTCATCGAGTGGTTAACCAATAAGATTTCTTGCTTATTTGAAAAGCCTGCAAAGATTCTACAACGAATGACACTTTCTAGGTCTAGATCCGAAGGATGCACCAATGGAAAAATCATGTTAGAGCAGAAATATTGGCAAGAAAAGGTTCCCAAGCTTTATTTATTCAGACTTGAGCACGTTTTACAGAGAAGTTGTTCTAGTGAAGTGCAACAGTACATTGATTAGCAGTCAAAAGATCCCCTTGACAAACCAGGTTATAGTTTTCTAAAATAGCAATCACTGGAGACGACTGACAAAACATATGGCATTGAAACTTAAACTTAAACCAACTGCTGGATATATATTACTTGAACCACAAGAAGCTGCAACTAAGACAGCGTCTGGGATTTTGTTACCGGAGTCCGCAGGCGAGAAACCCCAAACGGGTAAAGTTATTGCAGTTGGTAGAGATGAAGTAATGGAGAACGGCGCAAAAAGAACATCTCCAGTAAAGGTTGGGGATAAAGTTGTTTACAAAAAATGGGGAGGAAACGAGATTAAAATTGAGGGAAAAGAATATATGTTTGTAAAGTTTGAGGATATACTTGCAGTACAAGCGTAAACAAATTTTCTATTTGAAATTTAAAATTTGAAAACTAACTATTAGAGATTTTTAACCTATGGCTAAACAATTACTTTTTTCAGACGATGCTAGACAAGCCCTATTAAGGGGTATTAATGTTGTAGCAAAAGCAGTGGTTACGACCTTGGGCCCAAAAGGGCGAAACATCGCTCTTGAGAGAAAATGGGGTGGACCAAATGTGGTTCACGATGGGGTAACAGTTGCAAAAGATATTGAACTTAGAGACCCATTTGAAAATATGGGCGCACAACTCGTTAAAGAAGCTTCTTCAAAAACTAATGATGTAGCAGGAGACGGAACAACAACTGCAACACTTCTTGCTCAAATCATATCTCAACAAGGGATGAAAAGTATCACAGCAGGTGCAAATCCAATGATGCTCAAGACTGGAATTGAAAAGGGGACTGCAGTTGTGGTGGAAGAAATCAAGAAAATGGCAAAGCCCATTAAAAACAAGGAAGAGATTGCTCAAGTTGCAACAGTTTCAGCGCAAAATCAAGAAATTGGGAACATGATTGCTCAAGCTTTGGAAAAGGTTGGACGAGACGGAGTGATTACAGTTGAAGAAGGGAAAGGGTTAACGATAGATATTGAATATAAAGAAGGTATGGAATTTGACCGGGGTTATGTTTCTGCGTATTTTGTTACAAGCCCGGAGCGCATGGAAGCAGAGGTCGAGGACGCCTATATTTTACTAACTGATAAAAAAATATCGTCAATTCAGGAGCTGCTTCCTTTCTTGGAAAAGTTTGTAAAGGTTTCGAAAAATTTGGTCATTATTGCTGACGAGATAGAAGGAGAAGCATTGGCAACATTAGTGGTCAACAAATTAAGAGGCACGTTTAACGTTTTGGCTATAAAAGCCCCAGGGTTTGGCGATAGAAGGAAAGAAAGTTTGGCCGACATTGCTATCTTAACGGGTGGCACAGTAATTTCTGAGGATGCAGGACGGACTTTTGAATCAATGGAGGTATCAGACCTTGGACGAGCAGAAAAAGTCTGGGCAGATAAAGAAAATACAAGAATCGTTGGAGGCAAGGGCAAAAAAGAAGACATCAAAGCAAGAGTTGTACTTCTAAAGAGGCAGATAAGTAAAACAGACTCCGATTTTGACAGGGAAAAGCTTCAAGAAAGATTAGCTAAGTTAGTGGGGGGAGTTGCACAAATCAATGTAGGGGCAGCAACCGAGGTTGAGTTAAACGATAAGAAAGAGCGCGTTAAGGATGCAGTAGAGGCGACCAAAGCAGCTGTTGAGGAGGGTATAGTACCTGGTGGGGGTGTTGCCTTGCTCAGGGCTCGAAAGGCACTAGACACGCTAAAGACAGAAAACGACGATGAGAGAATTGGAGTAAGCATCTTGAAAGACTCGCTTGAGCAACCCTTGCGTTGGATTGTCAAAAATGCTGGGGATGACGATGGTTATGTTTTAAGACAGGTAGAGGCCAGTAAGGACGTAAATTATGGCTACAATGTTGTAACAAAAGAGTTTGGTTCTATGATTGAAAATGGAATACTTGATCCTGCTAAGGTTACGCGTTCTGCCCTGCAGAATGCAGCCTCTGTTGCCTCAATGGTGTTGACAACCGAAGGTTTGGTTGCTGACATTCCCGAAGAGAAGAAAGAAATCCCAGGAGGTCACGGGATGCCAGGTGGGATGGAGTATTAGTAAATAACCAATAGTGAATAGAGAATAGGAGAGCGAGTCCACGAGAGTGGGCTTTTTTAGTAACTAGAGACTGACCCTAAATATTGCAAAGGATTTAGCCTTTTCTCATCTTGTGAGACTTCCAAGTGTAAATGGGGACCGGTTGAACGTCCGGTTGAACCCACCAATCCAATAGGGTTGGTAGGGTTTACCTCATCTCCTGGTCGAACGTCAATTCGGGATAAATGGGCATACAGAGACTTTAACCCGTTGGCATGGGTAATAACAATGGAGTTTCCATACCCAAATTTCGAAAACTCGCTAATTTCAACAGTTCCTTTGGCAATTGGGTAGATGGGTTCTCCAATTTTTGCCCCCAAATCTACTCCAGGATGGTACCAAGAGTACTTTTGGTTGATTTTTATTGTGTTTAATGGAAGCCTTAAAGAAACCTCGGTTGTCAGCGGAGCTTGAACAACCGGTAAAACGTTCTTTTCGTCAGTTATGCTGTATGCAAGGCTGGCGTTAGATGAATGGGATATTAAACTGGTAGTGATAACCATGAGCGTAAGGTTGCCTCCCAAAATTGCCTTTATATTCACTCTTTCGAGCATGTGTCTTGCTGCACGGCTAATTTTACTTCCAGTACGAATATTTTTAATCATATTCCAATCTGGAAGTATGGATAAATCACGAGGAATACGCCGTTTGAATAAATTAATCCGTAGGCGATGATGAGGCAAGTTGATAGTTAGGTTTAACATGGCGACGATCCCAATTAGGGATCACCCCGCTGGGCGGGGGCACAACCCTGACTAAAGAGCCTAGAGTTTATATTTCCTAGGCAAAAAAAATCTCACACTATATTTGTGAGAACAGGCATATTATACCCTATAAATCCACTGAAAGTCAAGTCGCGGCACTTCGTCGGGGGTAGACCCGTTTACGCACTCCCCGATTTAATTGGGTAAGCGTTGTATGGGTCAAGGTGTGGGTGTGTGGTTGTGTGCACAGCTTGGAGTACGATTCTTGCCTAAAACTACCAGTTTTGAGGCCCAGGCCGGAATCGAACCGGCGGGTAGTCGTTTTGCAGACGACCGCGTTAGCCACTTCGCCACTGAGCCTAATGTGTTAATTTTACCACAACCAAGGCTAAAACTAAAATGGTTAAGACTAAAACTGAAGCTATCAGATTTACTTTTGACCTTGTTTTTTAAGATTTTCTTTGCTATTCTGCCTTGTGTATGCAGCGTAAGTGGTTTTTGGTTTTTGGCATTGTTTTGATGCTTGTAGGGGTAGGGGGATTTTTGCTTCGTTCAAAGCTCAAACCTGCTCAAGCGGGAGTACTCATAGAATCAAATTCCCAAGCTGGTGTATTTATAGATGGCGAGCAGGTCGGTACAACGCCGTATGACGCGGTCAGAAAACCTGGTGAGATCACCCTCAAACTTGTCCCAGCTTCAGGTTCATCCATTCCGTGGGATACAAAAATTACCTTAATTGAAGGAATAAAAACTGTGGTTAGGCGTGATTTTGGCGAATCAGATTCCCTGTCTTCTGGAGAGGTTCTTTCTTTTGAGAAAATAACGGGCGAATTAGCCTCAATGGCGATTGTCTCAAATCCAGGGTCAGCACAGGTAATGGTGGACGGGGAAGTTAGGGGATATACGCCTTTACCTGTTGATGCCTTAACTGAAGGTTACCATAAAATACTTATTTCGCGGAGCGGCTACAAAGATAGGGAGATTTCAGCAAAAGCTATCCCGGGATATAAATTAACCGTTTTTAGCACTCTTGCCCAAGAAGATAGCCCATCAGAAGCTTCGCAATCTGCGGAAACTTCAGATTCAACAAACTCAAACAGCCAGGTTGAAATTCTGGACACACCGACTGGTTTCTTAAGAGTACGCAAAGAGCCCTCAACGGCAGCAAGTGAGTCTGGCAAGGTCAAACCTCAGGAAAAATACACGCTTTTGGAGGAAAGTAAAGACGGGAAGTGGTATAAAATAGAATTTACCGATGGCGAGGAAGGCTGGATTTCTTCCCAGTACGCCAAGAAGCTAGACTCTTCAAGCGAAGAGAAAGATCAATAAGTTTGAGGGTGTAATAGATAAATTACAGTCAATATAACTAATACCCAAATTCCGACAGAAGTAAGAAGCGGTTTGTCGGTCAAGAGAACTCTTTCCGGTGTTTCAGCACGAGAACCTTCGTAAACGATATATAGATAACGCATTACTCCAAAAATTACGATTGGAATTGTTATCATTAAGAGTTTCCCCGAACCTAAAATTGTCAAGGGTAAGGTATTTAAAAGATTGGGCGAGACACTTTGGCTAATATAAAAGTCCCTTTCTTCCTCTTTGAAAAAGGTAAACAGCGCCCAAGAAAGCCAAGACGCGGTTGCAAACATGGCCAAGTATGAGTCCAGTAGTTGAGTAGAATAAAGGCTTAATGTTTTCCTGTGCTGCGCAGCAACTTTTTCAGTTAGTATTGCAAGCTCCGCTCTCCTTTTTCCTGCTGCAAGAAAGAGTGAAACTGAGATAACGCATAGAAGAAACCAAATTGAAAGGTGAGCATCAATTAAAAACGCTCCAGCATACACTCTTATAACAAACCCAGTGGCGATAGCTAGAATATCCACAACAACAACTTCTTTTAACCAGAATGTATATGTAAGTTGCAAGATAAGATAAGCAGCCAATGATAGAAAGAAAAACTGAGATAAAAAATTAGCTATGCCAAAAGCAGTTAAAATTCCTAAAAAGGCTAAAATTAAGGCTGTTGTAATAGGGAGGTCTCCTTTTGCTATGGGTCTGTTCTTTTTAAAAGGGTGGAGTTTATCAACATTAACGTCCGAAACATCGTTAATAAAATAAACTGATGAGACAAGAATTGACAGCGCAATAAACCCTAAAACTGTTTTTGAAAAAAGATTTGGGTCAAAAAAACTTCCTGTGAAGACAAGAGCTGCAAAAATTGCCAGATTTTTTATCCATTGGCGTGGTCTTGCGGTTTTTGCGATTGCAATAAATAGTTTAACCATATTAAAAGTAAACCAACAAAAAGAACTATTCCTATTATTGTATATAACTTGGCTTCAGCATTCAAATACAAAGCAAGAATTCCCAGGAAAGCTGAGGCAAGCCAATAAAAAGCAGCGATTTTTGGTTTACTCCAACCGGCGTCAAGCAACCTATGGTGCAAGTGTTTCCTGTCTCCCCAAATAGGCAATTTTCCTGCAATTACTCGTCTGGCTACGGAGAACCCTGCATCTGCAAGTGGAATTGCCAGTACTATCATTAGGGTTCCCACTTTTGTCGTTGATAGCAGCGATAGAACTGCCAACATAAACCCAGCTAGTGTGGCTCCGCTAAAGCCAGGCATAATTTTTTGAGGGTATGCATGCCACGGCAGAAAACCAAAAAATGCACCGGCAGTTATTACGGCAAGAATTGTTATTGGCCATTGAGTAATATCGGCAGAGAATTTAAGCGATAATATTGCTATTACAAGAGCTGAGATTCCAGCAAATCCAGAAAGTTGTCCATCAACTCCTGAGGACCAACTTACGGCGTTCATTAAAGCCACAATCCAAGCAAATCCAAACAAGGCAGAAAGCACCCAAATGTGTCTGGTTTCACCAAGTATATTTAAAGCAATCCTAGGTTGAGAAAGATCAATTATTCCACCCAATGGGTTTGAGATAAAAGAAATACCAATTCCTGCTGCTACAACAACTCCAGCTGCCAAAATTTGAGCAAGTAGCCTTATGTAAGGGCTGTAGTCTCGCCTGTCATCAAGATACCCAACTCCAACGACGATTGCAGCTCCTAACAGTATGGCACTCAATCTTTGATCAAAAGGTAAAAAAATAAGGCAAGAAACGATAATTGCTATAAATAAAGGAATTCCGCCGCCGCGCGGTGTAGGTTTTTCGTGCAAGCGCGCAGGGTGGTTTCTTCTTTTAGGATCATCAACTATTCCCAATCTTGGTGCAAGTTTGATTATTAATGGAGTTAATAAAAATGAAATAGCAAGCGAGGTTAGAAGCGGTAAAATTGCGAGAGGCACGAGCATACCTTGATCAAACATATTTAAATAATAAGCAAAACAATTCTGATAACAGCAACTGATGCAAGCACACTAATAATTGTTGTGCCAAAAATTAATGACTTTTTCAGGAAGATATAATTGTCCAATTTTTGAGTTAACAACAGGTTGAGTATCAAAAAAACTGCGCTCATTAAAAGCGGCACGGCTAAAAAATATGGTTTTGCAAGTTGTGCTTCTCCCCAGGGTTTGCTGTAAAACAACGGAACTTGTGGGGGTAATTTGGGCCAAAAGAAACTTAAGATGGATCCGGCGGCGATCAAGCTGATACCATTAATTAAAAGATATTTTCCGTTTGACTGAACCTCTTCAGACTTTCCAAGCTTTGGAATTAAATTTAGAAATTTTTTAGTTTCCATATTTGATTATTAGCAATCTCATCAGTGCGATAATAGTTCCTTTCCAGCAGGCCCGTCAATCCTGGTAAATTCCTCTCCTCGCGGGTATCAAGAATTATATACTTTACCTTTTTGTCTTGCAGTGAATTCAAGGTTTCTTCCTCCCCTTTAAAGTCCGAAATATGAAAAGATGTGATGTAGCGGCTTGCTGGGACACGGTGAGACAGTGCATATACTTCGGGTTCAGTTCCCCAAATAAATATCCTATCGTCTTTACTGGTTCTTAATACTAAGTATTGGGCAAGATCGTATGTGGTTTGGACCTTTTGATCAAAATGTTTGTAGTAATCTTGTTTTGATTTTTGCCCAGTTATAAATGAAACAAAATTTTGGTAATAAGGAATTGTGGGATAGTAGTAGAATTTATAGAAAACCAAACTTGCCAAGAATAGACCGATAAAAGGAACTGGCAAAAAGCGAAACTTTTCTTTACCGAAAAAGAGTATTACGCCGGCCAGCGAAAGTGGTGGAATTGCCTGAATTATGTAATGAGGATACGGCCTGCCCGACAGGAGCATTGCAAAAATATCAAAGGTGAGCCAAAGGATTACAAACAACAAGTATTTGTCAAAAAACTTTTTAGTAAAAAGCACAACAAGAAGTAATACAATTAAAACTTCTGCTCTAAACCCGAGGCCACTTAATGCGTTTTGGCCGGTACTTAAAACTGTTTTTTGATTTGCCCACTGTCCAATGTAGGTAATATTTTGCGACAAGCCCGCAGTTATATATTGTTTTAGCGCACCTTGTGACCAAAAGTAGAATACGGAAATAAATATTGGCAGAAAAAGCCCAAGGGTTAATACGATTGATTTTTTTAGAGCTGCAATAATATCTTTTGGTTTCCACAAACTTGAAATACCCCAGAAGGCAACAAGTGCAAAAACATCAAAAATAGCTGGAACTTTGAATAATAAGGCAAAAGAAAATAGCACTCCCCCAATAAAAATTCTTAGCAGTTTGTTTTTAACAAAGTTTGGCCACTCGGAGAGTGTAAAAAGTAATCCTAAAAAAATTGGTCCAATCAAGAAAAGTTCAGCATTTGCAATATTTCCTTCAAGCATGGGTAAAGTGGTCGAAATGGTAAATATGGTTGAGGCAACCACAACTGAAATGTCATGATTTTTCTCAAGAATAGTAGAGTTTTTAACAGTTTCTCTGGCAAGTTTCCAAAATAGGGCAATTGTTCCAATGCTCCAAACAAGTAAAATTAATTTAAACCAGTACAAAGAGCCAGCCGCTGCTGCGATCAAATAAATAAGTGGTGGTTTATGGTCAAAAATATCGCGGTAAAGGACTAGGTTGTGTCTTATCCCCTCTCCAAGGGTTAGGTAAATTGCTTCATCTCCATACCAATAAGGTTCAAAAAGTGACGGGATGCGCAAGATTATTGCAAACAATATTAATATCCAAAGTGGAGTGATAGTTATCGTTTCGCCTAAGATGTGAATCTTTTTATTAAACATTTGAAAGACGTGGGATTAGTCTAAGTATAGCTTTTGCCGGGTGCTGTGGCAACAGACTACTTCTTTTCAGTTACGCGGTATTCCAGATATTTTCCAAGCATTAGCCGTGTGTGTGCATCAAGCCCTGGGAGTGCGCCAAAGAACAAACCTGCAATCGGTAAAAGCAAGAATTCAAGTGGAAGGAGAAAAGATCTCCACCGCGGATATCCTTCTGGCGCAGGAGGTTTATGCTTAGATTCAATAAAAAGCATTACGACCAAAAATCCAATTGAAGCAGTCAAAATAATCGAGGACAATCCGGGTAGACTGTAGCCAATCACAGTTCTTCCAAAAGCAGGGTTAAGAAGTACAGGCACGGAAATACCCAGTGTGATGATAAACCAATTTACGGGCCAAAGGAAATGTTCCCTAAAAAGTGAAACGAGTCGTGCAGTTTTGCTCCAAAAAGAAATTCCAGAGGACAAAAAGTAATTTTTGATAACGTAAGGGTCGTCTGACACACCCCATGCCCACCTTTGATACTGGAAATATTGGCTTTTCATTGTTTGCCAGACGTTTTTCCCTTCAGGCGCATCAGCAAAAATAGGCAAGTAAAGCGCCTCAACTTCAATTTTTCCACCAGTTTTATAGAAAGATTTAAAGAATATGTGGTAATCCTCCGGAATAACTTCAGCATCCCAATAATCGACTTCATCTAAAAGTAAAAAAGATAAAGAATAGTTTTGCTGGTTTATTAACCTGTCTTTTCTTGGAAGTTGTGAAAGATTCCAAATTGAGGACATGACGTTAAGAACTCTTGTTATTGCTGGCAACTTCCAAATATTTTGATAAAAAAGTATTGCCGGTTGCCAAAACTTTTTATAGCGGTCCGGATCGTCTAAAAACTTGTAAGTTAAACAAGAAAAATGTTTTGGGAAAAAAGAATGGTCGGCATCACATGACGTTACAATCGCGTACTTAGGATCTATCTTTTTCCCAATCAGCAGTCGTTTCATCTCAAGCGCAGCGAATCTCTCATTAGCAGCTTTACCAACAACTTCTCCAGGCACCAGTTCATGAACAGTTGCGATAAAACTGCCAAATTTTCGTTTAAACTGTTTTGACAAAGACTTAAGTTTTTCGTTTCTGTCCTCTTCTGGTTCTTTTTTTTCAAACGCTAAAACTAAATGAATTTGTTTTAAAGATAAGTCTTGTGTGGCTATTGAATTTAAAGTTCTTTCTAAAATATGGATGGGCTCTTTATATGTAGGGATAATTATTATGTGGTTTACTTTTTTGTAATCTGGAAACTCTTTTATTTCTTTTGCCCAATCAAAGTTTTTAGCTGCTTCTATTCGCAGATGCGAAATGCTCGCACTAATTGCAACTGTCGCCGATTGGAAAAACCAATACACGTCAAAAAGTAAAACAAAATAGGCAACAACCATGGGGAAAAGCAGTATCCCCCAATAAGGAAACAAAATAACGTTCCAAGAGAAGAATCCGGGTAATATTTCTAGCAATCGTTGGACTTGCCGTTCGTGTTTTAGAACAAACTGATTAAACATGATTTTAGTATAATCAATCCCGCTTAGCGGGATTTCGTATGGCCGACTGTGCTTCGCATTGTTATTATGGTCATAGTTTAACTAAGACGGGGAAAAAGAGACAATTCACTTTTTACCTTAGGTCCCTTGAACTGTTGTTCGATTTTTTTGGCTGTTTCAGGCAAAAATGGATTAAGAAGCAGAGATATTTTTCTTATTTCTTCAACCAACTTCGTAAGAACTTCTTTTAAATCATTTCCGCTTAATTCCCATGGTCTATGGTTTTCAATATACTTGTCGGCTTGGGAAATAATTTCCCAAACAAAATCAAGCGCAGTGTTTACCTGGAAGTTTTCTAAGAGCTTGTTGTATTCTGGAAAATTCTCGATTGTAATCTCTGGTGCAACAAACTCTAACTTGCTGTTTTGGCAAAGTTTTGAAACTCGCGCCACCAAGTTCCCCAAACCATTTGCAAGGTCGGAGTTATAAACCTCTTTTATTCGATCAAATGAAATATCGATATCGCTTGCTAATGGGCCAAACCTTAGAAAAAAATATCTTACTCCGTCTATCCCAAACTGATCGACCAACTCCTTTGGTCTTATGATGTTTCCCAAAGACTTACTTATCTTTTGTCCATTAAGACTTATAAAATCATGTACAAAAACGGTTTTTGGGAGTTCGTATCCCGCGGACTTTAACATTGCCGGCCAATAAACAGAATGAAACCTTAAGTTGTCTTTTCCTAATACATGCACGTCTGCAGGCCAACAGTTTTTTTCAACTCCGTAAGTTAAGTAGTTAAGAAGTGCATCAAACCAAACATAAATCGTATGTTTTGGATCGTCAGGGACAGGTATCCCCCATTTGACGTTTTGGCGACTGATTGAAAAATCTTTTAAACCACTTTTGACGAACGTTAATATTTCTTTTCTCTTATTTTCCGGAATAACAAAATCTTTATTTTCCTCAATATATTTTTCTAAAAATTCCTGGTATTTTGATAGCCTAAAGAAGTAATTTTCTTCTTGAATTTTTTGGGGCTCTTTTGTCGGATGGAAAGGGCATTTCCCATTAATCAACTCTGATTCATCAAGATATGACTCACAAGATTCACAATATAGCCCTTCGTATTTTTCCGGATAAATATCACCAGCTGACTTTACCTTTAACCAGAATTCTTGAACAAATTTTTTGTGATCCTCGTCTGTAGTTCTTATGAAGCGATCGTAAGAAATGTTTAACGTGTCCCATTCAGCTTGATCAGCAGCAGCGATCCTGTCTGTGAAGGCTTTTGGCTCAATACCTTCTGCTTTTGCAGCCTTCTCAACTTTTTGGCCGTGCTCATCAGTGCCGGTTAAAAAATAGGTTTTATCGCCAATTAATCTGTGGTAGCGGGCCAACGCATCAGACAATATCTTTTGATACGCATGTCCTATATGGATAACATCGTTGGTGTAATCAATAGCGGTAGTGATATAAAACTTGTTCATGGATATGCCATTCCCAGGCTTGGAAGACAGCCAAATATGGATTGTGGCTAATGTAGTTTAACAAGGAGGAGGGTTTAAATCAACGAAACGAACTATTTCTTGATAAACTTTTGAATTTTTGAAGACCATATATTGGCCCATTCTTCGGCCTTAATTTTTCGAAGCGCGAGCTTTACTCCCTCATCCCCCAGCTCGGTTTGTATTGTTGCAATTGTGGCGCTTGAAACTTTTAAGTTTTCGCGGATGTTTTCATAACTTCTTTTATTATCAAGCCAGTAGGCAACCGCTACTCTTTTGGCTAGAGTTGTATGTTCTGCGTCTGATAAAAATGATTTTAAAAATTTTTCGACTTCCTGGGAATTTTTTAGGTCTGCAATAGCTTGATGGAGGGTGTTAAATAATTCTTGCGAAAGATGTGTATTAACCTTGTTTTTTGAAACACGCATAGGCAGTTTGTGACTTTAATTAATTGAAGTTTAGCCAAATGGAAGTAAGGCTGTCAACGGTTAATTACAACATACGACAAGCTGCAAACGACAATAATTATTTATTAGAAAAGTAATACTCGACTATTCCTAAAATGGCGACGATTAGGATTATATTCAGAACATTTATCAAACCAAAATATTTTAATATCATATAAAGAATTACTCCTGTTGCGACTAATAATCCTCTTCTTGAGTTAGCAAAAATTAACGAGGAAGTAAACAGAAAGCATAGAAAAGTTAATAGTAAAAAGAAAATAGGCATTAAAAATGTCTCAGGTGGAACAAAAAAGAAAATTGTGATCCAAGCTCCCCACAAAAAAAGCGTCAAAATTGCTGTTGGCAGGAAGTTTTTTCTACTTTTGGTCAAACTCTCTAATTTGCTAGGCATGATCTTCGGGTTTTTTCTGGATTGATGAGTAACGTAAACGTCGGTACAATCAGCATACCATGTCCAGCGATGTCTTGTTAATTTTAGCTGCATTGGTAGTTGGGTTTGCGCTCGTTGCATGGTACTTCAATAAACGCCTTGCCCAAATCTCCGAGAAACAAAAACCCTCAGACGAGATTGTCGAGTGGTTAAAAAGCACAAACCAAAAAATTGACGAACAAAATAAAACTTTTGTTCAAACTCTTCAGCAAAATTCTACTACTCTTAACGAGCGTTTGGACAATGCAGCGCGTGTTATTCACGGAGTTCAACAGTCGGTTGGTGAAATGAACGAAATTGGCCGCAATATGCGCGAGCTTCAAGAGTTTTTGCGAAGCCCAAAACTTCGAGGTAATATTGGCGAACAAGTATTAAAAGAACTGCTTTCTCAGTACTTGCCTAAACAATCGTTTCATCTCCAATACACATTCAAGTCCGGAGATAAAGTTGATGCATTAATAAAAACAACAGCAGGAAACATTTGTATTGACTCAAAATTTCCAATGGAAAACTTCAAAAAAATGGTAGCTTCTCAAACTGAACAAGAAAAGAAGGAACACGAAAAGCAATTTGTCCGAGACGTTAAGTCCCACATTGACGCAATTTCTAAAAAGTACATTTTAACTGAGGAGGGTACGGTTGATTACGCATTGATGTACATACCATCAGAGGCGGTTTATTACGAAATTGCAAACAATACAACACTTCTTGAATATGCTGGTGACAAAAGGATACTTCCGGTCTCCCCTTCTCTTTTTTATGCGTATCTAAAAGCAATCTTAATGTCTTTTGAGGGACAAAAAATTGAAGCTCAAGCAAAAGAGATATTAAATGCAATTAGGGCAATACAAAAAGACTATGAAAAAGTTGAAGGAAACCTCTCGCTTCTGGGGAAGCATTTAAATAACGCCTACAACTCAATGGCTAATGTCTTTTCGAGCTTTGGATTATTGGGCCAAAAAATTTCATCAACGAAAAGTTTAGGAGAAACGCCCCACAGTGAAGTTGAAAACCTTGAAGTACCGCAAAGAATTGAGCTTTCATGACGGACGCAGGACCTTCCTTAAACAAAGAACAAAAAGAAGCAGTCGAACATGGCCTTGGCCCCTTGTTGATTATTGCTGGCGCGGGAACTGGAAAAACAACAGTAGTAACCCAAAGAATTAAACATTTAATCACGAACAACCTTGCCCAACCTTCTGAAATACTCGCTTTAACTTTTACTGAAAAAGCAGCGTGCGAAATGGAAGAAAGAATAGACCAAGCAATGCCTTACGGGTATTCGCAAATGTGGATTTGCACGTTTCATTCTTTTTGCGATAGGGTCTTGCGTAATGAAGCCTTACAAATTGGGCTTGACCCAAGGTATCGGTTAATGACCGAAGCAGAGTCTATAAGATTTTTCAAACAACTCTTGTTTGAGTTTAAACTTAAATATTTTTGCCCCCTGGGGAATCCAGCAAAGTTTATTAGCGGAATGATCCAACACTTCTCAAGACTTAAGGATGAGGACGTGTTGCCGAGTGAATATGTGAAGTGGGTTAATCGTCAGTCTAAGTCAAAGTCTAAGATAGATATAGAAACAGATAAAGATAAAGAGAAATTTCAAGAGTTGGCGGGGGCTTATGAGAAGTATGAAGAGTTAAAGGCCAAAGGAGGGAAAATGGATTTTTCGGATTTGATTTCAAATACTTTGAAATTGTTTCGTTCCCGCCCCAACGTGCTGAAGCAGTATCAGAAGCAATTCAAGTATATTTTAGTTGATGAATTTCAAGATACGAATATTGCACAAAATGACTTAGTTAAAATGCTCACGGGTGACAAGCAGAACTTAACTGTTGTCGCGGATGACGATCAAAGTATTTATAAATGGCGGGGTGCAGCAGTTTCAAATGTTATGCAATTTCGGACGAGTTTCCCGCGTCTTAAGGTTGTTAGTTTAACCACAAACTATCGTTCAACTCAAACAATCTTAGATTATTCCTACAAATTAATTCAAAACAACAATCCAGATCGCCTTGAGGTGCGCGAAAATATTAACAAAAAATTAATAGCTGCAAGCCAGGACAAAGGTTCTGTTCCAGAGTTTTTACATGTTGCAAAGGTTGAGGATGAGGCAGAAATCGTAGTGAAGAAAATCTTGAAATTGGTAAAAACTGAAAACAGGAACTTCTCAGATTTCGCAATCCTTGTCAGAGCCAATAATCATTCAGATCCATTTGTCAGAGCGTTTTCGCGCCTGGCCGTTCCATATCAATTTTTAGGACCCGGTCAACTTTTTCACAAAGAAGAAGTGAAAGAATTAATTGCTTATCTTAAGGTGCTTTATAACTTTGAAGATTCTGTGGCCTTTTATAAGGTTTTGACAATGGATATTTTTGGTATTTCAGGGCGCGATTTGGCCGCGACAATAAACTACGCTAAAAAGTTTAATTCCTCGCTTTTTGAGGCAGCTGAAAAAGTTGTAAAAGGTGATGTTTTGGTAGATACAGATACCAAGAGAAAAATATCAGTTATCGTAGAAATGATCCATAAGCATTTAAAACTGGTGTCCAAAGAGTCGGCGGGTCAAATTGCGTACTATTTCTTGCAAGACTCAGGAATTTTAAAAAGTATGATTAATCCACAAACTGAGTCAGACGCAAAAAAAGTTTCAAACATTGCCAAGTTTTTTGACAAACTAAAAAGTTATGAAACAGATAATGATGACGCCTCAGTTTTTGCAGTTGTTGATTGGATAGATTTATCAATGGACTTGGGAGAGTCTCCCCTCGCTAACGACACTGATTGGGACAAGGAAAACGCTGTAAATATATTGACAATTCACTCCTCAAAAGGATTGGAGTTTCCAGTTGTTTTTGTTGTTAATTTGGTTAGCCAAAGGTTTCCAACTATTGAGCGTCGGGAACAAATTCCGATACCCGAAGAGCTGATAAAAGAGGTACTGCCTGTTGGAGATTATCATCTGCAAGAGGAACGTCGGCTTTTTTATGTTGCCGTGACTCGGGCAAAAGAAAGGCTCTTTTTAACTGCTGCGGATTATTACGGTGAGGGGAAAAGGGAAAAAAAGATTTCGCAGTTTGTTGTTGAAATGTTGGGGCAAGAGGCTGTAGTGAAATATGACAAAGAGATAGAACAAGAGACAGAGCAATTAAGTTTTCTAAATTTTGCACCAATGGTTTTAGAAAAAACCAATGCTCCTCAACTTAATACTCCTCGACCAGTCACTTATTTAAGTTACTCGCAAATCGACACATTTAATTTTTGTCCACTTCATTACAAGATGAGATATATTTCCAAAATTCCGACTTCTACAAGCGCGGCTCTAAGTTTCGGAAATACACTGCATATTACTTTAAAGGAGTTTAATGATTCAATTCGTCGCGGACAAATTATTGGCAAAAAGGAGTTGTTAGGAATTTATGACAAAAGTTGGATAAAAGAAGGGTATCAAAACAAAAGTCACGAGCGAGAGATGAAAAGAAAAGGCGAGAGTTATTTAAATGCATATTTGGAAAGCGATTTGTTTGATCCAAAAAATCCGCCCTTGGCGCTTGAAGAACCATTTACTTTTAGCCTTGGAAATTCCTTAAAAGTTGGCGGAAAAATTGATAGAGTTAATAAAACTGCAAAAGGAATAGAGATTATTGATTATAAAACTACTGACTACTCATCAAAAGATTTGCCAACGGCAAAAGAACTGGCAAAGGATTTGCAACTTTCTTTTTATGCGTTGGCAGCTCAACATGTAAAATTTCCTTTTCTATCAAAGCCACAGGGGGAAATAATATTGTCTTTGTATTTGTTTGACAAAGGTGTAAAACTTTCAACAACTCGGACTACAGAAGATTTAGAGGTAGCAACAAGCGAGATTTTAAAAACAAAAGAAGAAATTGAAAAATCCGACTTTTCTTGCAAAGGTGGCTTTTGGTGCAAGAATTGTGAGTATAAA
>MHCC01000008.1 GCA_001816475.1 Candidatus Blackburnbacteria bacterium RIFCSPLOWO2_01_FULL_40_20
AATGTTTTTAAGAGGCAAAGAAGAAGAAGTTGCGTCCCACAGAACCCCAAATTTCCGCCCTGGAAAAACCCTCAAGAGAGCAATAAGAAAATAAGTTATTTATTTTCTTCTGCTAATTTTTCCCACTGGCTTTTGCGAATTTTCAGTCTTTCGTCTGAATCAATAATTTCTTTAGCTTTTTGTAGATGCTCTTTTGCTTTTGAAGGGTTATCTTTTTTTAACATTTCAGCTATTCTCATATGAGCGCCAGAAAGCCAAACGTTTTTGTTGTACGAAACCTCCTCATTAAAGGCAAGTAATTTGTCTTTTGCTAAATAATCCTCATCACTGATAACTGGAACTTGTTCAAGTTCTGCAATAGCCATTTCAGCTCTTTCAAGTGCGGACTTATCACCAGCCTTATATGCTGCAGTTTCCGTGTGGGCTTTAAAATCTGCAACAATTGAAGCCCTGTTGTTAGAAGATGGAGGATTGTTGATAATATTCTCAACTGCTTTTTTGTATGACTCAAGTGCTTCTTTATACTCTTCCATTGTAGTTTGGACTTTTGCCAAGTTGAAGTATGGAATAGCAATTGCAGTTTTATCGCCGGAATATTCGGCAATTTCAACGGACGCACGAGCAGTATTTTTTGCAAGAATTATAAAGACTCGATCGTTTGTTTCTTCGAAAAGATGGTTAAGAACGATGACTCTGTCAGATAACGCTTCGGCGAAACCGAGAATATCGCCATCTTTTTGATAAGCAAGCAAAGCCTCCTCGTTTAGTTTTAAAGATTCAAGATGTTCGCCTCTTTCTCTTGCCTGCGCCGCAAGTCCATGTATTCTTCTTCCTTCTGATTCCATAAGATATATTTTATCAGGTTTACGCAAAATAGAAAACTCTTAAGTAAAAGTTGGTAGAATATAGGTATGGAAAATAAATTGTTAATAATTTATGGCCCAACAGCAGTTGGGAAAACTTCGTTGGCTTTTGGTTTGGCAAGAAAGTATAACGGGGATATTCTGTCTGCCGATTCAAGGCAAGTATATCGGGGTATGGACATAATAACGGGCAAGGATTTACCAAAGAATTCGAAGTTTGAAATTTTAAATTTGAAAACTAAAGATAAGTTAGGTTATTGGGAGGCTCCCGAAGGAGTGAGAGTTTGGTTAACTGATTTAGTAGATCCCAAGGAGGAGTTTAGTGTTGCACAATGGGTTGGTTACGCAAAAGAAGTAATGGACCTTGTCTGGAAAGACGGAAAACTTCCGATTATTGTTGGTGGGACTGGTTTCTATATTAAGGCTTTGATAGATGGCTTCGATACCTTGGAGATTAAACCCAATAAACGATTAAGAGAAAATTTGATTGGAAAAACTGCGGAAGAATTATTTGAAACATTAGCGTCTGTTAACAGTATTCGGGCAGGCAACATGAATCAATCAGACAGAAAAAATCCAAGAAGGCTTATGCGCGCAATCGAGGTTGCACTTTCAAAACAAAACGGTTCATTGAAAACTAAAAGTAATGGCTCAATAATTTCAAATGAAAATTTATTGTTTATTGGTCTTAAAGCTCCAAGAAACCTGTTGTACGAGAGAATTGATTCTCGTGTTGACGCCAGAGTGGCGGGAGGAATAGAAGAAACAAAAAAACTTCTCCAGGAAGGTGTGATGTGGGATGACCAGTCTATGACTGGAATAGGATACAGCGAACTTAAAGAATACATATTGGGAAAAGTTTCGCTAGACGAGGCGGTCGCCCGCTGGAAAAAATCAGAGCAAGATTATGCAAAACGCCAGCTTCTTTGGTTTAAAAACGATAAAAGAGCTTTGTGTTTTGACACAACGCAAACAAATTGGGAGACAGAAGTGGAAAAAACTGTCGAAAATTGGTATGATAAAGGAGAATAGAAAAGAGTTAATAGTAGACAGAAGGAGAAAATATGCCAAGGAAAATTGAAGTTTCCCACAAAACAATTATTTTCACAATAGCATTCATTGGGCTAATTTGGTTTTTGTATCAAATAAGCTCAATCTTGCTTGGTCTTTTTGTGTCAATTCTTTTAATGACTGCCTTTAATCCTATTGTTGATAGGCTGAACAAGCTTGGAGTCCCAAGAAGTATAGCCATATTTATTGTTTACATTTTGTTTATTGGTTTGGTGGTTGGCGGGATTACAAGTATTGTTCCTCCACTTATTGACCAATCTACCAATTTGGCAAATAATCTACCAACATTGTTTGATCAAGCTGGAACATGGCTTGATGGTTTGGGGATTGAAGGCGTGGATGGTAAAGTTATTGCTGGCCAGATTTCTCAATTGGGTGCAATTCCCGCTAATTTGATTAAGCTTACAATCGCGTTGTTTTCTAACATAGTAACTGTCTTTTCGGTTTTGGTGGTTACGTTTTATCTTCTATTGGAAAGAAAAAATTTGGACAACTATTTGGTTATCTTATTTGGCAAGGGAGAAGAGGAAAAAGCCAAAAGTTTTGTGGATCGCGTTGAGACGAGCTTGGGAGGATGGGTTAGAGGAGAGTTAATTTTGATGGTAATTATTGGAGTACTAACTTTTGTAGGTCTTACACTACTGGGAATTCCATATGCTCTACCTTTAGCAATACTTGCAGGCATTCTAGAGATTGTTCCGACAATCGGACCTGTTTTGTCCTCCATCCCCGCGATTTTGCTTGGACTTACAGTTTCACCAATAATGGCCATAGCAACAGTGGCTTTGTATTTTCTAATTCAGCAACTGGAAAATTCTGTTATTGTTCCCAATGTCATGCGTAGGGCAACGGGCATTAATCCTTTGTTTACAATAATTGTTCTTGCCATTGGGCTTAAGTTGGCAGGAGTTATCGGGGCAATTTTGGCAGTTCCAATCCTTATAGTCCTGAGAATCATAGCCATAGAGATTTTTTCCTTAAAACAGCTCCAAAAAATATAGTTACAAAACTTCTCGAGCTATAGGCTTGACTTTAGCCTAAATTTGTGGTATAATACCGGTGCCTTAGGAAGACAGACGATTACCCCGTCGTAGCGCTCCACGAGCCGAAGTAGAAATCTACTAAGGCGAGTGGTAAGCGGATGACTGGGGAGGAAAGTCCAGGCAGCAGGAAACAGGGTGCCCCGCGTAAGCGGGGGCGGGAGACCGCCAGTAAGAGCCACAGAGACTATGTCGACCTTAGTACTTAAAACATACTAAGATACGAGTGAAAAGTCCCTAACGGGAACCCTTACCACGAGCGCAAGCGAATGGTTTAGGGGGGCAATCCTCCCCGCTGCAACCTCCGAATGGCCCGTTATACCAGTTTCCGGAAGGGCCGAAGCTTGAGGGCGTTAGACAGATTATCGTCGAGATACAGAACCTGGCTTATTATCTTCCTAAGGCGCTAAACAACCACACTTTTTGGTGTGGTTTTTTAGTGGGAAAATTACAATCTACAACGACTTTTCAAGCTTTTTACTTTCTTCTTCCATGTGAGTTAAGATTTTATTTTTTTCTTCTTCGGTGGCAAGCCTTGGTTGTCCAAAATTTTCTATTACAACTGGTACAAATTCGACATCAACAAGATTCGATCCAGAAAATGTATATTTACCAACAACCCCTTCCCTTGTTCTTTGAGACCACATTTGGTCAAATATGAAGTTTCCATGGGAATAAACAATAACCTTATTTTTGTAAACTTCAATAGGTTGATACCAATGTGGATGATTTCCTATTATCAAATCTGCACCTGAATCGACTGCAAGATGGGCGAGTGCCTCTTGTCTCTTTGTCGGCTGATCTTTGTATTCAACTCCCCAATGAAAAGAAACAACAACAACTGAGGCGTTTTCTTTTGCAATATTAATGTCGTGGGCGATATTTTCCTCAACCGCCCAGTTGATGCCTTGATCTTTGGGTGGTATTTCGTTATATCCCAAAAAGGCAAACTTAATTCCGTCAATTTCTTTGTAAGCAGTTTCTTTTGCTCCAGAAAAAATAATTCCTGCAGACTTTAAGACCCCCTTTGTGTTTTCCTCCCCCTTTTCGCCATAATTGCCGATGTGATTATTTGCAATATTTGCAATGTCAATTCCTGAGTGTGCCAAGCCCCCGATAGTTCTTTTGTCTGCGCAAAAAACCATGCCCGATCCAGTGGGTTTGCAATCGTTAGTTATTGGCCCCTCAAGATTGACGAGGGTAATGTCGACGCTTTTTAATAAATCAGAGGTTTTTTCGAATGGCCAATTAAAGTTATTCGACGCAATGGACTTTTGGTTAACAACTCGCCCTAACATTACATCTCCTGTGGCTATTAATGTAATGGTGTTATCCATATTTTCATGGTCGCGGCGGAAAATCTGGTCAATTGTTAAAGGAGAAACGACTACTTCATTTGATTGAAGTTTGTATGGAGAGATAAGCCCATCAAGTTTTTCAAACTGGAGTTTTTGATATATTAGCACTATAAAGGATGCTATTATGAATATAAATATGCTGACGGATGCCTTTTTTATCATCTCTTGTATTTTACCACTGGAATTGAGTGAAAACTATTGACTACTTAAAGCGAAAAACGCATACTAATCACAAGTGAAACTAAGTTTGATAAGAGATCTGAAGAGCCTAAGATTGGTTTTAAAAGACCCGGAGGCTGTCGGTCCTGACCCTGCATATTGGGTTTTTTCCGAAATTGGCGGACTTTGGAATAATATAACCCTTATTGCTCCAGGAAATTACAATGGAGAATTTCCAAAAACTTTTGGCCATTATCACGAGACACATGTCAACGAAAAAATACATGTAATTGAAGGAAAGGGTGTAATGTTACTCCAAAAGAGATTGGTCGAAAATGGCAATCCAATTTCAGAAAAAATAGAAGAGGTTATTTGTATTAAAGCTAAGGCAGGAGATGAAATTATTGTTCCTTTTGAATATGGACATTCATGGTATAACACGAGCGACGAGCCATTAATTTTGTTTGACGACTGGAGCGCTGGACATGTTCCAGGGGATTACAAAGAGATCGGTAGGTTACAAGGTATGGCGTACTATATAACCGACAACAATGGAATTGACGTTTTAAAGAATTCGAATTACACAATTGTTCCTCAAATAAAGTGGTTGACTGTAGAAGAATTTAGCAAAAGACGGTTGCCCAAATGAGCCAAAAAATAATTGATAATATTGAAGAAACAGTTTTACAAACTCCAAGCGAAGCTATCGAAGGAACCATCCAAACATCAAAACAAATAGCAAAAACAGTCTCTAACCAAAGAGAAATAAAAAAGGCAGTTAAATATTGGCAAAATCTCGGTCCCGGATTAACAACAGGCGCAGCGGACGATGATCCATCCGGCATTGCAACATATTCTCAAACTGGTGCAAAATTTGGTTTTCAATTTCTTTGGTTGGCCCCACTGACATTTCCTTTTATGGCAATTGTTCAGGAAATGTGTGCGAGGATTGGCTTAGTTACTGGGCAAGGATTGGCCGCAAACATAAGGACACATTTTCCTCGTTGGGTTTTGTATCTTTGCACGTTTCTTCTCTTTTCCGCAAACTCCTTTAATATCGGAGCAGACTTGGGGGCAATGGCAAAATCCATGCAGCTTTTGTTTCCAAGCCTAAATTTTGCAATCTTAGTTCTATTTTTTGCCGTTTTTTGTTTGGTCCTTCAGATTTTTATGTCATACAAACAATACTCAAAATATTTAAAGTGGCTAACCTTAGTTTTGCTCTCGTATGTCCTTGTAGCGTTTAATGTTCCCAATCTTGATTGGAGTTCAATCTTGAAGAATACGTTAGTTCCATCGTTGTCCTTTTCAAAAGACCATATATTAATAATTGCCGCCATACTCGGTACGACTATTTCACCTTATCTTTTCTTTTGGCAAACTTCACAAGAGATTGAAGAAGAAATTTTAATGGGCAAAGTGTCAAGGCGAGAAAGAAATGGTACATCTGCCAATCAAATTAAGAAAATGAGAACGGACGTTTTTTCCGGAATGTTTTTCTCAAACCTGGTTATGTATTTCATTATTATCGCTGCTGCCGCCACACTTTTTGTGAATGGAATAACAAATATTGCAACGGCTTCTGACGCCGCAGAAGCTTTAAGACCGATTGCGGGCGACCGAGCGTATTTGTTTTTTACAATCGGAATAATTGGGACAGGATTGTTGGCAATACCCATACTTGCAGGTTCGGCGTCATACGCAATGTCGGAAAGTTTTGGTTGGAAGTTTGGACTTTATAGGAAACTAAAAGAGGCAAGCTCTTTTTACGGCATGATAGTTCTTTCTGTGGTCATAGGGTTAGCTATTAATTTACTGGGTTTTGATCCGATTAAGGCGCTTATTTATTCAGCTGTTTTTAATGGGTTGGTAGCGCCAGTTGTTTTGATAATGATTTTATTGTTGAGTAGTAACAAAAATATCATGGGGGAACATGCAAATTCTTTACCTGCTAAATTGATTGGCTGGGCAATTACAATAATCATGTTGGTTGTAGGTGCGGCAACGATTATTTCTTTGTTGGGGTTTTAGCAGTTTTAAACTCGGTCTCTCCGGTGTATATTAAATTGTAAATGGAAATAGAATATAGTTCTAAGCACAAAGGGAACTTTTTGCTCGTTCTTCTATCTTCGCTATTAGTTCTTTTAACATCAGTGTCTTTAAATATCAATTCAAGCCCTGTCTCACTTGGGGATAATGAATCTGACGGGATTCGCACAACTGGGAGTTCTTCGGAACAGGTTTTGGGAAAAAGCTCATATTCTCCAAGCATTTACATCTCGGGTGGTCGAGAGGGATACGGTAGTGGGGGACTTGTGTCTCTTGCTTTAACAGATGACCCGTCAGTTGACATAACAAGTTATTACTACTCAGGAAATGCAAAAGTGGATCTATATGAGGCAAATCAAGATACATTATTTGACTATTTAGTTCACGATAAGGACGGAAATCAAATAAATAAAAATATTAATGTTTCCGGTCTAAATAAAGTAGTTTCTTTCAACCAAGAAATCAGCTCCAGCGTGAATAAGATGACCCTTCCTTTGAGTGAGTCAGGCATGTGGGCTTTAAGGGTCAATACAGGTTCTTCGACAGAATATGCGTTTATCGTCAGGTCGAAAACAGGAGCAATAGTTAAAGAAGGTGACAATGAGTATATATTTTGGGTTCAAGATTACAAGACGAAAAGAAGTGTAAGCTCGGGCTCGGTAAAAATATTTAACCTAACTGGTCAAAAGTCAGAAGTTGCAAGTATTGATATAAATGAGGATGGGATAGCCAAAACTAGTTTAACATCGGACGCGGACATAGCACTTGTGGAAAATAATGGAGACAGAGCAATTATTCCTATTAACCTAAGGTATTTAAATTCCCGATATGGGTTTTATAAACCCTTTAACCCCAAGAGCAAACAAACAAAATATTTTGTATTTACTGACAGACCGATATATAGGCCAGGTGACACTGTTTACTACAAAGCAATTTTAAGAGAGGACGATGACGCTAGATATACGATTCCTTCCGGATCTGCAAAGGTGAAAATTTCTCAAAGCTACGAAGATAAAGACTTATTGCTTGATAAAGATATCTCAATTTCTCAAACAGGTACAATTTCTGGTGAGTATAAACTGCCTGAAGACGCAAACACAGGATATTACAATTTAAGAGTTCAAATTCCAGAACAGGCAACTAACTATTGGGTAGGAGGAAATGGATCTTTTCAAGTTGAATATTATAGAAAACCTGAATTTACCATTGATTTAAATACGCAAGCAAAAGAATTAATAGCGGGGGACAAGGGATACGCCAAAATTACAGGAAATTATTTTTCAGGACAACCCATATCCAACCAGAAAGTAAAGTACAAGATACTCTCTTCAAATTTTTACGAGTATCAATATCTTACAGATCATAATTATTTCTTAAACGACGAATATCGTTACACCTTTTGGAATACTGGTGAAAAAAATATAGTTGAGAATGAAGTCAATTTTACAAACAAAGGAGACGCAGCTGTTGATTTTGTTGCCAAAATTCCAGAAGACTCAAAAGGAAAGACGCAGGTTTATTCGATAGAAACAGAGTTCGACGATGGTACTGGCAATCCTTCATTTGCTCGAAAGAACATATTAATACACTCGGGCGAATTTGGAATTTATAGAACCGACAATAAGTACGCAACTAAAATTGGAGAAAAGTACGGACTACCTGTTGTTTTGGCCAAAAATAGAGAGACTAATATCGCAAATGTATCGCTCGCTGCCAAAGTCCACAGAACAACTTGGATACAAACCTTTACTGCAGGTAAAAAATACCCAGACTACAACAAAGAGGAAGAAGACTATCAGGATATTGGTGCAAAGACTGATAAAAATGGTAACGCAACGCTTGTGTTTACTCCTCCAAAGGAAGGATCTTACACGTTTACAGTTCAAGGAAAAGACAGGATTGGAAACCTAGTCGCAAAGGATTTTACTGTTTGGGCAACGGACTACGGTCAACCTTTTTACGCCGACCAAAATAGTAGTGGGATAAAAGTTTCTTCAGACAAATCAAAGTATAATCCTGGAGAAACTGCAAACTTAACTATATTATCTGATACCCCAGACCGCGATGTGTTTCTTTCATTAGAACGCGCAAGGGTTGATCGGTTTAGTGTAATTCGTATAAACGGAAAAAGTGCCACGACACAAATAAAAATTGAAGATACAGACACCCCAAATATTTTTGTCGCTGCATCTTCGTTTTCTACCAATAGTTTAGAAAAAGATGTTTTAAATGTTCCTGTCTCCACAGATAGTAAAAAGTTAATGGTTAAACTGATCACCGACAAAACAAAATATGCGCCTGGGGATAGGGTAAAAGTAAAGGTGCAAACGACGGATTTAAACGGAAAACCCATTTTTGCAGATACTGCACTTTGGGCAGTAGACAAAGCGATATTTGAGCTAACGGATAACAAACTTGGAAGTATTTTTGACGCATTTTGGTCCGCCCGCTATGACGATACACAGGATGCACATTCTCTTGAAGGCATAACAGTTTTGACAGCCGAGATGGGGGGGTGTTTTGACGGCAATACGCCTATTCTTATGGGTGATGGATCTACTAAAAGTATTAAAGATGTAAAGGTTGGCCAGGAAATACTGACAAGGAAAAGCGACAGAGATACAAGTTTGGTTAAAGCAAAAGTTTTAGGAGTTCATAAACAAACATCAAAAGGTTACTTGATTATTAATGGAACCCTTAAAGTTACGCCCAACCATAAGCTATTTGTTAACAACAAATGGATGAACGCAGAAAATGTTCAAACCGGCGACAATTTGCATGACCCAAATGGACGTGGAGTAAAAGTTTCGTCTGTTGCTTATCAAGCAGGAAAGTTTGATGTTTACAATTTACAGATTGATAAGTACAAAACATTTTTTGCTGATGGAATTTGGGTACACAACCAAAAAGGAGGAGCCGGACGCAGTGTATTTAAAGATACAGCCTATTGGAATCCACAAGTGACAACGGACCAAAATGGACAAGCTGAAGTTGAGTTTACAATTCCTGATAATTTAACAACTTGGGTTGTTACTTCGGTAGGAGACACACAAGATACAAAAGTTGGCCAGTCAATTGCTGAAGTTGTTGTACAAAAAGATTTGGTTGTAAGTCCAATTCTGCCAAATATTTTTAGGTCCGAAGACAAAAATATTGTTTCAGCGCTGATTCATAACTTTACTGATAAGGACCGAAATATAAGCGCCGAGTTGTCATTTGACGGTGGCGGAGTTGATTTCGACACGAAAAAGAGTTTAAGAGTTAGTGCGGGAAGCCTTGAGCAAGTTTATTGGAGCATAAGTCCCAAAGAAGAAAAGGAAAAGTCCAAACTTATACTTAGTGCAATGTCTGACGATGGGTTGCGTGATTCAGTTCAAAGCGAGGTTCCTGTAAAGAAATTTGGATTTATAGAAAAGTCTGCAGAAAGTGGTGTCGGAGATAAAACATACTCACTTGGTCTATTCGCGGACTCGGACAAGCCGAAATCTGAAGCGACGTTGTTTCTTGCACAATCAAGCTTGGGTACGCTAACAAGCGCTATCGCTTACTTAGTGAACTATCCTTACGGGTGTGTTGAACAAATAACAAGTTCTATCGCACCAGCTATTATCGTTCGAGCAAACCCGACATTGTTTTCGGAAGTTTTAAAAGACAAAAATGTCGATGACATTATCAATAAAGGTATTAAAAAATTAAAGGCTACACAAAGAGGTGGTTGGAGTTGGTACGGAACTGATTTTGGAGGAGATCCTTTTATAACTGCTTATGTTACTGATTATTTAGTTCAAGCAAAAAATACGGGCATAAAGGTTGACGATGATATTTTCAAGAATGTAAAAAGCTACTTTGAACAAGAACAAACATACAATTCAGAAAGTCAGCAAAACGAAGGCTGGGAGAGAGACGCACAAATTGTAAGAATTTACACACTTTCCTTAATTGGGTCTTCAAAAGGCAAGGTGCTATTACAAGATTTTAGTGGCATAACTCCAGATTTATTGGCAATGGCAGTAATGGCAAACGGAAGGAATGGCTACACAGATCCAAATATAAACGGATTAAACAAATTAGTATCAATGGCGCACGAGCAAGGTGAAACAGTATATTGGGACGAGGGAAGCGACAATTATTTTGGAAGCAAGGAGGCCTCGACAGCTTTGGCGATAAGGGCAATATTGGGAGTGAAAGGGGATAGGGATTTGGTGCTAAGAGCAACAAAATACTTGACTCGTTTGCGAAAGTACGATTATTGGGCAAATACTTTTGGAACGTCACAGGTTATTCAAGCCCTAACTGAATATGCGAAAGTTTCGGCCGAAGTTTCGCCTGATTACACTTATTCAGTTTTGTTGGATGGCAAACAAATAGCACAAGGCATAGTCACCGACTTAAATACTCCAATCAACGAAATTACAATTCCAGTTAATTTAGCTAAAACTGATTCTAAACTTGAAGTTAAGAAAAATGGCGAGGGGGAGTTGTATTCAACATTAGTTCTAAATCAGTTTAGAACGGATCGTGGTTTAAAGGCAGAAAGTCGCGGCTTGTCCGTTAAGCGGGAATACATAAACGACAAGGGATCTGAATATTCAATTGCAGCAGGTGATGTGGTTAGAGTCGATTTAACAGTTTCAGGGTTGTCGACGGACAGGAACTATGTAGTTGTCACAGACGAACTTCCCTCTGGTTTAATTCCTATTAATAATTCATTTAAGAATCAGCAATACCAGCAAAACGCCCTCGATCAAACTTATGGAATATCGAATATGGATGTGACAGAAAATGGCGCAGTGCTAACAGTTTACAAATTGCCTGGATTTACCAAAACCTACAGTTATAAAGCAAGAGTTGTTAACGCAGGAGAGTTTGTCGCACCTCCAGCAACGGTTTCGTTAATGTATAGTCCTGAGGTTTCTGGACGTTCTGACGTTCAAAAACTTTCAGTTTCCCAAGAATCAAAAGTAAATGTTGTTGGAGGACTTTGGAAGAATATTATAAAGTTCTTGAGAGAATGGGATATCTTTATTGGAATCGGTGTAACACTATTAGCAATTATCGCGGGAACGGCCATTTTGTATAAGAAAAAACTTCGAAAAACCAGTTCCTCCGACAATAGTTAAATGAAGAAATACATCGTTCTTTTTTGTATTTTGTTTTTATTTGGCGCAATCTTTTTGCTCGAAAATGGTGGTTCTGGAAATGGGGTACAGGAAAGTTTGCGTCACCATAAGGTAAAATTCTTTGAAGAAGAGTATTTTTCAAAAGGTGTCAATGAAACTGACATCGCCTCATCTGAGAAAATAATTGGCGGAGTAGTTCCTCACCATTTGTTGCAAGGATTCATTATTTCCGATTTTTTCAAAAGAGCAAGTTTTCAAAATCCAAAAACTATAATTTTAATTGGTCCTAACCACAAAGAACTTGGAAATTGCAATGTTTTGACTAGTGAGTTTGGGTGGGACACTTCGTTTGGTAGACTTCAACCGGATGAAGTGATAATCAAAGACCTGGTAAAGTCCGGAATGGCGTGCATTGACGAAAATGTTTTAGAAGATGAGCATTCAGTTGCAGGACTTATGCCGTATATAAAATATTACACTTCTCAAGCAAAAGTGGTTCCGTTAATAATCAGTTCAATAATTTCAAAAGATGATGTTGAAAAGTTTTCTAAAATTTTATCAAGTCTTAATAATTCATCAACAGTTTTTGTTGCCTCCGTTGATTTCTCCCATTACTTAAAAGCACCAGAAGCACGCAAAAAAGATAAAGAAACAAGGGTAGTGTTGGAAAATTTCAATTATGAAAAATTATACTCACTGGGGAATGACCACATAGACTCGCCAAAATCTATTGGAATTCTGTTTAAAATTATGCAAAGCTTAGGGAAAAACAAATTTGAAATATTAAATAATACAAATTCTGGAGATTTATTAAAAGACAACTTTATTCCTACAACTAGTTATTTTGAGATAGTTTTTTATAGGTAGACGGGTGTTGCGCAATACTAATTAAATGTCATTGACCATTAAATGGTAATATGCAATAATAGCAATTGATATGCAAGAGTATACTACCATTACATCGAAATTTCAGGTCCACATTCCCGTATCAATCAGAAAAGCAGTTGGGTTAAAGAAACACGGGAGAGCGATCATTCGCGCAGAAAAGAAGAAAATTGTGATTGAGCCATTAAAGTCTGATTTTTTGTCTCTTGCTGGTAAATACAAAGTAAAAAATCCTATTCCAGTAGAAAAGATCAGAGATCATATTGATTATTCCGACGGAAAGCGTTAATCTCCCATGAAAAAGGTTTTTATAGAAACCAGTGTTTTTATACGGCTTTTTACACAAGACGATAGTCGAAAATTTGGAGAGAGTAAAATACTTTTTGATAAGATCAATTCCGGCGATATAAGGCCCTATGTTTCAGGTGTTGTGATTCAGGAAATTTTATATATTCTTACAAGGTTGTATAAATTTCCCAAGCTTGGAGTAATAGCTGACTTGCAAAAAATTTTACAACTTAGGAACGTGGTGTTAATTGAAAAGACGGACACAGAGAAAGCACTACTTCTCTTTAAAAGACACGCAATCAAGTATGGGGATTGTTTAATTTCTACTCAAGTGCCCAAGAGTGTAGTGTTAATATCTTACGATTCTGATTTTGGAAAAATTAAAGGATTGAAAGTTTCAACCCTCTCCGACGTGATTAGCAAATAATGGGTGTGATATAGTTAAATTGTGCTTTCTAAGGTCTTTTCTGGCGCAACAGTTGGATTAAATGGGGTACTTATCGAAGTTGAAGTAGATATTCCCTCTCAAGGCCTTCCAGCCTTTAACATCGTAGGACTTCCAGATAAAGCAGTTGAAGAGGCAAAAGAACGTGTTAGGGCCGCAATAAAAAATTCTGGAGCAGATATTCCTCCAAAGCGAATAACAGTTAACCTTGCTCCTGCCGATTTACCAAAAGAAGGTCCGTCTTTTGATCTTCCGATGGCGGTTGGAATTCTTGCTGCTTCCGAACAGCTCCCCCAAGTTGACTTGACAGAGTCTTTATTTTTAGGAGAATTGTCGCTTGACGGATCTCTGCGACACACTGCAGGTGTTTTGCCCTTAGTTTTGTTGGCCAAAGAGAAAAAATTCAAAAAGGTTTATCTGCCGCTCGTGAATACGCAAGAGGCATCAGTTGTCGCGGGAGTTGAGGTCTATCCTGTGTCTAATTTATTACAACTTTTCAAACACCTCTCTGGGGTTGAAAATATTACCCCAGCCCCCGTAACTTCTTTTAGTACTCTTATCGATCAAACTCCTTTTGAATTTGATTTCGCTGAAATTCAAGGGCAGGAACAAGCAAAGCGTGCGCTAATTATTGCAGCAGCAGGTGGCCACAATGTTTTTATGAAAGGAGTTCCTGGATCTGGTAAAACAATGTTAGCACGTGCATATCCTGGAATATTGCCTGAATTAACAGAAGAGGAGGCAATGGAAGTTACAAAAATTTATTCAATTACAGGTAACTTGCAAGAAAACCAATCGGTGATTCGCCACCGTTCTTTTAGAAGTCCACATCACACAACATCCCGAATTGGCCTTATTGGTGGTGGAGCGCATCCAATGCCGGGAGAGATATCACTAGCCCACAGAGGTGTTTTATTTTTGGATGAGTTTCCGGAGTTTCCCCGACATGTTCTTGAAGCACTCCGCCAACCAATGGAGGATGGCGTAGTCACAATCTCAAGAGCTGCCGGAACAGTTTCTTACCCTGCGCAATTTTCTTTAGTTGCGGCGGCAAATCCTTGTCCTTGTGGTTACTATGGTTCAGACAACAAACCCTGTAAATGTTTGCCAGGACAAATCTCACGCTATCAAAAGAGGGTTTCGGGTCCGATACTTGACCGCATAGACATTCACATTAATGTTCCTCAAGTAAAGGTTGAAAAATTAATTGAAAGTTCAAGGGGTGCTGAGAAATCCGAGTCAATCCAAAAAAAAGTTCAGAATGCACGAAATATTCAGTTGAAAAGATTTAATAACACAAAATTCAAATCAAATTCGGAAATGAGTACGCGAGCGGTCAAAGAGTTTTGCTCTCTTTCTGCTGGGTGCGAAACTTTGATGCGCCAAGCGGTTAGTCAGGTAAATTTATCTGCACGCTCTTATTACAAAGTTATAAAAGTTGCGCGGACCATTACTGACCTTGAAGAATCTCAAGAAATCACATCAAGCCACATTGCCGAAGCGCTCCAATTTCGTCCCAAAGAGATTGATTGACGTCTCTTACTAAGTTCTTAACTGGACAATATATACTTCTAAATTATGTTTCCGCTTCGTGACTCGAAGTCGTCCGGAATTTTTCCTTTTTGGACAATTGCGATAATAGTTATTAATGTTTATATTTTCATATTAGAATTAACCTCCGGAAACCCGGACTTTTTTATTAGAAGATACGCGCTCATCCCCTCCCGAGTCGATTTTGCAAACATTGAAACGCTCTTTCCTTTTGTTACCAGCCAATTTATTCATGCCGGTTTTTTACACATAGGATCAAATATGTTATTCCTTTGGGTTTTTGGAGATAATGTGGAGGGTAAATTAGGCCATTTTCTCTTTCCATTTTTTTATCTTCTTGCCGGAGCCGTAGGCGCACTCGCTCAATACATGATTGTTCCAAACTCTTCAATACCCATGCTTGGGGCGTCTGGGGCAATTGCAGGGGTTTTGGGGGCTTATTATGTATTGTTCCCACGACATTCGGTTAGGGCGCTGGTATTAATCTTGTTTTTTCCGGCAATAATTGATGTCCCTGCCTCGCTAATGCTTGTGTATTGGTTTTTTACTCAGGTTTTCAACAGTGTTGCTACAATTACGGCTGGAGCACAATTGGGAGGAGTTGCTTGGTTTGCGCATGTTGGAGGTTTTGTAACGGGCCTTGTTGTTGGAAATATTTTGAAAAGGTGAAGTTATCTGTTTTAATAGGGATGTGAGACTGGCAATTCAAAGAGTTAGAAAAGCTGAAGTTTCAGTAGATGGGCAATCTGTGGGGAAGATTGGCCTTGGACTTTTTGTTCTTATTGGTGTTGGGCAAGGTGATAAGTTGGAAAAAGCTGACGAGCTTGCCAACAAGCTGGTAAATATGCGAATTATGGCCGATCAAGAGGATAAAATGAACTTGTCTGTAAAAGATGTCGGTGGCGAAGTGTTGGTAGTTTCTCAGTTTACATTATATGGCGATGCCACAAATGGCCGCCGTCCATCGTTTATCAAAGCGGCAGAACCAAATTTAGCAAAGGAAATTTACGAAAGAATTATTGAAAAGGTGCGAGAAAATGGTATTAAAGTTGAAACCGGAAATTTCGGTGCTTATATGAAGATTAATGCAGAACTTGACGGCCCTGTGACAATAATTATTGAATCTTAAGAAAGCGTTTTTACTCTGGCTTGAATTGAAAAGAAAGATCGTTGTACTCTTTGGTGTTGTAAACACAAACACCTTTGTCGTGTAATAAAACAAATTCCTTTATCCCCGCGTCAAGAGACATCTTGCTGCAATAAGTGCAGTAAGGTTTTCCGGCAGGTGACTTATTACCGTTTGAGTCTAATCGAATGAAGTAGAGCCGTGATCCTACAATTTCTTTTGATTTTTTTCGCAATGCATCCATGATTGCTCTGATTTCTGCGTGAATACAACAAGTTTTATCTGTCTTAAACCCAGGTTCCAGCTCGTGTTTTTTTAGACACCTTCTTTGAGTTTCAAGATTGGCAGGTGGAGAATTAAATCCTTTCCCTAAAACTTTTCCATTCTTAATAATTACACTTCCACACCGGTCGCGTTGGCAGGTGGATTTCAAGGCGAGAAGCGCTGCCTTGTTAATAAATTTCATCGCTTCTTTACCTTCCGGTCCTTCAAGATATTTCATATTTTATTTGATAAGTTTATTTTTTTTGAGAAATTTTTCAAGTTGGATGTTATTTCTACATTGTTGCCCAATAGATACGAAAAGTCTATTTATGTCTACCCAATATTTTTTTGGTAGCACTTTAGTAAGTTCTGCTTCAGTTTGTTCTGGTGTTTCAGTGTTTACCCAACCTAGCATGTTTGCAATTCTGTGGACGTGGGTATCAACTCCAATTGCAGGAATTTTGAAGGCTCGAGCCAAAACTACATTTGCAGTTTTTCTTCCAACTCCCGGAAGTGAGGTTAAATTCTCAAGACTGCGCGGAACTTCGTTGTTGAATCTTTCAACTAATATTTCTGATAATTTTTTTAGATTTATCGCTTTTGCTTTGTAAAAACCCAAACGGTGCAACATTGTTTCAATATCTCCGATGCGCATTTTAGAAACTTCTTTTGGTGTAGAAGCTTGCTTAAAAAGTTCAACACAAACTTTAGCTGTTACCTCATCTCGGGTTCTTGCAGATAAGACAGTGGCAACCAAAATTTCAAATGGAGTTTTTGACACGGGGATCAAAGGAATCTCTTTATAGTTTTTTGCAAAACTTAAGAAAACTTTTTGTGGCGATGGAGTAAGCATATGGTCTTTCAACCAAGAATGCTCCGATCTTGTGTCGGAGCAGGCTCTTGGTTTTGCTATTCAAGAAGGGTTAAGCACCAATCCTGAACATGGTCGTGCCGCAAACTTCACATTTACCTTTTTTTGCAGGTTTACCATTCTTCATAGTAACAGGTGCAACGTCTTTACCTTCGCGGCTTGCTCGACATTTAACACAATACATAGCCATAACCTACCTCACCTCCTCCTATTATTTCTTTAGCCAGGCAAAGTATATCACTATTTCGAGGCTAAAAATCAGACCCGCTAGAATGACCGTTTTAATTAAATCCAGTAATATTAGCCTCGGGTTGCCAGATGAGAGTGATATTTCGCTCTTTTTTGCCTGTGATTTTTGGTGATTTGTCAAAATTTTGTCATCAAAATTAAATTCAAATTCCCTCTTGACAAGGCTGGTTGTGGCTATATCAGTTGTCCTTCTTTTCTCTGCGTCTATTTTTTGTTTTTTGGTTTTTCTTGGCACTCTGCTATTATACAATTATGTCTCAAGGTCGCAAGCATATTCTTCCGCCACCAGAACTTGAATTGCCCCGAACTCTTCACGATGACCGCCACAGAATTGAGGAAGCACAGGTTCCGATTGTTACAATTTCAGCAACATACAAAAGCGAAATTGCAGAGCACCTGGGCGAACACAGCAGGGTAATAAACGAAGCAGTGTTGTCGCGTGCACACTATTCAATGAGCATGGCTGTTTTTAGCCAAGCGGACTTAATGGGGTTAACTTCATGGTACGTAGACCCCATGAACTATGTATCGCAAGAAGGGTGGAAGAAAATAGCATTCGTTGAAAGGGTGGGTAAATTAACCGCAAGAGTGCCTTTGCTTAAAACCGTAAAAGGACTTGCTGATACTTTCGTTCGTGGGAAACTTCCTATTCAAGATGCTATTGAGAAACCACTTTTATACGTAACCGAAAGAGCTCATTTCCCGATTGTTTCACTTCATGCAATAGCCGGAAGTGTTATTGCAGAATCAGGAAAAGAGGTTGTTCAAGTAGTTACCGATCCATTTGTAAGGCCAGAATATATTCCGGAAATTGAAAGGAAAAACGTTGTGTTTGCAGTTTTCGATCAACAAACAAAAGATGAATTTTTATCTGTTGCAAAAAAATTGAAAATGAACCTACCGGACAAAAGAATTGTTATTACTGGTCCACCAGTTGATCCAAAGATTGTCGCGGTAAGATCTCAAAAAAATCCTATTGCATACAAATCCAGAGAGTTGCGATTAGTTGTTGCGACGGGGGGGCTGGGAACAAATAAAGGAGAAATTCGACAGTTGTTGGATAACGTTCTGCCAAAGATAGAAAGTGAGAAAATCAGTCTTTTACTTTACGCCGGAACACAAAATGATTTTAAAGAGATGTTTTTAGAGCTTTGTAGTAAGTATGAAATAGAGGCAGGAGATGTCGACTCACTAGCAAAGGTTCGAATAATTTACAACGAAAGCATAATGCAAGCAAACAGAGATTTGGTAAAACATGCGTTTTATTGGGCGGACGGGTTTGTTACAAAACCATCAGGAGACATGGCGTATGATGCGGTTGCGGCGGGTTGTTTTATTTTGTCTCTCGATCCATGGGGATATTGGGAGAAAAAAATTGAAGAGAATTTTACTGCTCGTCAAATTGCGACAAGAGCAGATGCTGATAATTTTATGGAGCAGATTAAAAAGCTCTCAAAGAGTAGTTGGATCGAAAAAGCGATCCAAAATGCGCTCGACATAGACAAAATATACCTTGAGGGTGCAAAAAGAATAGTTGACTTGCAGCAAAACCTTGCATACAATGAATGAGTCTAAATGTTACTCAACGGAGGCCTTGAATTTTTGTTTCCTATTGTTTTTGTATGGCTTGGTGCACTTTCTTATTTAACATATAAGGTTTCCGATCGTTACATTCGTTTAAAGGGGGAATCTGGCAAGGAAGATTTAGCTTCAGTATTAGGTAAGCTAAGTGAAAATCAAACAAAGTTTGGGAACCAAATCAAAAGTCTTGAGGAGTCATTGATTGTCCAAGAGCAAAAAGGTATTACGGGTGTGCAAAGAGTGGGGTTGGTAAGATTTAACCCATTCTCGGAGACCGGAGGAGATCAATCTTTTGCACTCGCATTATTAAATGGTAAGGATAATGGAGTTGTTCTACTGAGTCTACATGGGCGCGAAGGAACAAGAGTTTACGTCAAGCCTGTGAAGGAAGGTGAGTCAACGTACGAGTTGTCAAAAGAAGAAAGACAAGCGATTGAAGAGGCGAGAAAAGCAGAAAAACAGAAAGTTTAAGTCTAAGATTTTAGAAAATGAATAAATTTAAGATAGTATTCGGTCTTTTAGGGTTATACCTTATTTCCGCGGGTGTTTCTTATGTTGCGATGGGTTATTTAGCAGGTGGCACAAAAATTACTACAAATTTGATTTCGCCAGCAGGTCTTAGTGGACAACGTGCCAAGGTTGATACATCGGCTCCAAAAACTGCTGAGTGCCCTCTTAACGGGAAAATGTTTACAGAAGCAGAGAAAAGTATTTGGACTCAAAGACGGCCATTGGGTGTAATGATTGAAAACCATGAAGATTCACGTCCACAATCGGGTTTATCAAAGGCTGACGTTGTTTATGAAGCAATCGCTGAGGGCGGAATTACTCGTTTTCTAGCAGTCTTTTACTGCGGTGCCTCCTCAGAAGAAATCCAAATTGGACCAGTCCGGTCAGCGCGTGTCTACTATATGGATTGGGTTTCAGAGTTGGGGAATGACCCGTTGTACGTGCACGTTGGAGGGGCCAATAAACCAGGACCCGCTGATGCATTAGGGTTTATTAAAAAGTACGGATGGGATTTATACAATGATATAAATCAGTTTTCAATAGGTTTTCCGACCTTTTGGAGAGATTATGAACGGCTTGGTCGTCCAGTTGCCACAGAGCACACAATGTATTCAACAACAGACAAACTTTGGAAAGTTGCCGAAGATAGAGGCCTTACTAATAAAGATGAAGATGGAGTTTCCTGGGACGAAGATTTTGTTCAGTGGAAATTTAAGGATGGACAAACCAACTCATCAGCAGAAGTCACAAAAATTTCGTTTCCTTTTTGGGCGGGATATACAGCCTACACTGTTGCTTGGACATATGACGCGTCTTTAAACACTTACAAGAGAGAAAATGGAGAACAGTTACATAAAGATTTTAATAACGACGTGCAAATTTCCACTTCAAACGTTGTAATAATGTTCCAGAAAATTAAAGGACCGATTGACGAGTTAAAACACATGCTTTACACAACAACAGGAACTGGCCGAGCTTTAGTTTTCCAAAATGGGGAAGTTGTTGAAGGGAATTGGAAGAAGGCGTCAAGAACAGAGCGTACGATATTCATAGACAAGAAGGGGAAAGAAGTGCAATTTGTTCGAGGACCAATTTGGATTGAAGTAGCTGACACAACAACAACAGTTGAATATTAATTTCCCTACCCCAAAATCGGTTCGTCAGGTGCCAGTTGATCGGTTTTTAAACCAACAACAGGCTAACTGATACCCGACTAACCGACACCCGATTAACTGATTTCTATGGCTGCATTAACAGATTTCATCGTTTCAAAAGTAAGAGTAAAACTTTTTAAGGTTTTCCTTGAAAATCCCAAGGAAATGTATCACGTCAGAGATTTAGTAAGGAAAGTTAGTGAGGAGATTAATGCCGTGCGGCGCGAACTTTTGAGGATGGAAGAAGCGGGGATGGTAAAGAAGGAAAGCAGGGGGAATAGGCTTTATTATTGGTTTAGAGAAGAATACCCGTATTTTCAAGAAATACTACAAATGGTTTCTAAGGCCTCAGGCTTGGGATATGCAGTTCGAAAAAGTAGAGGAAAACTGGGAAAAATTAGTTATGTAGTATTTTCTGGTGAGTTTGTGAGGCACTCTGATCGTTCCAGTGCGGACCAAGTTGATGTACTTGTTGTCGGCGATGTAGTTTTACCGGAACTTGCAAGTTTAATACGGCAAGAAGAATCAAAAAGAAAAAGAGAGATAAATTATTCGCCAATGTCTCGTGATGAATATCAGTTTAGGAAATCACGACGTGATCCGTTTATCTTGAGCTTCTTAACCGGGAGCAGGATTATGATAATCGGAGATGAGGTAGAATTTGTTAATTAATCCTCTTTTTTGTACATGAAACATTCTCTAAGAAATTTAATTATAATTTTTATCATTTTTGTGGCTGGTTTGTTTACTGCTTTTCCGCGACCGACTCCAATAAAGTTTAGTTTTAGGGGCATAAATGTCAACCGAGTCCTTAATTTGCCTGGGATTAGTTTTAACCTTGCCGGGTTTAGTTTTAATAGAGACCTTAATTTAAAACTTGGTTTGGATTTAGCAGGAGGAAGCCATTTGGCATTTGAGGCAGATGTATCAAAAATTAATCCAGATGATCAACAGTCTGCTCTTGAAGCAGCAAAAAGTACAATAGAGCGCCGGGTTAATATTTTTGGAGTTTCGGAGTCTGTTGTTCAAACAGCCCGGGTTGGTGAATCGCAAAGAATAATTATCGAACTTCCTGGAGTTCGCGACACAAGAGGAGCAGTTGCTTTAATTGGCAGGACTGCACAGCTGGATTTTAGAGAAGTTGTGGAAAGCAAGGAAGCAACGGACGAAGCTGTTTTTTTAACTCTCCAAAACACCAGGTCTACGGGATTTACTGGTGCAGATTTTAGGCGAGCCCGTCCTTCTTTTGACTCAACTTCCGGCAAGCCCACGGTTTCTTTTGAGACAAAACCAGAAAGTAGTCAAAAATTTGCTGAGATAACAACAAGACTTGTTGGAAAACCCTTGGCGATTTTTTTGGATGGTTTACCAATTTCTGCTCCAACTATTCAAACGCCAATAACTGGAGGGGAAGGTCAAATAACAGGTAGCTTTACGTCCGATCAAACTCGTGAGTTGGCGGGGCTCTTAAATTCTGGCGCACTTCCTATACCTGTAAAGCTTATTGAACAAAGAACAGTTCAAGCAAGTTTGGGCGAAACAGCGGTTAATGCAAGCGTTGTTGCGGGGCTTGTTGGCCTAAGTATGGTGGTTTTGTTTATGGTTATTTATTACCGTTGGCTTGGGTTTTTGGCCGTTGTTGGACTTTTGATTTACGGTTTGATTACATTATCTATTTATAAACTCATGCCTGTTGTTTTGACTTTGCCTGGTATTGCAGGTTTTATTCTTTCAGTCGGAATGGCAGTCGATTCGAATATTTTAATCTTTGAAAGAATGAAAGAAGAATTAAGAGTGGGAAAACGTTGGTCAGATAGTATGGAATCAGCATTTGGACGTGCTTGGGATGCAATACGAGACGCAAATACTGCAACTTTACTTACGGTGTTTATCTTGCTAAATCCACTAAACCTTTCGTTTCTTCATACGTCCGGTCCTGTTCGTGGATTTGCTGTTACGTTGGGTTTAGGGATTTTGATAAGCTTGTTTACAGGGATATTTGTAACAAGAACGTTAATGCGAGTGTTTGCAAGACAGAACACAGAGCATAAAGCTTAGAGCATAGAATTTTTTCTTTGTTTTATCCTTTGCTCTAAGTTCTAAGCTCTATTAATATTATGAACTGGATGCGGTTTCGACCATTATATTTATTGATATCAGGAGCAGTAATTGCTGTTTCTTTGTATGCGATTTCTACATGGTGGTTTAAGCCTTCGATAGATTTTACAGGAGGAACGGTTGTGGAGTATGAGTTTCCAGGACCTGTTGAATTAGAGAATGTTAAAACGGCAATTTTACAAAAACAGAATGATTTTGAAATAAAAGATGCTGCTTCACTGGGCGAAAAAAATGTTCAATTCCGTTTTGGACCAGACTTTACGGAAGAGCATGCAAGAACAATTGAACTCTCACTTGGCGAGTCTTTGGATGAAAAACCTGAGCTGGTTCGTTTCGAAACTGTTGGTCCAACACTGTCTAGCGAAATTTTGAAAAAGACTTACGTTGCAATTGCAATTGCGTCAATCGGAATTCTTCTTTGGATTGCTTGGCAATTTAAGAGTTTGAAATTTGGAGTTTCGGCAATTTTGGCAATGTTACACGACACAATAATCCTTTTGGGAACTTTTGCTCTTCTTGGTCATTTTGTAGCAGTTGAAGTTGATATTTTATTTGTTACTGCGATGCTTACAATACTTTCGTTTTCAGTTCACGACACGATAGTTGTTTATGACAGAATTCGTGAAACCTCAAAGCGTTCATCAGGTCTTCCGATGATCGACATCGCGAATCGAGCAGTAACAGAAACGATGGTACGATCTTTAAACAATTCTTTGACAATTATTTTTATGCTAGTCGCACTTTTCTTGATGGGAGGGGTGACCATAAAATGGTTTGTTTTTGCACTTTTAGTTGGAACGATAACAGGCACTTATTCTTCTCCGTTTGTAGCAGTACCACTTGTTGTTACTTGGGAAGAACTTCGAAAGAAGATGAAACGTTGACCTAAATTTTATCTAACTCTTTTATCCGACCGAGTAAATATTCTCTTTCATTCCTTGATATATCTTCTTCAACTTCTGCAAATAATTGATTTAATATTTGGCCAACTTTTGGACCTGGCGTGATTCCCAAAACTTCCATAACGTCTTGGCCGTTTACTTTTAAGTCTTTTACCGAGAAAGGTTGTTTTTGAACTTCGTCGAGTCGTTCCTTAAACTTTTCAAGACGCCACGAAGTTTCGGTAGCTCCCCCACCAAGACGATCTCCAACTCTAAGGTCCAACATGTCTTGTAAATTTTCTTTGCCAACATTCCTTATGAATCGCCTTATCGCTGAATCGGTTTGGCGTTCATCAACTGTAAATTGATGACGTCGGACAAGGATCCAAAGTTTTTCTCTTTGTTCTTTTGAAAACCGTAGCCTGTCTGCAACGGCTCTCGCCACTCTTGCACTAATCACTTCATGATTATAAAAAGTAATTATTCCTTCAGGTGTTATCTTTTGAGTTTTTGCTTTTCCAACATCGTGAATTAAAGTTGCAAAGCGAACAATTGGGTCTGCAGACGGACAATTTTTTAGGGCCATTAACGAGTGGGTCCAAACATCGTATTTGTGATGTCTTTTGGGGCTTTTTTGTTCGACACCAATTGTCTCTTCAAGCTCAGGTAAAATTTGACTCAATAAACCTGAGTTTTGAAACATCATGATTCCTTCGTATGGGAATGGGGATCCCAAAAGTTTTAAAAGTTCGTCTTTTACTCTTTCTTTTGCAATTAAATTTATTGATTCTGCATTTTGTTTTATTGCTTCAAATGTATCGTTATCTATTTCAAATCCAATTTGCGCTGCAATTCTTACAGCCCGCATCATACGCAACGCATCTTCGCGGAATCTTTCGACTGGGTCTCCAACTGCTTTAATTAACTTTTTATTTATGTCTTCCTGGCCGTTGTATGGGTCGACTGTTTTTCCATCTTTATCGAGAGCAATAGCGTTGATCGTGAAATCTCGCCGTGACAAGTCCGATTCCAATATTTTGCCCCATTTAACTTTGTCTGGTCGCCTGCTATCTGAATATTCCCATTCTTGCCTGTATGTAGTTATTTCATATGGCTTAATAGATGATTCATGAGCAATTCCGACAGTTCCGAACTGATTGTCATAAAACCCACCCGGGAAGATTTCTAAAATTTGTTCGGGTGTTGCATTTGTGGTAAAATCCCAATCAACCACATTTTTGTCCATAATGATATCCCGTACCGCTCCGCCAACCAGAAAAATTTCAAATCCACTTTTAGAAAACTTTTCAAAAATTTCGTTAACAAAAGGTGGAAATTCAAAAGTCATGGTAATATTGTAACGCAGGCAGATTTATTGCGCCAGCAACAAAATTGTTTATGAGCAAAACTACAAAAGTCCAACGACAAACAACAAATAACAAACAACAAAGCCTGAGTGACATTATTAATATTTTGCTTGCCAATAGATGCATAAAAACTGAAAAAGAAAAAGAGGAATTTTATAATCCTTCAAACCCTCAAAAAATAAATCTAAAAGATGTTGGTATAGATGCGAAGGAAATTAAAAAAGCAGTTACAAGAATCACCGAGGCAATAAAAAATAACGAAAAAATAATAGTTTATGGGGATTATGATGTTGATGGAATTTGTTCGACTGCAATTCTTTGGGAAACGCTAGTCTCGCTTGGTGCAAACGCAATGCCATACATCCCCAGTCGTTTTACTGAAGGGTATGGCTTAAACGCTGAAAGTTTAAAACAACTTAAGGACGAAAATCCGGATCTAAAACTTTTGATAACGGTTGACCAAGGAATAGTTGCGAACGAAAAAATAGATTTTGCAAAGAGTTTGGGGTTGGACGTTATCATCACAGACCACCACGAACCTGGGGAGACTCGACCCAACGCTTTGGCAATTGTGCACACAACCGAAATGTCGGGAAGTGGAGTGTCGTGGATCTTGTCGAAAGAACTACGACAGGTGATGGGAACTAGGTTGCAAGAAGATCATTTGGGGCTTGCTGCTTTAGGAACAGTTTCTGATGTCTTGCCATTAATTGGAGTAAACCGATCCATTGCTTTTTGGGGATTAAAGGAGTTAAGGAAAACTGAAAGACCTGGAATTAAAGCTTTAGTAAAAGAAGCGGTAATTGATCAACGCGAAATTGATACTTACCACATTGGCTACATAATTTCTCCACGACTTAATGCCATGGGGCGTTTGGAACACGCCATGGACAGTCTAAGATTAATTTGCACAAAAGATCATTTGCGCGCACAAGAGTTAGCAGCCAAACTTGGGAAAACAAACAGAGCAAGGCAGGAAAAAACTGATACAACACTGCAACACGTGGATTCAAATTTTGGATGTAAATGGAATGGAGAGAATTTGCCTAAAATACTCTTTGCCTATCATGAGTCATACGAGGAAGGAATAATTGGAATTGCAGCAGGACGATTAGTAGATAAATATTACCGTCCTGCAATTGTTATTTCGCGGGGGGAAGAGTTTTCAAAAGCATCAGCACGCTCTGTTAGTGGCGTGAATATTATCGAATTGATTAGAAAAGTGGGGAGTGAGTTATATGTAAACGCAGGAGGGCATTCCATGGCTGCCGGATTCACAATTAGGACTGAAAATTTGGAAATTCTCAAGCGAAAATTGAACGAAGCATGTGAGCTTGAGATTACAAGTGAAAATTTAACAAAGAAAGTTAGAGTGGACTGCGATTTGGATTTTGATAAAATCACCCCATCGCTTTATTTGGAGTTAGAAAAATTTACACCATTCGGGTTTGGAAACCCTGAGCCAACTTTTCAAAGTACTGATGTTCACGTTGTTAATTCCCGACTGGTGGGCAAAACTCAAGAACACTTAAAGTTGCAACTTGTGCAAGGTGAAGGAGAAGCAATGTTTGACGCAATTGCTTTCCGCATGGGCAAATACTACTCCCAACTTTCCCCAGATAAACCAATACAGGTTGTTTACTCAATTGAAAAAGATGAGTGGAATGGAAGAAAGAAATTACAACTTAAGATTAAAGATATTCAAATTTCCTAGCCTCAAACACTCCTACTTGCTATGAGGCACAGATTCGAGATATCATACGTAGGTATGGAAAGAACTTTAGTTAGAGAAACGCCCTCAAGAGTTGGTGAAAAGGTTAAACTTCTGGGGTGGGTTGACGCGCGGCGCGACCATGGAAAATTGGTTTTTATTGATTTGCGTGATCGATCTGGAAAGGTTCAAGTTGTAGGAGGTGAAGAACTTTCAGATTTTAAAAACGAGTCGGTTGTTGAAATAATTGGCGAAGTCAAAAAAAGGCCGGAAAAACTAGTTAACCCTAATATCGAAACCGGTGAAGTTGAAATGGCTTGCGAATCAGCAAAAATAATTTCAAAAGCAAAAGATCTTCCTTTTAGTATCGACGGTGACGGTTTAGAAATTGAGGAAGCAACACGCCTCCGATACCGATATCTGGATTTGCGCCGAGATCGGATGCAGCGAAATATAAAAGTTCGAAGCAAGGTTACAGAAAAAATCAGAAGTTTTTTGAAGGCTCGGGATTTTGTAGAGATTGAAACTCCTATTATTTCTAAAGCGACCCCAGAGGGCGCACGAGATTTTTTGGTTCCGTCCCGTCTCCAAAAAGGAAAGTTTTATGCACTTCCACAATCACCTCAACAATACAAACAACTCTTGATGGTCGCAGGGTTTGAGCGGTATTTCCAAATTGTAAGATGTTTTAGGGACGAAGACCCGAGGGCAGATCGTGCATATGGCGAGTTTACGCAACTTGATATGGAAATGTCGTTTATCACTCAAAAGGATATTTTGCGTGTTACAGAAGAATTGTTTATTGAAATTACAGAAAACGTTTTGGGCAAAAAGGTTTTACAAAAACCTTTTCCAAGGTTTACTTATGAGGAAGTAATGAAAAAGTTTGGTGCAGATAAGTTTGATTTGCGAGACGAGGAACAAAAGAAAGATCCTGATTTATTAGCCCTTGCTTGGGTTGTCGATTTTCCATTATTTGAACAAACGCCCGATCGGAAACTTGGTCCAATGCATCATCCGTTTACGGCGCCAAAAGACGAGGATATTCCGTTATTGGACACAGAACCATTCAAGGTACGTTCTTGGCAACATGATTTAATCTGTAATGGATTCGAAGTGGGAGGTGGTTCTGTAAGGATTACGAATCCAGAGCTTCAAGCTAAAATCTTTGAAATATTAGGACACACAAAAGAAGAAATACAAGAGAAATTTGGCCATCTTCTTGAAGCGTTCCAATACGGTGTTCCGCCGCATGGGGGCATTGCATCAGGTTTGGACAGGTTCTTGATGGCTGCGTTTGGCGAACCGTCCGTCCGAGAATTGATCGCATTCCCAACTTCCGCATCCGGTCAAACATCAGTAATGGATGCACCCTCCCAAGTTGACGAACACCAACTAAAAGAATTGGGAATTAAAGTTGACGTTAAAAAGAAGTAAATAATGGGAAAGGCAAAAAAGAAACAGCCCAAACGTTCTTTTGATTATTTGGCTCCTCTTGCTGCTATTGTTGTAATTCTCATGGTTATGTTCGCAATAGTTTTAACAACAGCAAGCAATCAAAAAGTACTTTCAGAAACGACAGTCCAATATGAGGGTCCTGTCCTGAAAAATGGTGCTACTCAACCAGAAGTTACAGCAAAAGCAGCTTATGCAGAAGACGTGGAAACTGGAAAACCGTTGTATTACAAAAACGGGGACGAGCCTATGCTTCCTGCATCAACTACAAAGATAGCAACTGCCTTGGTGGCATTGCAAACTTACGACCTTGAAAATGTTGCAACTGTCAGCGGAATGAAGTCTGTTTTTGGGCAGAAGATGGGACTTATGGACGGAGAGAACATAACATTCAAAAATCTTCTTTATGGCTTGTTAGTTTACTCGGGCAACGATGCTGCGGAAGTTTTAGCAAGAAATTACCCAGGCGGGCGAGATAAGTTTATAGAGGCAATGAACCAACTTGTAAGTACGGTGGGCTTGACAAAAACTCATTTTGTTAACCCTTCGGGGATTGATGCGTACCTTCATTTTTCAACCGCACGCGATTTGGCAAAGTTGGCCGAGTATGGGGAGCAAAATCCAAATTTTGCAGAATT
>MHCC01000009.1:0-1250 GCA_001816475.1 Candidatus Blackburnbacteria bacterium RIFCSPLOWO2_01_FULL_40_20
GTTTGTCCCCGCGAATGGATCAAAGACTATATCACCTGGGTCTGTTAAAAATTCTATAAAAAATGTTGCAAGCGAGGTGGGCATCCGCGCCGGATGTATTGGTATGTTATTTTCGCGGCACTGTATTGAGAAAAAATCGTTGGAGTTGGTATTTGCAAAACTAAACATGTTTTGAGGTAGTCTTATCTCTCTTTGTTCATCCATCTGCTCCAACTCGAGAACATTATGCATAATGCTGCCCTTATTGTCAGTAAGGAAGCCTTTTTCGCTGATGCTGTGTTGTGATGGCCGTTTACCCGAATTGTAGCTCTTGCGTTTTAAAAGTTGGATCATGCTCTTACTGTAAGGCCTAAGAACTTTGCGGTTATCTGCTTTCGGAAAGTCAGATTTTGCCATCCACCAGACATGCGTATAACTGTCGATCGTGCGAATTCGATTGATTGTGACCCATTGAGCTGGGGACGGAAGCCGTGATGGGTTATAACAAATAAACTCCTGGCACAAACGCAAGTCCGCTTTAGGATTATTCAAAAATGCGATCAACGATTCAAGAGAAAGTAAAGCTTGGACCGGCCGCTTAGGTTCCCATGCGTTGCCTAGCTCTACTACGATCGAACCGTCTTTTTTTAATAGCTTCGTAAATAGTGGGGCAAGATCGGCCAACCATTTCTTGTATTCTTTCCCAAGCTTATTGCCATATTTCTTTTTTGCGTTTAGAGGAAAAGGTGGAGAAAATAAGATCAGTTGGACTTTGTTTTTATACTGATCAAGGGAGCCGCTCTCAATAAGTTTTTGAGAGTCTCCTAGAATATATTGGCCCAAGTCAGTTTTGTATAAAGTATTTTTCATATTTTTAATTCATACATTCTTGCTTGAACTGCTCATACCCGCTATTAATCTCTTTGTAATTAACCGAGATTACCTCGAAATGCTTTTTTGCCGAGTCGATCTTCGCGCGTTCGGATGAGCGCAGGTTCGTGCCGCCCTTAGTCTCGATTACGAAGTAGACCTTCTCTGCATCTTCCTTGCCTCGCAGATCCCGCTTGGCGGTAACAATTGCCCAGTCCGGATTGTAGCCACCCACTGGCGTCTCGATCTTGAACCATCCGGGAAGCTTTATAAATAACTTGATGCGCTCGTCCTGATCGAGATCAACAGCAAATTTTTGCTCCACTTCAGAATCGTAAACTATGGCATCGTAAATGGAACGATTGACCGACTGGGTCACATCTTTGTAACTTGGTATATTT
>MHCC01000009.1:1289-7304 GCA_001816475.1 Candidatus Blackburnbacteria bacterium RIFCSPLOWO2_01_FULL_40_20
TAAGCAATTTGCTCGATATAATCTCGAACCAATTCCTCGCGGATAATCTTGATTGTCTCGTAGGTAAATCGATCAGGATTATTCGCTAGAGACTTGAAGCTGTCAGACTTCTGTAGAATTGTAGCAACAGTCTCGCGTGTCAGTTTTGTTTCATTTTTTATGGATTCCACGCAGTCGATCATTCGGCGAGTCTGGGTTATCTCCTGCGACTGGCCGCCGATGATACTTGCGCCGATACCTTCCTTTGCAATAGATATCCCAGCGCGCTCAATTTTAATCTGTGGCTTTGAGACCCGAAGCTCGCCAATTCTCTTTGAAGTTTTCTCAATGATACGGTCGGCGTCTACGCGAACAATGTACTTAGTCTTTTTAGAAATACGATCCCAAATTGCCTGGAAGTTTTCATCCTTGTCGAATCCCTTCTTGAGTTTTACGGTAACCTTGCTCTTAGCGTTATTTGGAATCGGAGGTGCCTTGTAAATGCCGTCCTCAACAAACTCTGATTGCAGACCCGCCACATAGCTGGAATAGCTTTCGTTTGCGATGACCGACAACAAGTTAATGTTTTTAAGGAAGATGCGGTCCCCTGATTGATCAACGCAGAGGCGCATACCGCGCCCGATCTCTTGCCGCTTTTTCATCGTTGAAGAGGTCAGGTTGAGAGTGCAGATGTTGAAAATATTAGGATTGTCCCAGCCTTCCTTGAGGGCCGAGTGGGAGAAAATAAACTCCGTGGCTTCGTCGAAGGAAAGCAGTCGCTCTTTATCTTTCATGATCAGCTCGTATGCTTCCTTGTTTTCTGCAATAGCAGACTCACGCTCGATGTACTCTGTAGCATTCTTCATGGCGAAGTACCCCTTGTGAACTTTGCTCACATCAGTATTACTTTCGCCGTATTCTTTCTTGAGCGTATTAAACTGTTGGATAAATGTTTTTCGAATAAAGCCGTCATCTCTCACGTAGTTGTCTACACGATCAATAAAAAACAGAGACAAAACTTTGATACCAACCTCCTTCAGTTTCTGTTTTTTCTCAAAATGGAGCTTGATAGTCTCGGCGATCTGCTCTTTCATGATGTCTTCTCGATTGCCGCCGATGCCTTCACCCTGTTTGACTTGAACGTTATTCCGGAAGCGTATAGAGCCAACCGAACCGAAGTCAGGAGCATCCGCGGTAAGCTCGTCGACGATATAGCCATCATAGGCAGCATTCTCGGTTTTCTTCGCAAGGTCATCGCCTTGCTTAACGCTTATTTTTTTCTTTTTACCGTTACCCTGATCATCTTTCACAATGACCATGATCTGAGCTTTAATCGCAGTCTTGCTAGGTTTCACTTCGATGAGATTAAGCAATGGCGCAGAGGTTGCGCTCTCGTCATCGACTACTGAAAAAACCTCAATCTTTTTTACCAGACCCATCTGATATGCGTCATATGGTGCGAGCTGATAAATAAGGTTGTAAACATTCCGATGGGTCGCAGAGTAACGCAAGCGGAAGAGTGAATTGAAGTTATCGAGAGCTTTTTTAGTAGCCTCACCTTCCATGTTCTGCGGTTCGTCTAGGATCAAAATAGGGTTGGTCTTTTGGATATAGCTGATTGGCTGTTCGCCGTGCATCTGGTCCCGTTCGCTGTAGAGCACGTTAGTGTCTTTATTAAAGGCGCCAACAGTCATGACCATGATCTCGATGTTAGAACTATCGGCGAAGTGCTTCACCTGGGAAATATTCTTGGACTGATATTCATAAAAACGGTAAGGCGTATTGTCGTAGAGACCAGCGAAGTGATCTTTGGTAATGTTGAGCGTTTTAATAACGCCTTCGCGGATAGCAACGGACGGCACCAATACAATAAACTTTTTCCAGCCGTACTTTTTATTTAGCTCAAAGATACTGCGGAGGTAGACGTAGGTTTTACCGGTGCCGGTTTCCATCTCGATTGAAAAGTCGAAGTCTGATGTTCCGTCTCCATTTTTAGTTTTATTGTGCTCCTGCACCCTTTTGCAATTAGCTAAAACCTCATCTTTAGAGAGAGAAAGAATGTTTGGATAGATTCCTAAAAGTCCATTGCCTGCAAACATTTTGCTTGCACCCTTATCCTGACCCTCGAATAGATCAACAGCCGCGCTGATTGCATCGATTTGGTATTCTTGATTTGCGTCGAATTTTAGCTTCATAACTTTAGATCGTTTTTAGCTCAAGGTTGAGGCCAAGGTTTGCCTTGCCGGTGTCATCGAGAGCTTTATCAATGCAGATGAACATTCGATCTTTGTATTCTCGGCCGGTAAGTTCTTTGATCGTCTCAGGCTCGACCCGCTTATCTAAGCAAACCAATAGCGACCTTTCGCCATCGGTGACAACATACATTTTATTTTTAGCGACCTTTTGTTCTACAACCTTTGCATTAAGCGAGAATCCTTCTTTTAGAATATTTTCGTAAACAACATCGAGACCATTCTCGGCGTCGAATAAAGAGGCTTGTTTTGCTTTCGCAAGATATACATCAAATGCCTTTTTATTTTCCTCATCACTCTTATCAGGATCAAAGTCAAAATTATTTTCCGGGTAATTTGATTCCCCTAGTTTAAATACTTTGAACCCATTGCCTGCCAACTTTTTATTTGCGCGCCGTATACGATCAATCGCAAGATCGGCGATAGTTTTAAATCCAGCCTTGAATGCTTCGGAGTCCTTATCAAGCGCTTCAGGTAATTGGACAAGGACGAACTTTCTAGTGCCCTTATCCTCTGCGTTGAGAGCCATTACTGCGTGAGCCGTTGTTCCAGAGCCCGCAAAAAAGTCTAGGGCGATGCCGTCATCTTCCATCTGGCTAATAAATATTTTTATAAGGTCTACCGGCTTTGGATAGTCAAAATACTTTGCCCCATCGTACAATTCTTTAAGGTCACTAGCTCCGTTAGAAGTTGTGATATCCGTGATGATATCTTTGAGTGCCGTACTCAGATACGCTCTAATCTTGGTATAAATTTTTGCACCCTCACCGTTCTCAACAAACTTGAGATCAGATAGCTCATTTGAGATCTTGTCCTTACTCCATCTCCAAGCGTGGAATTTATGTCTACCGTCATTATTCTGCTTCGGAGGAATTTTTACGAAGCCAGGAAAATTTGCGGATTCGTTTATGCTCGAAAACTTAACCTCTTTGGTCTTAAAGTTGTAGTGGATATTAAAGACCAAGTTAGGACGAGTTTCCTCGTTGAAGGCAGAGTTGGTGTTATAGAGTTCGTTCTTAACAACAAAGTCTCCACCCTCGTCGCTTTCGGCTTCGTAGTTAAAGCCCTTATAGCTAGCTGGCATAAGTGCTTTCAACTTCTCGACGGCCATCTCAAATATCCCAACATTCTCAATCTTCTTTGCATACGCCAAGACATGCTCGTAAGTTTTTGCTGCGCCTGATCCGGATATCTGGCGGCCTTTTAGGTTATTGACCCAAAGGAATGCATTAATGTAATTTTCCTCGCCAAACACTTCATCCATTACGAGTCGCAGGTGATGCACTTCGTGATCATCAATACTAACAAAGATCATTCCGTCATCTCGCAAGAGATTCCAAGCAAGCTTAAGTCGTGGATACATCATTGAGAGCCAATCGCTGTGATAGCGACCGTTCGTTTCTTTGTTGGTTTGGAGTCTCTGGCCCTCGTCAGTGATCTGACCAGTCTGTTCTAGATACCCCTTTACAGGTGACTTGAAGTCATCTTTATAAACAAAATCTGATCCCGTGTTGTAGGGAGGATCGATATATATTGCTTTTATTTTTTCAAAATATGCTTTTTGTAGAAGCTTCAAGACTTCAAGATTATCTCCTTCAATAAATAGGTTTTCTGTGGTATCAAAATCAACGCTCTCTTTTTCATCTGGCCGTAATGTTGCAACGCTAGGAACTAGGACGCTTTGAATGGCGCTACTTTTGCCAGCCCAAGAAAGCCCAAATTTTTCAATTCGAGGATCAATTTGATCACCAAGAACAGTTTTTAATCTGTCCCAATCGATCTTGCTCTCACTGAAAACCTCAGGCAATATTCGACGAAGCTCCTGCAACTTTTCTTCGCTGAGGTTTGAGGATGTTAGATTTACTTTTTTAGGTTTAGTTGCCATAATTTTTAAATTATTTGTTTACATCGTAGCTCTGCTTGATGAGGGAAAATACCGCGTCCAAATTATTTTCGCTTTCAAGCCTTACCTCATAATCACCGTTGCCGTGGTGACCGATATGTTTCGGACTTTCCATATCCCGAGCAATGGATTCATGATCGATAAGCTGCCCACTTTTCACATTTATAAAAATCTTAAGCTGGTTGCGATAGACTTCAATATCGGCGAAATTAGTTGATAGCTTATAGGCGATATAATGTTTTTGTGGCTCTTCCTTGATCTCAGTATCAAGAGAGATTATTTTCTCGCGCAATTTAAAAAATAACGATTTAATATCCTCACCTGCTTTTTCAAGGTGTTCATCCACCGAATAGTTTTTCTGAATTATTTGCTGCTTTTCTTTATCGTGCTTACTTTTTCGGACGATATTGGCTGTAGATACCCTAACCTTTTGAAAATTTTCCGGCTCTAAAAACAGTATGTTTTCATCATAGATGCGATACCTCCACAGTTCGACATTGATGGGCAAAATATTTACAGTGTCGAGATCAAACTTGTTATAGCTTTCCGCAATGCAAATTACCCGAGGAGAATCCCAATCGATTTCAATCCCAATTTTTTTATTCTGGCAAATTTTTTCAAAATCAGCCTTGTGATCCAGTAACCAGTAGAGATAAGATAGACCTTGGTTAATCACGCTGTCGTTTTGGTTTTTCTTATACTCAATAATGCAAGGGGCGCCGTCTTTGTCGATGCCGAGCGTATCAATCCGGCCACCAAAGCTAGTCGGAAACTCGTGAGAAAGAAAAGCGATGTTTAGCAATTCGTTAAGATTGGCTTCGAAAAGCACTTGCAAATTCCTCTCGAGATCGAGGTCTTTTGCAGTTATTTTTTTGACGGTCGTGCCGTTAATTTTGAATAGTGCCATAAAATTATATTTTTACGTATCTCGTACCACGACCACGACCAATACGCTTAATCTTGCCCAGCTCGACCAAACTCCTAAGCGCTTGGCGAACGGTGCCGAGCGCGATGCCGGTTTCTTTTACAATATCGCCGGGACCTGACTCTCCAACATTTGAAATATATTTCCACACTTCATACTGCTTAGGTGAGAGAGTGTCCTCAATCTTTTCTTCTTGTAAATACGATAGTGCTTTCGTTGCTTGCTCTCGCACGACAGACAAAAAGAAATTTAGCCAAGGCGAAATGGTGTCGTGGTCAGTCTTGAATGTCTCCTGTGATTTGCGGAGGGCAATATAGTATTCATCTTTACGATGCTCGATGATTTGCTCGTGTGAGACGTACTGTATAAAGGTGTAGCCGGAGTGCAGAAGCAAAAGATTTGTAAGAACACGCGAAAGGCGCCCATTACCATCTTCAAATGGATGTATCTTCAAGAACTCGACAATAAAATTGGCGATTATTAAAAGCTGGTGGAAACGATTCTTTTCCATCGCATCTTGCGTCCACTCGACAAGTTCCTGCATTTCCTTTGCAGTGAGAAATGCCGGTGTCGTTTCAAACATTATTTTTGCGACTTTTCCATCTGGCCCAAGTACCCCGACTGTGTTTTCTGTCTTTTTGTAGCCACCGCGATGTGTGTCGTCCTTGTGAGAGTATTTCAGAAGCTGATTGTGAAGCGAAGTGATTACACTCTCTCGAAGTGGTAGAGTCTGAAAACTGTCAAAAACATTTTGAAGTGTTTCTAGATATCCTTGCACTTCCTGCGAATCACGATCAGCAAACTTTGAGACCGCAAGGCCATGCATGACCTTCTCGACTTCCTCGTCGGTCAGCTTTGCACCCTCAATACGAGTCGATGCACCAGCAGAAGTGATCAGCGTTGATCTTTTGAGATTAGTAATTGCCTGAGGCGTCATTCTTAAGCCTCCTTTGAAC
>MHCC01000010.1 GCA_001816475.1 Candidatus Blackburnbacteria bacterium RIFCSPLOWO2_01_FULL_40_20
ATCCCCTAAACTGGAAACCACCGGCAGATCATCCCTGGAGACAATTCAAATTCTCATCTAAAAGGGGGTGACATTTCTATTGTCGTCTGACATAGCTATTTAAAAAATAATGCTTGCAATAAGTAAATGGCGATTTTTCTTCTCGTTTGAAAAACTTTGGTAGACCCTCTTTCAGCTATTTCTCAGCAAATTAGGTATAATATTATGTTATGAGGATTCTGGTTGTTGAGGATGAGCATAAAATTGCAAATTCCATAAAAAAAGGGTTGGAACAGGAATCTTACGCCGTTGATGTGGCCTTTACAGGAGATGATGGTTATGGTTTGGCTTCAACAGAAGATTATGATCTTATCATTCTCGATGTTTTGCTTCCGGGAATAAATGGAATAGAAATTGCTAAAAAGTTAAGAGGCCAACAAATTCATACCCCAATACTAATGCTTACAGCTAAGGGTCAATTGGAAGATAAAGTTACAGGTCTTGATGCTGGCGCGGACGATTATTTAACAAAACCATTCGCATTTGAAGAACTACTTGCAAGAATAAGGGCTTTAACCAGAAGACCAAAGGATAGCTTAGGAATAATTATTGCAGTTTCGGATTTAACCCTTAATACCGCAACTTATCAGGTTAAACGAGACAACAAGATAATCCCACTATCAAGTAAAGAATACGCTCTTTTGGAGTATTTAATGCGGCATCCAAAACAGACATTAACCAAAGAACAGATTATAAATCATGTTTGGGATTATGACGCTGATGTGTTACCTAATACTGTTGAAGTTTATATCGGATATTTAAGAAATAAAATAGATAAACCTTTTTCTGAAAAACCAACTCTCATTCAAACAATCAGAGGTTTTGGATATAAAATAGGAAGGGTGGAATAAACAATGTTTACGACAGCACGCTTAAAATTAACAGCCTGGTATTTACTGATTATTATGCTGGTAAGCATATCTTTCAGTGTAGCCATGTATAGGATACTAACAAGCGAACTAAATAGAGTTGAGCATCTTCAAAGGCTTAGACAAGAACGTCAATTATCTTTACCTTTGCCAAATGATATCCCTTCTGAATTTCGCCAAAGATTGCCTCGTGCATTTTTGCTTGACCCAGAGTTGATAGAGGAGACAAAGAATAGATTAAAAATGATCTTACTTCTGATTAACGGGGGTATTTTTGGCATGTCAAGTCTAGCAGGTTATTTTTTGGCAGGTAGGACATTACGGCCAATTAAAAATATGGTTGACGAGCAAAACAGGTTTATTACTGATGCTTCGCATGAACTCCGGACTCCCATAACATCTTTGAAGACAGAAATTGAAGTTAATTTACGGGACAAAAAGCTAAAAAAAGAAACTAAGAATATATTGGAGTCTAATTTAGAGGAAGTTAATAATCTGCAATCTTTATCAGATAACTTAATCAAACTAACCCAATATCAGAAAACTAATGGGAACATTGTTTTTGAAAATGTTTCACTTAAAGAAATTATAGATGAGGCTTGCAGAAAAGTTGCCAATTTAGCCAAACACAGAAAAATTTCTACTCACATTAAAATTAAAAACATTTACTTGCAAGCTGATAGACAGAGTTTAACAGAGGCTTTTGTTATTTTTTTTGATAATGCAATTAAATACAGTCGTAAAAACACATCAATAACATTAATCTCTTATACGACAGACCACTCTATTGTAGTTGATATTAAGGATGAGGGAATGGGTATAGATAAAGATGATATTCCTCATCTATTTGATCGTTTTTTTAGGGCAGATAAATCAAGAGCAAAAACAGACGTTGAAGGGTTTGGTTTAGGATTATCAATAGCCAAGCAGATAATAGACAGACACAACGGCACCATTTCTGTTGAAAGTGAAATAAACAAAGGTGCTACTTTCTCGATACATCTTCCAGTTAAACAACCACACAAGATTATCTAGCCCCATCATTCTAAGCTATTTCTCAGGTTTATTTATTAAGCTAAGATTAATGGATTCATTAAAAGGTATTTTTAGTAAACTTATCGGACTAAAGAGCTGGGTGTTGAAGGCTTCTTGGAAAAAGAAGCTGGCAATTCTGCTTGTTTTATTAGCAATTGGTTGGTTTGGCGGTTCAAGAGTTTTGAGCCAAAGACAAGCACAACCCCAATACCAAACAGCCCAAGCAGAAAAAGGAACGTTAATTACTTCCGTTTCTGCCTCAGGCCAAATCACGACTGCCAATAATGTAAATATTACAATTCAAGCCTCAGGTGTAGTAAAAGAAGTGTTGGTTAAAAACGGAGATACTGTAAGCCTTGGGCAAACTGTTGCCACTTTAACCTTAGATCAAGCCTCACAACAAAAACAGGCAGCGGCTTACGCAAGTTATCTATCCGCTAAAAATTCACTTGATAGCGCTCAAGCAAAAACAAACTCCCTGCAAGCCGCCCTTTTTAAGGCAAACCAAACATTTATAAACGGTTCTGTAGCAAGAGGACTCGCAACAGATGATCCTACATATATTCAGGAAAACGCGCTGTGGCTACAAGCTGAAGCAGACTATAAACAGCAGCAAACTGTTATAAGTGCAGCAAAGTCATCTTTGACTGCTGCTTCTTTGAATTTAAGCCAGCTTTCATCTACCATCACCGCTCCTGTTTCCGGAGTGGTTAAGGGTTTGACTATAACTCCTGGGGCGATTATTACTGTTTCCTCCGGTAGTTCAACTTCCACCAGCACTTCCCAGGTTTTAGGTTCAATAAACCAACCCGGATCGCTTCAAGCTCAAGTTAATATTTCTGAAATAGATTCTGTAAAAGTTACCGGGGGGCAAAAAGTAACCATGACTTTAGATGCTTTTCCCAACCTCACTTTTACAGGAATTGTGGTAAGTATTAACACCAATGGCGTTGTATCTTCCGGGGTTACCACTTATCCGGCAGTTATATCTTTTGATAGCGGAAATGACCATATTTATCCCAATATGGGAGTAGATGCCGCAATTATTACTGACATTAAAAACAATGTTATCCTTGTGCCTTCGGCAGCTGTTCAAACCTCAAACGGACAATCAATGATTCGAGTAATGAGAAACGGCTCGCCTCGCTTCGCGGGCGAAGCGGGACAAATTACCCAAGTTCCAGTAGAAATAGGGGGCTCAAATGATACGCAAACAGAGATTATCTCAGGAATTAATGAGGGTGATGTTGTAATAACAGGTAACACTACGCCTGCAGGTACCTCCTCACAGGGCGGTACTTCACCATTTGGAGGAGGGGGCTTTGGTGGTTTTAGGCAAGGCGGTGGAGGTTCAGGAGGAATTCAGATCCAACGAAGGTGATACTTCGGCAAACGCATCTAAATATGGCAACAATTATCCAAGCTAAAAATCTGTCTAAGATTTACAAGACTGATGTCTTAGAAACCACTGCTTTATCCGATGTCTCATTTGAAATAAAAAAGGGTGAGTTTGTTGCCGTCATGGGTCCCTCAGGGTCTGGTAAATCAACGCTGATGCATATTATTGGAGCGCTAGATACTCCTACTTCCGGAACGTACATCCTAGATGGAGAGGAAGTGCAAAAACTTATCGATGATGAGTTGTCTGATATAAGAAATAGAAAAATTGGTTTTATCTTTCAGGCTTTTAATTTACTCCCAAGAACCTCAGCTTTGAAAAATGTCATGCTGCCTATGATTTATGCTGGTATTCCTAAAGCAGAAAGGTTGGAACGGGCTAAAAAGTATTTAGAGATGGTCGGACTTGGAGATAGAATGGAACATGCTTCAAATCAACTATCAGGAGGTCAACAGCAGCGAGTGGCTATAGCAAGGGCTCTTGTTATGAACCCCGCGATATTACTTGCTGATGAGCCAACGGGAAATATTGCATCTGCTCAGGCTGAAGAGATTATGGCTATTTTCCAAAAAATAAATGACGAGGGTCATACGATTGTCATGATTACCCATGAGGCAGGTATCGCAGAACATGCAAAACGAATCATCCATATTAGAGATGGAAAGATCATCAAGGATGGGAATGACCATAAACAAAGAAAAATTAGAAATTAATTGAGTGTTATGGAATATACAGAAATTATTACAGAAGCAATTGGAACGCTCACGGTTAATAAGCTAAGGACAGGACTTGCAACCTTAGGAATTGTCATTGGCATAGGCAGTGTGATTGCCTTAGTTTCTTTGGGCCAAGCCGGTCAACAGGCTGTAGAGTCACAAATTCAATCCTTAGGATCAAACCTTTTAACTGTTTCTCCAGGCTCTACCAGTCAGGGAGGTATCAGAAGTGCAGCCGGAGGAGCAACAACTTTAACACTCGCGGACGCAGAAGCAATATCTACCTCACCCCAAATTACAACTATTGAAAAAGTTTCACCGGAATATACCAGCAGAACCCAAGTCACCACAGGCAGAACCAACACTAATACTCAAGTAATTGGTGTTACACCAACCTATGCTGAAATTAGGAATATTACCCTAGCTTCAGGTAATTTTATTAGTGAGCAGCAAGTCAATAGTATTGCCAAGGTAGCGGTACTTGGTCCAACTGTTGTAACCAATCTTTTTGGGGAGGGGGCAAACTCGCCTCGCTTCGCGGGCGAAGCGGGTCCAATAGGCCAAACAATTAGAATAAATGGGCAAACCCTAACTATTATAGGTATAACCAATTCTAAGGGTGGGACTGGTTTTCAAAATCAGGATGATATTGTGTGGGTTCCTCTATCAACTGCTCAGAAACAACTCTTCGGAGCAGATCATGTAACTTCAATAGCTCTGGAAGCTAAAAACCCCGATGTTATGGTAGATGCTCAAAATGAGGTAGGATACCTGTTACTTGCCAGACATAAACTAAGTGACCCAGCACAGGCAGATTTTTCCATATTTTCCCAACAGGACATCCTGGGTGCAGCTTCTCAAATTACAGGCACTTTTACTGCACTTCTTTCTGGTATTGCAGCAATTTCATTGCTTGTTGGAGGTATCGGAATTATGAATATCATGCTGGTAACTGTTACTGAAAGGACTAGAGAGATAGGACTCAGGAAGGCGTTAGGAGCAAAGAAAAAAGTAATAATTACCCAATTTCTTATTGAGTCTATTATTCTTACTTTTGTCGGTGGTGTTATAGGAATGGTTTTAGGTATTGGTATCTCTTTCGTTGCATCCAGTTTTATTAACTTACCTTTTACTTTATCCTCAAGTTCGGTTCTTTTAGCTATAGGAGTTTCAGCAAGTATAGGGATCTTATTTGGCTGGTATCCTGCTCAAAAAGCGGCTAATTTACAGCCAATCGAAGCGCTACGATATGAGTAGCGCGCAGATCCTGAGTTTACCGAAGGATTGAAGCATTAAGATATGAATAAGCAAAGCTTGCCTCCGCCAATTGGCGGACGTAAAAAATTTGTACTTCGGCAGGCTCAGTACAATCCTGAGCGAACCTGTACTGAGCGAAGTCGAAGTAGTCGAAGGATTGAGAGGATTTGTACTTCGGCAGGCTCAGTACAATCCTGAGCGAACCTGTACTGAGCGAAGTCGAAGTAGTCGAAGGATTGAGAGGGGGTGAATTTATGAAAAACAACATACTAATAATTATCGTTGTAGTTGCCTTAGTAGTAGGAGCTGGAGGGTTTTTTGCAGGCATGAAATATCAGGAGTCAAAAAGTCCAACAGGACGTTTTGGCTCGCCTCGCGGCGAAGCGGGAAACTTTCAGGGAGTAAGAAATGGTAATTTTGAACAAAGAGCTCAAGGATTGAGACCAGTTAATGGGGAAATTATCAGCTCTGATGATAAAAGTATCACTGTTAAATTACAAGACGGCAGCAGTAAGATTGTTTTGTTAAATGATACCACTACGTTTAGTAAGTCAGCAGAGGGGTCAAAATCTGATCTAAAAACTGGTGAGAAAGTTGCTGTCTTTGGGACAGAGAATTCAGACGGCAGCGTTACCGCACAGAGTGTTCAGCTTAATCCGCAAATTCGTGTATTTAACGGAAGCACACCTAGCGGAAGTCCTAGGTAGCTTTACCAAGGCGGGTAATTGGCGTTTAAGTATTCTGAAAGATAAAAGTTAAAACCAGTCATTATTAAATCTTTTGCTTTCTCCCTTGCTCCAAGGTTTATAGTTTGTCCGGAAAATTGGACATAGTTTGGAATTTTAGGTTTTGGCTGGTTATCTGCAAAAGAAGTTAAGCTAGCGTCAAAGGCGTTTGTTTCGTTGCGCCAGTGGCTAGACGGGTCTGTAATTTTTGTTATATAATGATTACGTTTACCCAATATATTTTGAGGGTGAGGATATAAACGCACTATGAGTGTGGATTCTCGCAAAGAAAACCAAAATATGGGCAATCCTGAAAAACCAGAAATACAAGGCGTAGTGACTCCCCCTGTCGAAGAAAAATTCAGAGCTTTTTTGACAGGTGAGGAGAGAATACTAAACGATATTGCTGGCGGCGCTGGATTCACGTTCAAAAGAGGTGACGGTTGGGCTATCAATCCGGAAACAGGAGAAGCCACTTATGACCCAAAGTTTTTTGAGGAGAAGGGCTATACTCCATCACAAGCCCTTTTTGGTGCGTTCCACGAAATTAAATGTCATCTCGTAGAAACATCAGAACTTTTGGGTACACCCCGAGGTCAAGAAGCCTTCGCGCGGTTAAAAGATAGAATTAAGGCAAAACCCAGACTTCATATTTGGGAAAACTGCCGTACAGATGTAAAGGGCAATCTCGCAATTACTAGATTTGCTCCGTCTC